>NZ_JBSVWB010000026.1:0-88722 GCF_054071795.1 Pseudomonas sp. SDO5271_S396
CTTGATGGCGTTCTGAGGGGCCTCATCGCAGGCAAGCCAGCTCCCACAGTTGATTTGTGAATACATTCAAGTGTGGGAGCTGGCTTGCCTGCGATGAGCCCAAATCAGTCAACACCAAATTATCAATGGGGCTTGGCGGCCGCCTGCCACAACACTTCGGCCACACCTTGGCGCTTGGCAATGACCCGCGCTGCCACAAACAGCAAATCCGATAGTCGATTGATATACGCCAACCCCACCCCCTCCAATGGCTCCACCGCGTTCAACTGCTGACACCGTCGCTCCGCACTGCGTGCGAGGCTGCGACACACGTGGGCCTGGGCGATCAACGCCGAGCCACCGGGCAGAATGAAATTCTCCAGCGGCCCCACTTCTTCGTTCCAGCGGTCAATCGCCGCTTCCAGCCTATCCACTTCAGCCGCGTTCAACGCTTTGTACACCGGCATCGCCAGTTCGCCGCCCAGATCGAACAAACGATGCTGGCAAGGCGTAAGCACTTCGATCACGTCCTTTAGTTCCGGGTGCTTGCCGCTCTGTTCTTCCAGATTGGCCAACAGCAGCCCGAGCTGACTGTTCAGCGTATCGACTTCGCCAATCGCTTCGACCCGTGGGTGATCCTTGGGGACGCGACGGCCATCACCCAGGCCGGTCTCGCCTTTGTCGCCGGTGCGGGTGTAAATCTTCGACAGGCGAAAGCCCATGATCAGTGCTCCAGTGGGGTCAGTTCGGCGGGCGGCAACTGGCTGCCGGCCAAGGGCAGGCGCAGGGTGAAACAGGTGCCCTGGCCAGGGGTGGAATGCACCTCCATCTGGCCTTTGTGGTTATTGGTGATGATGAAATACGACACCGACAGCCCGAGCCCGGTGCCCTGGCCGATTTCCTTGGTGGTGAAGAACGGTTCGAAGGTGCGCTTGCGCACGCTTTCGCTCATGCCGATGCCGTTGTCTTCCACCTGGATTTCGGCCCATGGCGGGTTCAGTCGGGTGCGCAAAATAATGCGGCCCGGCTCGTGGTCGTCTTCGCGCAGGTGAATGGCCTGAGCGGCGTTTTTCAACAGGTTGAGCAGCACTTGTTCCAGTTCGTTGGCGGTGCCGGGAACCGGGCCGAGTAGGGGGTCGAACTGGCGGACGATCGCCTGGCCCTTGAAGTCGAAACCGATGGTCAGGTCAAAGTCGTTGCCGGCGATTTCCACGGCCTGATCGATCAATGCCGGCAAGTCGCAGGGCGCCATCTGGCGGTTGCTGCGGCGACTGAAGCTGAGCATATGGGTGACGATCTTCGCCGCCCGCGCACCGGCCTGCTGGATGCCGTCCAGCAACTGCGGTACTTCGCGGCTTTGCAGGTAGCGGTTGACGGTCTCCAGTTCCACGCCCGTCTGTTCTGCGTGTTCCAGATTCTTCGGCAGGTCGGGGGACAAGCGGCGACGGATGTTCTGCACGTTATGCAGGATCGCACCCAGCGGGTTGTTGATTTCATGGGCCATGCCGGCAGCCAGGCCGCCAACGGAGAGCATCTTCTCCGATTGCACCATCATTTCTTCCAGGGACAGGCGCTGGGTGATGTCGTCGATACGGATCACCACCCCGCGCCCGGCACCGCCTGTCAGGGGGTAGAAGGTCAGGGCATAGTGTTTGGGTTCGTCGTCCTTGATCCAGGTGACCCGCTCGATCCGCTCTACGGTGTGCTGCTCCACGGTGGCGCGGATCTGCGGCAGATAAGGCTTGAGCGGTTCGAAGGCGAGGTAGATCGGTTGGTTCAGCGCTTCATCCAGTCGTGTGCCGGACAGTGCGCTGGCTTCCTGATTCCACTGCGTCACGTAGAGCTGTTCATCCAGTGCGATCAGCGCCGAGGGCATCGAGTCGATAATGCTGTTCAGGTAATTCTGAAACCCGGTGAGTTTTTTCTCGATCTTGCTGCGCACCTGGACTTCCAGTTCCAGCTTGCGGTTGGTGTGGCGGGTTTCTTCGGCCAGGCCCTGGGCCTGGTCGTAGGCGGCCTGGGAGTCGTCCCGCGCGCGTTTGAGTTGTTGTTCACGGGCTTCGATGCGCGACAGCATGGTGTTGAACGCTTCGGCCAGGCTGCCGATTTCGTCGTGGTTGCCACGGCCGGCACGCAGGGCGTAGTTCTCTTCCCGCGTTACCTGGCGTGACAGCTCTTCCAGCTCGTGGATCGGTCGGGTGATCAGGCGTTTGATCTGGCGGGCGATGATCAGCCACAGCAGCACACTGAAAATCAGGATGCCCAGGCTGGCGGTGAGGGTACCTGTATAAAACGCCACCGGCAGTTCGCTGCTGGCCACCAGCAGCAAATGCCCGGAGGCTTGGCCCGCTCGCGGCAGGGTGATGACTTGATTGCTGCGAAACTCGGTAACGCGCCACGCCTCGATATGCCGGTAGTTGTCCGGCAGGTGCAGGCGGTCGCCGTGTTGCATCTGCGCCAGGCGATTGCCTTCGCCGTCGTACAGCGCGGCGGCGCGCAAGGGTGAGTAGCTGGTCAGTTCGTTGAGCAGGGCGTCGGCCTTGTCCGGCGACTGGAGTGCCTCGGCGGCCAGGGCGGGGTTGGACACCAGACGGCCAATGGCCTGCAACGCCTGGGGGGCCATGCTTTCCTGGGAGATCCAGTAAGCGGCGCTGATAAATGTGAGGTTGGCCACCAGCAGTACAGTGGTCAGCAATACCAGCAAGGCGGCCAGCAGCTTTTGCCCGACCGGTAGGTTTTCAAGACGCTGGCGCAGTGGCATCAGGGTTTTCGCAGGTAATAGACATTCAGTCAGGGTAGCGCGTGCCTCAGTCGCTGGGCAATCCGCGTGCGCGCAAGTGCTCGACCAGTCGCGCCTGGACCTGTTGCAGGTGCGGCAAAATCAGTTGATGACGTGCAGCGGCCTGGCAGGCGTACCCCAACAGGTAGCTGATTTCGGTACGTCGGGCACTCGCCACGTCCTGGTACATGGAAGAATAGTTGGCGGCGGTGGCCTGGGTCACCCGTTCCACTTCGCTGTGCAGGTCCAGGGCCGCGGCAGGCTGACCGCAGCATTCCAGCAGTTCGGTCAATTCGGCGCACAGGGTGGCAACTTCACACTGATGGTCCTGCAAACCGCCGTTGCGGCACTGGTAAAGCACCGTCAGCGGGTTGATCGCGCAGTTGAGCGCCAGCTTGCGCCACAGGCGCGTAAGAATGTTGGTGCTCCACTCGTGGGGGATACCGGCCGCGTCCAGGTCATCAAGCCATAACGGTGGAGTGGGGTGGCTGGCGTCACCCAGCCAGGTGTAGCCATGCCCGGCAAACACCACACGCCAGTCGCCGTCGCGAAAGGCACCCTCGGTACTCGAGGCAAACACACAACGGGCCTGGGGCAACTGCGCAGCCACCGCATCCTGGCTGCCGAGGCCATTTTGCAGCAGGATCAGCTCGGCGTCGGGCGCCAGCCGATGGTGCAACTGAGCGATGGCCGCCTGGGCGTCGTAGGCTTTGCAGGCCACCAGCAGTCGATGAATCGGCCCAGGGGTGTCGCACGTTTCGCCGATGATCGGGTAGGTATGGGCAACGCCGTGTTCCACCAGGGTCAACCCGTTCGCCGCCTGGTAGCTGGCCAGGCGCGCTTGATTGCGCAGGACCAGCCTCACCGGCAAACCGGCGCGGGCCAGCCGTGTGGCCCAGAGGGTGCCAAGGCTGCCAGCGCCAAGAATGTGCCAGGGGATCGACATGTGTTTGTGCTCCGTAGGGTCGCTCACGGTGAACGGGGCGAAAGAACCGCTATAATGCCCCGGCATTTTAGCTCGGGCGCGCTCCATCTCTACTGAGCCCGCCCCTTATATTGGAGAAATGACATGCCTTCGTTCGACGTGGTATCCGAACTGGACAAACACGAAGTCACCAACGCCGTCGAGAACGCCGTCAAGGAACTGGACCGTCGCTATGACTTGAAAGGCAAGGGCAGTTTCGAATTCAAGGACAAGGAACTGACCGTCAACCTGACCGCTGAAGCCGACTTCCAGCTGGAAGCGATGATCGAAATCCTCAAGCTGGCCCTGGTCAAGCGCAAGATCGATGTGCAGTGCCTTGAAGTCAAGGATTCCTTCGCGTCGGGCAAGGTGATGAAGCAGGAAGCGGTCCTCAAGGAAGGTATCGACAAGGAGCTGGCGAAGAAAATCGTCGCTCACATCAAGGATGCCAAACTCAAGGTTCAGGCCTCTATCCAGGGCGAACAGGTTCGGGTGACCGGCAAGAAGCGTGACGACTTGCAAGAAGCGATCGCGGCCCTGCGCGCTCACTCATTCGGCATGCCGCTGCAGTTCAATAACTTTCGCGACTGATGGCACGCTGGGGAACCTGCGGGCGTTTTTGACGTCCCACGCCCCAGAACCTGCGCCCACCATTGAGCCCTACGGGGCTCAATGGCGTTAATGGGCATTCAAAAATGCCGCACATCCGCTAGACAGGAGAAGGTAGATGGATTTGAACGCTGAAGTGGATCACTTGATCAAGACCTCGCAGTCCTGGATCCCGATGATCATGGAATACGGCAGCCGGGTATTGCTGGCGATGATCACCCTGGCTATCGGCTGGTGGCTGATCAACATTCTGACTCACCGCGTGGGGCGTCTGCTGGCGCTACGTAGCGCAGACCTGGCGCTGCAACACTTCATCACCAGCCTGGCCAATATCGCGCTCAAAGTCATGCTGGTGGTCAACGTCGCCTCGATGATCGGCGTGGCGACGACTTCGTTCGTCGCCGCGATCGGTGCTGCGACCCTGGCCATCGGCCTGGCGCTGCAAGGCAGCCTGGCGAACTTCGCCGGTGGCGTGCTGATTCTGCTGTTCCGTCCGTTCCGCATTGGTGACTGGATCGAGGCACAAGGCACTTCGGGCACCGTCGACAGCATCCAGATCTTCCACACCGTGCTGCGCACCGGTGACAACAAGACCGTGATCATCCCCAACGGCAGCCTGTCCAACGGCATCATCACCAACACCAACCGTCAGCCGACCCGCAAAGTGGTATTCGACGTAGGCGTGGACTACGAAGCCGATTTGCAGAAAGCCCGCGGGGTGTTGCTGGAACTGGCCAAGGACCCCCGGGTATTGGCCGATCCCGCCGCGGTGGCAGTGGTCTCGACCCTGGGCGACAGCTCTATTACGGTTTCGCTGCGGTGCTGGACCAAGACATCCGATTATTGGGATGTGGTGTTTATGTTGAATGAATTGGCGCGTGATCGTTTGAAAGAGGCGGGTATTGATATTCCGTTTCCACAACGCGTTATTCGAGTGATGCAAGATCCTGTCGCAAAGTAATCGAAGATAATGTTATCGAACTTGGCCTTCAGGTCAGGTTCGATACAAACAATTTATCTAGATAGTTTGCTTGCTATTTATCTGGCCGCAGACAGATACCAATAAAAAAGCCGCCCCTTTGCCAACAAAGGGGCGGCTTTTTTGTTTGAGGCCGAAGCCTCAAGTCATCGTTGCAATCAAACTATCGATTACAAGATGTTCAGCGGGTATTGCGCGATCAGACGCAGTTCGTCGATCGACGCCGAACCGTAGTACACGCCGTCAGACGAACGATAGGTCGCTTGACGTACGCGCAGGCTCAGGTCTTTTGCCGGGCCGCTCTGGATCACGTATTTGGCTTCGATGTCGCGTTCCCACTCTTTGCCGTTCGAAGTTTCGGCGGTGTTCGCGCCGGTACCTTTCACGTAGCGAGTCATGAAGCTCAGGCCTGGGATGCCGAAAGTGGCCATGTTCAGGTCGTAGCGAGCCTGGAACGATTTCTCGTCTTCAGCGTTGAAGTCGGAACGGGCGATGGAGTTGGCCAGGAAAATGGTGCCGCCGCCGTCTACGCCGTAGCCGTAGTCACCGTCACCGCTAACCTTCTGGTAGGCCAGGGTAAAGGTGTGAGCCTGGATGGTGTACGCGCCTTGCAGGCTGTAGGCACGGTTGTCCAGTTTGGTGGTGCCGTCTTTTTCTGCGCGTTGCAGGCCAAGACCGTCGCTTTTGGTGTTGTAGATGTTGAAGTCCACCGCCAGGGACTGATCCGAGCCCATGGCGTGGGTCCAGTTCAGGTTGGCGTAGGTTTTCTTGAAGTAGTCTTCGGTTTTTGCGTAGTACAGGCTGGCGCTGACTTCTGGCGTCAGAGCGTATACGCCACCGATAAAGTCGGTTTTGGTCAGGCCCAGGCTGTCACGGAAGGTTTGCGCTTGTGCCCGGCTGGAAGTGAAGTGACCGGCTTCCAGTTTCAGGTCCTTGATCTCGCTGCTGGTCAGGGAGATACCCTGTGGCAGCTCTGGCAGCAAACGGCTGTCATCGGAGGCGAATACCGGTGCGGTGGTGTACTGGTCGCCGACTTTCAGGACGGTATTGGAGATACGGAATTTAACCGCGCCGCCGCCTTTGGAGTAGTCGTCTTGCGAGCGACCGTCGGAGCCAGTAGGGAACAGGCCGGTGCCGGAGCGACCTTTGCCGCTGTCCAGTTTCACGCCCAGCAGGCCGATCACGTCAACACCGACCCCGATGGTGCCCTGGGTGTAGCCGGATTGGAACAGGCCGTTGAAGCCCAGGCCGGTTTCGTTGACGCGGCTCTTGCCGGTGTCATTGTTACGGAAGTCGCGGCCAAAGTTCAGGAGGCGAGTGTTGATGCTGAAAGTGCTGTCTTCAACAAAGCCCTTGGAATCGTCCTGGGCGGACGCCATTGCGAACTGCGAGGTGCCTGCTGAAACAGCCAGGGCGATCATGCTCCACTTCATCACGCGCATCGTGATTTGCTCCTTTGGTTTTAGGAAGAGTACTGCCGTCCCACCTGTATTTTTGTCTGGGCGGCTCTTTCTTTTTGTGTCGGCGCAAACTTATCTCACGCTGACAATATTGGCGATACTTGCCTATCTATCCTTTCAGCTTCTTTACGAGCCTGTCGTGAATGGCTAGGTCCATGTCGCAATCTTACAGTCCGGATGTAACGGGACTGACAACTTCAATACTGTATTTAAACCGTTAAAAGCGTGCCACAGGACATACTTTCAAAGTTGTAACGCTTCCATGAAGTGCATTGAAACAAGGGTGTTGTCATCGCGAATCACCTGCTTCCCTCCAGGTGCCGTTACCGACGATAAAGGGATGAATGCAACAAGCGTGCACAAACCGGTAACCGAATGTCATTTTTTCGTGAAAAGCGTCTGCGCTTCGTGAAAACCGCATAAGCACGGGGTTTTTACGCCGATTGGTTTGGCCTTCACGTCTGTAATCTTTGTCTGTCCAGTTGTTCATAAATCCTGAACCTGGGGAAAACGTTACCGGTTCACCCTGTCAGTGGGTACTTCGTGGATCCCTTTTACACAGGCATGGGTCATTTTGGTGCATCTACGCCGGCCGCCAAGTCGTCCCATGATGGCCCAATGCCTCATTCGCTAAGGCGTCTGTATGGCGGCTTTTACCTCGGGCTTTCATTTTGTAGCTGGCGATTGACCGGAGGATTGGTCATTGAGCGTAGTCGAAATATCCCTTTGTCTCGAAATGGTGCGTATTTTTTGTCCTGTGCTGACGCGAGTGCCTGGCCGTCGGCGTGAAGCGGCTGCCATTCGCAGGTATGCTGTGCCCTGAACCTGACCTGCCGAACGGAGTGCCCGCGGTGTTCGCTTTAGACCAACGCCTTCAACAAGACACAGTGGCTATCGGGGATTTCCCCTTGTGCCGCCTGCTGCTGTCCAATGATTCGAATTACCCCTGGTTCATCCTGGTGCCGCGCATCGACGGTATCAGTGAAGTGTTTCAACTGGATGTCGCTGACCAGCAGCGGCTGTGGCAAGAAACGACGGCCTTGGCCCAACGGCTGAATGAAGGCCTGGGCGCCGATAAAATGAACATCGGCGCGCTGGGTAACGTGGTCAGTCAGTTGCATGTGCACGTCATTGTGCGCAAACGCGATGACGTCGCCTGGCCGGCACCGGTCTGGGGCAAGCATCCTGCGCAGCCTTATACCGACGATCAGGTGTCGGCTATCCGGGCGCGCCTGCGCGAGCTGTTGCCCGCCGACTTCATCTTTACCCAGGCCTGAGTGGCGGGACGGAATTATGGATTTGCAAGACCGCGTGATGGACCTGGAGAGCCGCCTGGCTTTTCAGGATGACACCATCGAGACCCTCAATGACATCCTGGTCACCCAGCAGCGCGCGGTCGAGCGCCTGCAATTGCAGATGACGGCACTGCTCAAGCGCCAGGAAGAGATGGGCGGGCAGTTCGAGACGTCCGAAGAGGAAGCACCGCCGCCGCACTATTGATCAGCCTGTCATTGACAGGGAGCATAAAAAAAACGCGATCCAGCCAGGCTGGATCGCGGTTTTTTTCATGCGGCGAACGCCGGGATCAGCGACGCGGCAGTGCAGCGATCACGTCTTCGGCCTGCAGGCCTTTGTCGCGATTCATCACGGAGAACTCCACGCGCTGGCCTTCCACCAGGACACGATGGCCTTCGCCGCGAATGGCCCGGAAGTGGACGAAGATGTCGTCGCCCGAATCCCGGGAAATAAAGCCGAAGCCTTTGGATGTGTTGAACCACTTGACGGTCCCGGTATCCCGGTTGGACATGTCGTAGTTTTGCGACGCGGCCGCAGGGGACGAACGGTAGAAGCTGATGGCCAGGTGAAGAACCAGAGCGACCGCAGCAATGACCAGGCTGAGCAGGATGGCCGGGTGGCCGCCTACTTCAGGCATGGGCGCCAGGAGGGTGAGGGTTTGTACGACAACGGTCAGTACCAGCAGCGCACTGACCAGGTTTTGCAGTTGATGACGCGTACCTTTGCTCCAGTAAGGAATCGCGGGTGTCAGCGTCAGGTTGAGAAGGCCGAACAAGGCCAGGTACAGAGCGTCGTGTTGTTCCAGGTAGGGAGGACTTCCCTCTTGCAGGCTCGGTATAAAGGACAGCAGCAACGCTGCAACGCCCGTTACTAGGTGGACGATTTTCAACATTTTGATTAACTCACGTTAAGACGGATCACAAGGAAGAGCTGATTGGCACGGTTCGCTTCAGAACAATGGAAGGCGTTGGGCACGTGCGCGGGTATCAGCCTATGTCGCCTGCCGCAGAAATGAACGGCGACGACACGCCGTCTATTTAACAGCAAAGGCTGTGCCTACTCAAATCAAGCATTTCCGGGTGTTACAGGGCTTGCGGCATTTCTGCGTCAAACGCTTGTCCTAGACAGGTGCAAGCTTTTTGAGCGGCTGTGTGGGATTTTTCCTGGCAGGGCACAAGCCATGCACACCGCAGGCGGGCGTGTCACCGCGGGGCGATTTGCCGCACCTCGGCCGGTTGCCCCGGGCTGCACAGGGTCGGCACTCTTGCTAGAGTGGAACGGCACCTGATCAATGAATGCTGGACAATTGAAGGGGATAAACATGGCAATCGATATCGGTATCAGTGAAGAAGACCGTAAATCCATCGTCGATGGGCTTTCACGGCTGCTTTCCGATACCTATGTACTGTACCTGAAGACCCACAACTTCCATTGGAACGTCACGGGCCCCATGTTTCGTACGCTGCACCTGATGTTCGAGGAGCAGTACAACGAACTCGCGCTGGCAGTGGATTCGATTGCCGAGCGTATTCGTGCCCTGGGCTTCCCGGCGCCGGGCGCCTATTCCATCTACGCACGCCTTTCTTCCATCAAGGAAGAAGAGGGTGTGCCGAGTGCACAAGAGATGATCAAGCAACTGGTCGATGGTCAGGAGGCGGTGACGCGTACCGCTCGCGGCATTTTCCCGTTGCTCGACAAGGTCAGCGATGAGCCGACGGCCGACTTGCTGACCCAGCGTATGCAGGTTCACGAGAAAACCGCGTGGATGCTGCGCTCGTTGCTCGAAAACCAGTAAACCGAGTCAAGGGCGGCACCCCCGGGCGGGGTCGCTGCCCGCGCTTCCCGACATGCCCGTTGGCTTGTCCTACGATCATCGACTCCGCGTCTTCTGGTTGCCTCTGTGTTCCTGATGTTTCATTGAGCCATCAATCCCTGGGACTAGCCCGGGGGTTGCCGTTTGGCAATGGAGTGTCAGGTATATGTCACGTGGAGTGGGTAATGGAGTGATGGAAGCCGGTGGCTTTCATAAGATAAGGGTCGACCCCTTTGCAAAGGGGTTCGACATGGGGCTGGCCAGGCCATTGTCCCGGTCGGTCAGGCTCAACGGGTTTTCCACCTGCCTGCGACTGGAGCAGGTGTACTGGAATATTCTTGGGGAAATCGCCAGGCTCAATGCCTGTTCGGTCAGTGCGTTGTTGTCTTACGTCGACCGGGAAGTGCATTTGCGCTATGGCGGTGTGAAGAACTTCAGCGGGTTGGTCAGGGTTGTGTGTGTGGCGCACTTGCTCAAAGGCTGTGTGGCGGCGTGCGACCCCGGGTAATTCGGTCCTCCTCGGGACTTGTCTGTTGATCCGGCGGGGCAGGGCTCGGGACAGAAAGCCGGCTGCGCTGCCTCGATTTACCAGATATAATCCCGCGCTTTGCTGCGCATGCCGGGCTTTATCTGCAAGGCGGGCGCAGCGCGGTAACGATCAGATCGCCGAGACACCGCCATGCCCATGTACGACTATCAATGCGCTTCCTGTGGTCATCAAGTGGAAGCCATTCAGAAGATCAGCGACGCGCCGCTGGTCGATTGCCCGGCTTGCCAGGCACCTGAGCTCAAGAAGATGTTATCCATGCCGGGATTTCGCCTGAGCGGCAGCGGCTGGTACGAGACCGATTTCAAGACGGGTTCGAAGAAGAACCTGGCGGGCGGCGACAAAGCAGACTGAGTTGAACTCTACGCGCAGGCTCCTGCATTATCCGTCCCCTGCTTTAATGTACGGTGACGAGGCGGGCCTCCACCGAATTTCGAATTACGAGAAGTGAAACCACTACCATGATGCGCAGCCACTATTGCGGCCAACTGAACGAGACCCTGGAAGGTCAGGAAATCACCCTTTGCGGATGGGTTCACCGTCGCCGCGACCACGGCGGGGTGATCTTCCTCGATATCCGTGATCGTGATGGTCTGGCTCAGGTGGTGTTCGACCCGGATCGCGCCGAAAGCTTCGCCGCCGCCGACCGCGTGCGCAGCGAGTACGTCGTGAAGATCACCGGCAAGGTTCGCCTGCGTCCGGCCGGTGCCGTGAACAAAAACATGGCTTCCGGCGGCATCGAAGTGCTGGGTTACGAGCTGGAAGTGTTGAACGAAGCGGAAACCCCGCCGTTCCCGCTCAACGAATATTCCGACGTGGGCGAAGAAACCCGCCTGCGCTACCGCTTCCTGGACCTGCGTCGTCCGGAAATGGCCGAGAAACTGCGCCTGCGCTCGCGCATGACCACCAGCATCCGCCGCTTCCTCGACGAAAACGGCTTCCTGGACGTCGAAACGCCGATCCTGACCCGCGCTACGCCAGAAGGTGCGCGTGACTACCTGGTGCCGAGCCGTACCCACGCAGGTTCGTTCTTCGCGTTGCCGCAATCGCCGCAACTGTTCAAGCAACTGTTGATGGTGGCCGGCTTCGACCGCTACTACCAGATCGCCAAGTGCTTCCGCGACGAAGATTTGCGCGCCGACCGTCAGCCGGAATTCACCCAGATCGACATCGAGACCAGCTTCCTCGATGAAAAAGAGATCATGGGCCTGACCGAAAAAATGATCCGCAACCTGTTCAAGGAAGTGCTGGGTCTGGAATTCGGTGAATTCCCGCACATGACCTTCGAAGAAGCCATGCGTCGCTATGGTTCCGACAAGCCGGACCTGCGCAACCCGCTGGAACTGGTGGACGTGGCCGACCAGTTGAAAGAAGTCGACTTCAAGGTGTTCAGCGGCCCGGCCAACGACCCTAAATGCCGCATTGCCGCCTTGCGCGTGCCAGGTGGCGCGAGCATGCCTCGTAAACAAATTGACGATTACACCAAGTTCGTCGGCATCTACGGTGCCAAGGGCCTGGCGTACATCAAGGTCAATGAGCGCGCCAATGGCGTGGATGGCCTGCAGTCGCCAATCGTGAAGAACATCCCCGAAGCCAACCTGAACGTGATCCTGGATCGTGTGGGTGCCGTCGACGGCGACATCGTGTTCTTCGGCGCCGACAAGGCCAAGATCGTCAGCGAAGCCTTGGGCGCGCTGCGCATCAAGCTGGGTCACGACCTGAACCTGCTGACCTGCGAATGGGCCCCGATGTGGGTCGTTGACTTCCCGATGTTCGAAGAGAACGACGACGGCAGCTTCAGCGCCTTGCACCACCCGTTCACCGCGCCGAAGTGCTCGCCAGCGGAGCTGGAAGCCAACCCGGCGGGCGCGCTGTCCCGTGCCTACGACATGGTGCTCAACGGCACCGAGCTGGGCGGCGGTTCGATCCGTATCCACCGCAAGGAGATGCAACAAGCGGTGTTCCGCCTGTTGGGCATCAACGAAGCGGAACAGGAAGAGAAATTCGGCTTCCTGCTCGACGCGCTGAAATACGGTGCACCGCCCCACGGTGGCCTGGCCTTTGGCCTGGACCGCCTGGTGATGCTGATGACCGGCGCCCAGTCGATCCGTGAAGTGATCGCGTTCCCGAAAACCCAGAGTGCTGCGGACGTGATGACCCAGGCTCCGGGTGTGGTGGATGCCAAGGCGCTACGCGAGCTGCACATTCGTCTGCGCGAGACGCCGAAGGCTGAGTAAGGCCGCTGCGTGAAAGCGCATTGAGGTTTACGCAGTCTAAAAGGCGCATCTTCGGATGCGCCTTTGCGTTACAAGGGGTAAATCCCGCACGGCGGGATCATCAAGGTTTCTAGAGAATTCGGAGTTGTGTAATGGCTGGCCATTCCAAGTGGGCGAACATCAAGCACCGCAAAGAGCGTCAGGATGCCAAGAAAGGCAAGATCTTCACCAAGTGGATTCGCGAACTGACCGTCGCGGCCCGCCAGGGTGGCGGTGACCCGGGTTCCAACCCGCGTCTGCGCCTGGCGCTGGACAAGGCGCTGGGCGCCAACATGAGCCGCGACATCATCGACCGCGCCGTGGCCCGTGGCGCCGGTGCGGCCGACACCGACGATATGGTCGAACTGAGCTACGAAGGCTACGGCCCGGGTGGCGTGGCGGTGATGGTCGAATGCATGACCGACAACCGTAACCGCACCGCAGCCGCCGTGCGCCATGCGTTCAGCAAGTGCGGCGGCAACCTCGGCACGGACGGCTCGGTGGCTTACCTGTTCGAGCGCAAGGGGCAGATATCTTTCGCGCCGGGCGTGGACGAAGACGCGCTGATGGAAGCGGCGATGGAGGCGGACGCCGACGACGTGGTGACCAACGAAGACGGCTCCATTGACGTGTTCACCTCGTTTGCCGGTTTCTATGCTGTGCGCAACGCCCTGGAAACCGCCGGTTTCAAAGGCACCGACGCAGAAATCGTGATGCTGCCGACCACCAGTGCCGAGCTGGACCTGGATGGTGCGCAGAAAGTGTTGAAGATGCTGGATATGCTCGAAGACCTGGATGACGTGCAGAACGTGTATTCCAATGCCGACATCCCGGAAGAAGTAGCCGCCCAGCTAAGCTGAGGCCAGGCGTAGATCAAAATGTGGGAGCGGGCTTGCCCGCGAATGCGGTGTACCAGTCGCTGACAATGTTGGCTGACCCACCGCTTTCGCGGGCAAGCCCGCTCCCACATTGGATCTGATCTGTATCAAAAAATTGTGTTTACCCAACCCGCAGGCGTTATGACTTTAATCCTAGGTATCGACCCCGGTTCGCGCATCACCGGTTTTGGCGTGGTGCAACAGACCCCGCGCGGCTGCATCTATGTAGCCTCGGGTTGCATCCGTACCGGCGCGGGCGAGTTGGCCGAGCGCCTGCAGATCGTCTATCGCGGCGTGCGTGAAGTGATCCAGACCTACGGGCCGGTGACCATGGGCATCGAAAAAGTGTTCATGGCCAAAAACGCCGACTCGGCCCTCAAGCTGGGCCAGGCCCGGGGGGCAGCCATCGTCGCCGGAGCCGAGGAGGGCCTGGAAATCGCCGAGTACACCGCGACCCAGGTCAAGCAGGCCGTGGTCGGTACCGGCGGTGCCAACAAGGAGCAGGTGCAGATGATGGTCATGCACATGCTCAAACTCACCGCCAAACCGCAAATCGATGCCTCCGACGCCCTGGCCATCGCCATTTGCCACGCACATACCCGTTCCAGCCTGTTGCCCCACGGCCTCGGCACGGCACGCAGTCGTGGCGGGCGCCTGCGTCTCTGATAGCATCAGCGCAACTGTTATTTGCGGTCAGGCCTGTTCTGACCTCCAAGCTTTAAGGATCTAACCGTGATTGGACGCTTGCGCGGCACCCTGGCTGAGAAACAGCCGCCGCACCTGATACTGGATGTAAACGGGTTGGGGTATGAGCTGGAAGTGCCCATGACCACTCTGTATCGCCTGCCGTCGGTCGGTGAGCCCATTACCCTGCACACCCATCTGGTGGTGCGCGAGGATGCGCAACTACTCTATGGTTTCATTGGCAAGCGCGACCGCGACTTCTTCCGTGAGCTGATTCGCCTCAATGGTGTGGGCCCCAAGCTGGCGCTGGCCTTGATGTCGAGCCTGGAAGTGGATGAACTGGTGCGTGCGGTCTCGGCCCAGGACACCTCGGCGCTGACCAAGGTACCCGGCGTCGGCAAGAAAACCGCCGAGCGCCTGTTGGTGGAGCTCAAAGACCGCTTCAAGGCCTGGGAGGTGGTACCGAGCATGTTCGCTCTGGTGCCCAATCAGCCGGATATGCCGGCGAGCCAGGTGGCCAGCGCCGAAAGCGATGCCGTCAGCGCGCTGATCTCCCTGGGCTACAAGCCCCAGGAAGCCAGCAAGGCGGTGTCGGCCATCAAGGACAAGAACCTGAGCAGTGAAGACATGATCCGCCGCGCCCTGAAGGGAATGATTTAAGTGATTGAAGCTGACCGTCTGATCGCGGCCACTGGCCCGCGCGACCGTGAAGAACTCCAGGACCGGGCCATTCGCCCCCTGAGCCTGGCCGACTACATCGGCCAGCCCACCGTGCGCGAGCAGATGGAGCTGTTCATCCAGGCCGCGCGCGGACGCAGCGAGTCTCTGGACCATACGCTGATCTTCGGCCCGCCGGGGCTGGGCAAGACCACCCTGGCCAACATCATTGCCCAGGAAATGGGGGTGTCGATCAAGTCCACCTCCGGCCCGGTGCTGGAGCGCCCGGGCGACCTGGCGGCGCTGCTGACGAATCTTGAGCCCCACGACGTGCTGTTCATCGACGAAATCCACCGGCTTTCGCCCATCGTCGAGGAAGTGCTGTACCCGGCCATGGAAGACTTCCAGCTCGACATCATGATCGGCGAAGGCCCGGCCGCCCGCTCGATCAAACTCGACTTGCCGCCGTTCACCCTGGTAGGGGCGACCACCCGCGCAGGCATGTTGACCAACCCGCTGCGAGACCGTTTCGGCATCGTCCAACGTCTTGAGTTTTATAGCACCACGGATCTGGCGACCATCGTCAGTCGTTCGGCGGGCATTCTGGGCCTGCCGCTGGACCCGGAAGGCGCTTTTGAGGTGGCTCGTCGTGCACGGGGCACGCCGCGGATCGCCAACCGGCTGCTGCGCCGAGTGCGAGACTTTGCCGAAGTGCGTGCCAAAGGGCATATCACCAAGGCGGTGGCGGACCTGGCCTTGAACCTGCTGGATGTGGATGAGCATGGCTTCGATCACCAGGATCGGCGTCTACTCTTGACCATGATCGAGAAGTTTGACGGCGGCCCGGTGGGCGTCGACAGCCTGGCTGCGGCCATCAGCGAGGAGCGTCATACCATCGAGGACGTGCTGGAGCCTTACCTGATCCAGCAGGGCTACATCATGCGGACCCCAAGGGGGCGGGTCGTCACGCGTCATGCGTACCTGCACTTCGGATTAAACATTCCGTCACGATTGGGGGAGATGCCCGTGGTAGACGAATTCCTCGATGCAGTGGACGATTAAAAACACCACGCCAGTCGATTTATCCGAACTTTGTGCTGTCCTAGTGGCGAGTGTCGTCATTCAGTCGCTGGAAATATTCTTCAGAATGAAGAGCGAGAATGAAAAAACAGCGGCAGGCCGGATTGGCAACCTGAGGAGTAAGCACTAGAGTATGCGCGCGCAAAACGGGGATCAGTCGTTCGCACATCGCTGTCGCGTTTATTACGAAGACACCGATGCTGGCGGCATCGTGTATTACGTCAACTATCTCAAGTTCATGGAGCGGGCTCGAACCGAGCGGCTACGGGAGCTGGGCTTTGCCCAATCCCAGCTGGCAGGGGAGGACCTGTTGTTCGTCGTGCATTCCAGCGAGGCGCGCTATCACGCGCCGGCGCGGCTGGACGACGAATTGCTGGTCAGTGCGCAAGTGATCGAATTGAACCGTGCCAGCCTGCGCTTCAAGCAGCAGGTCAGGCGGGCAACGGATGCAACGCTGCTCTGTGAGGGGCAGTTCCTGGTGGCCTGTGTGCGCACCCATAGTTTGAAACCCCGGGCCATTCCCGAAGCTCTGCGTGCGGCCTTTGCCGACGCAAGCGGCGCGGGTAAACAATCAAAGCAGGAGATTTAGCGTGGAACCTACCGTCGTCGACCATTCCTCCATGTGGAGCCTGGTCAGCAATGCCAGTGTTGTGGTTCAACTGGTCATGCTGACCCTGGTAGCCGCATCGGTTACCTCTTGGGTCATGATTTTTCAGCGCAGCAACCTGCTGCGTGCCGGTCGACGTGCCCTGGAGAGCTTCGAAGAGCGCTTCTGGTCGGGCATCGACCTGTCCAAACTGTATCGCCAGGCCGGCAGCAACCCCGACCCGGATTCGGGCGTGGAGCAGATCTTCCGCGCCGGCTTCAAGGAGTTCTCGCGCCTGCGCCAGCAACCGGGCGTCGACCCCGAAGCGGTCATGGAAGGCGTGGCCCGCGCCATGCGCGTCGCCATCTCCCGTGAAGAAGAGAAGCTCGAGCAAAGCCTGCCGTTCCTGGCCACCGTAGGTTCGGTCAGCCCGTATATCGGTCTGTTCGGTACCGTATGGGGGATCATGAACTCCTTCCGTGGTCTGGCCCAGGCTCAGCAAGCCACCCTGGCCACCGTGGCCCCGGGTATCGCCGAAGCCCTGATCGCCACCGCGATCGGCCTGTTCGCGGCTATTCCTGCCGTTATCGCCTACAACCGTTTTGCCGCCCGTGGCGAAAACCTGATTGGCCGTTACTACACCTTCGCCGATGAATTCCAGGCGATCCTGCACCGTAAAGTGCACACCAGCGAAGAATAAGCAGGTACTCCCCGATGGCTTTAATCACTCGAGCTCGAACCAAGCGCAAGCCGGTCGCCGAGATGAACGTCGTACCTTACATCGACGTGATGCTGGTGCTGCTGGTGATCTTCATGGTGACCGCGCCGATGCTCAACCAGGGCGTGAAGGTTGACCTGCCCAAGGTTTCCAGCGAAGCCTTGCCCCAGGACAACAACACCCAGGTGCTGACCATTTCGATCAAGTCCGACAAGACCTACTACTGGAACCTTGGCAGCGAAGTCGATACCCAGAAGCAGCAGGACAAGGCGATGACCCTGCCGGCGATGACCGATGCGGTGACCAAGATCATTCGCGCCGGCAACGAAGGCGGCAAGCATACCCAGGTGTTTATCCGCGGCGACAAGGCGGTCGACTACGGCTCCGTCATGGGCGCCATGGGCGGGCTGCAGAAGGCCGGCGTCGGTAACGTTGGCTTGATTACCGAGGCGCCCTGATGCAGCAACAGCGAGAGCCGTCCGCCTCGGAAAGCTACTTCTGGCCCAGCGTCTGGGCGATAGCCCTGCACGTCCTGGTATTTGGCATGCTGTTCGTCAGCTTTGCCATGACCCCGGACCTGCCGCCAGCCAAGCCGATCGTGCAGGCGACCCTGTATCAGCTGAAATCGAAAAGTCAGGCCACTACCCAGACCAATCAGAAGATTGCGGGTGAGGCCCAGAAGTCGGCTGCGCGCCAGACTGAAGTCGAGCAGATGGAACAGAAAAAGGTCGAGCAGGAAGCGGTGAAGGCTGCTGCGGAACAAAAGAAAGAAGAGGCGGCTCAAAAGGCCGAGGAAGCGAAAAAGGCTGACGAAGCGAAGAAAGCCGACGAGGCGAAAAAGGCTGATGAAGCCAAGAAAGCCGAGAAAGCTGCCGAAGCGAAAAAGGCCGAAGAGAAACAATTGGCTGATATAGCTAAAAAGAAAGCCGAAGACGAAGCGAAAAAGGCTGCTGAAGAAGAGGCCAAGAAACAGGCCGCTGAAGATGCCAAGAAAAAGATAGTCGAAGACGCGAAGAAGAAAGCCGCCGAAGACGCCAAGAAAAAAGCTGAAGCAGACGAGGCGAAGAAGAAGGTCGCCGAGGACGCGAAGAAGAAAGCTGCCGCCGATGCCCAGAAGAAAAAGGCCCAGGAAGCAGCACGCAAATCCGCCGAAGAGAAAAAGGCCCAGGCCCTGGCAGATTTGCTTTCCGACACGCCGCAGCGTCAGCAAGCCTTGGCCGATGAACGTGGCGATGAAGTCGCGGGCAGCTTCGACGACCTGATTCGGGCACGGGCAGCGGAAGGCTGGACACGTCCACCTTCGGCACGCAAAGGCATGACAGTCGTGCTGCAGATCGGCATGTTGCCGGACGGTACGGTGACTTCGGTCAGCGTGGCGAAGGGCAGTGGCGATGCTTCGTTTGACAGTTCAGCGGTTGCCGCGGTCAAGAATATTGGCCGGTTGACCGAGATGCAGGGAATGAAACCAAGCGACTTCGCTCCCTATCGTTCATTCAAGATGACATTCACACCTGAGGATCTAGCCTTGTGAGAAACCTTCTTCGAGGAATGCTTGTCGTTATTTGCTGTATGGCAGGGATAGCGGCGGCGGATGAAAAGAACATCCTGGTCACCAGCGGTAGCGACCGGGCCACGCCGATCGCGGTTGTACCGTTCGGCTGGCAGGGCGGCAGCGTGCTGCCGGATGACATGGCGCAGATCGTCAGCGACGACCTGCGCAATTCCGGTTACTACGCCCCGATCGACAAGGGCAACATGATCAGCCAGCCGACCCAGGCCAGCGAAGTCATCTTCCGTGACTGGAAGGCCGTGGGCGCGCAGTACCTGATGGTCGGCAACATCGTGCCGGCCGGCGGTCGCCTGCAGATCCAGTACGCGTTGTTCAACGTGGCGACCGAGCAGCAGGTGCTGACCGGCAGCGTTTCGGGCACTGCCGAACAACTGCGGGACATGGCGCACTACATCTCGGACCAGTCGTTCGAAAAACTGACCGGCATCAAGGGGGCGTTCTCCACGCGTCTGCTGTACGTCACCGCTGAGCGTTTTTCCGTCGACAACACGCGTTACACCCTGCAGCGCTCGGACTACGACGGCGCGCGTGCGGTGACCCTGCTGCAATCGCGTGAGCCTATCCTGTCGCCGCGCTTTGCGCCGGACGGCAAGCGTATTGCCTATGTATCTTTCGAACAGAAGCGTCCGCGCATCTTCGTCCAGCACATCGACACTGGCCGTCGTGAGCAGATCACCAACTTCGAAGGCCTCAACGGTGCTCCAGCCTGGTCGCCGGATGGTTCGCGCCTGGCATTCGTGCTGTCCAAGGACGGCAACCCGGACATCTACGTGATGAACATGGCTTCGCGCCAGATCTCCCGCGTAACCAGTGGCCCGGGCATCAACACCGAACCGTTCTGGGGCAAGGATGGTTCGACCATCTTCTTCACCTCGGACCGTGGCGGCAAACCACAGATCTATAAGGCTAACGTGAACGGTGGGGGCGCGGAACGCGTGACTTTCATCGGTAACTACAACGCCAACCCGAAGCTTTCGGCTGATGAAAAGACGTTGGTGATGATTCACCGTCAGGATGGTTTCACTAATTTCCGGGTTGCGGCCCAGGATTTGCAGCGTGGAACGGTAAAAATCCTTACAGATACCAACCTTGATGAGTCAGCCACTGTTGCGCCCAACGGCACCATGGTAATCTACGCCACCCGCCAGCAGGGCCGGGGAGTCTTGATGCTCGTGTCCATTAATGGACGCGTGAGGCTCCCGCTTCCTACCGCTCAAGGCGAAGTCAGAGAACCGTCCTGGTCCCCTTACCTGAACTGACGCGGCGAAACACGTTTTACTTAACACACTGGGGTTCATTAGGAGTTTCACGATGGAAATGCTGAAGTTTGGTAAGTTTGCTGCTCTGGCTCTGGCTCTGTCCGTAGCCGTTGGTTGCTCGTCCAAAGGCGGCGACAATGCCGGTGAAGGCGCAGCTGTTGATCCAAACGCTGGTTACGGCGCCAACACTGGTGCAGTTGACGGCTCCCTGAGCGAAGAAGCTGCTCTGCGCGCTATCACCACTTTCTACTTCGAATACGACAGTTCGGACCTGAAGCCAGAAGCCATGCGCGCTCTGGACGTTCACGCGAAGGACCTGAAAGCTAACGGCGCTCGCGTTGTTCTGGAAGGTAACACCGACGAACGTGGTACTCGTGAGTACAACATGGCACTGGGCGAGCGTCGTGCGAAAGCCGTTCAGCGCTACCTGGTACTGCAAGGCGTTTCGCCAGCTCAACTGGAGCTGGTTTCCTACGGTAAAGAGCGTCCAGTTGCTACTGGCCACGACGAGCAGTCCTGGGCTCAAAACCGTCGCGTCGAACTGCGTAAGTAATTCGTCATGCGAACGTGCCGTCGTGCTCTGACTGTATTGGCCCTCAGCCTCGCACCGCTTGCGGTGTGGGCTGCGGTTCCTGTGGAAGATAGCAACTCTGGCTATAACAATAGCGGGAGCAGTTATCCGCCAGCGGGTTATGGCACGAACGGCGCCTATGCTGGGGGGGCGGCAACGTCCGCTCCCTCGGCACAGGGCGAACTGTTCAATCAGCTGCAACGCATGCAGGATCAATTGGCGCAGCAACAAGGCACCATTGAAGTTCTGCAGAACCAGGTGAACCAGCTGAAGCAAGAAGGCCTGGAGCGTTACCAGGATCTTGATCGACGCATTGGAGCCGGCGTAACACCTGCCGCAACTCCTGATAATTCTTCTGCCGGTGGCGCGCCAAGCGCTGCTGCCGGTGGTGCAGCCGCAGGGGCCGCTGCAAGCCAAGCCCCTGCCGCCAGCAGCGAACCGGGTGATCCGGCGAAGGAAAAACTGTATTACGACGCAGCCTTCGACCTGATCAAAGCCAAGGATTTCGACAAGGCCAGCCAGGCCTTCACCGCATTCCTGCGCAAATACCCGAACAGCCAATACGCGGGCAATGCCCAGTACTGGCTGGGCGAAGTCAACCTGGCCAAGGGTGACTTGCAGGGGGCCGGCCAGGCTTTCGCCAAGGTCAGCCAGTTGTACCCCAAGCACGCCAAGGTGCCGGACTCGCTGTACAAACTCGCTGACGTAGAACGCCGCCTGGGTCATACCGACAAGGTCAAAGGCATTCTGCAGCAAGTGGTTGCCCAGTATCCGGGCACTTCCGCTGCCCAGTTGGCCCAACGGGACCTGCAGCGTTTGTAAACTGCACGGCCCGTTTAGAAGAAACCCGCGCCTGACGCGGGTTTTTTCGTTAGAATCCACGCCCTTTTATGAAATACGCTTCCTGGGGTCTACGCGTTGACGGGATCCCTTGAAGTGCCTGACGGAGGCGGACAGCCTGTTTAGCTGTTACGCCCGTGGCGACTATGCAAGACACATTACGCATCACCGAAGTTTTTTACTCGTTGCAGGGTGAAACGCGAACGGCCGGCCTGCCCACAGTATTTGTGCGCCTGACCGGCTGCCCCTTGCGTTGCCAATACTGTGACAGCGCCTACGCCTTCAGTGGCGGCACCGTGCGCACCCTCGACGATATCCTGGAGCAGGTGGCCGGTTTCAAACCGCGCTACGTCTGTGTAACCGGTGGCGAGCCTTTGGCCCAGCCCAATGCCATTCCCTTGCTCAAGCAGCTGTGTGACGCCGGTTACGAGGTGTCCCTGGAGACCAGCGGCGCGCTGGATATCTCGGCGGTCGACCCGCGTGTAAGCCGCGTCGTCGACCTCAAGACCCCGGGGTCCAAAGAGGCGCATCGCAACCGCTACGAGAACATGGACCTGCTGACTGCCAACGATCAGGTCAAGTTCGTGATCTGTTCCCGCGATGACTACGATTGGGCCAACTCCAAGCTCATCCAGTACGGTTTGGACCGTCGCGTTGGCGAGGTGCTGTTTTCTCCCAGCCACCACGACTTGAACGCGCGGGATCTGGCCGATTGGGTGGTGGCGGATAACCTGCCGGTCCGCCTGCAATTGCAATTGCACAAATACCTTTGGAACGACGAGCCAGGACGCTGACATGACTGAACAACACACTGATCAAAAACGCGCGGTCATTTTGCTCTCGGGCGGCCTTGATTCCGCCACCGTGGTAGCCATGGCGCAGGCTGAAGGCTATAGCTGCTACACCATGAGCTTTGACTACGGCCAGCGCCACCGTGCCGAACTGAACGCCGCTGCCCGCGTAGCGCGCGACAGAGGCGTGGTCGAACACAAGGTGATCGGCTTGAACCTCAATGGCATTGGCGGCTCCGCGCTGACGGACAGCAGCATCGATGTGCCGGAGGCGCCGAGTGAAGGCATCCCGGTCACCTACGTGCCGGCACGCAACACCGTGTTCCTGTCCCTGGCGCTCGGCTGGGCTGAAGTGCTCAACGCCCGCGACATCTTCATTGGCGTCAACGCAGTGGATTATTCCGGCTATCCGGACTGCCGTCCGGAGTTTGTGGAGTCGTTCGAGCGCATGGCCAACCTGGCGACAAAGGCCGGGGTAGAGGGGCAGGGTTTCCGTGTCCAGGCGCCGCTGCAGAACCTGAGCAAGGCCGATATCGTGAAGGCTGGTGTAGGGCTTGGTGTTGATTATTCGCTGACGGTTTCCTGCTACCAGGCAGACGATGACGGCCGTGCTTGTGGGAAATGCGACAGTTGCCGACTGCGTGCAGAGGGCTTCCAGGCGGCCGGAATAGCCGATCCAACGCGTTATTTTTGAAATATTTCAAATTAAGTGTTGAATAGTCCTTAGAAATCAGTATTATACGCGCCACCACACAGCGGGTCGTTAGCTCAGTTGGTAGAGCAGTTGGCTTTTAACCAATTGGTCGTAGGTTCGAATCCCACACGACCCACCATATTTGGCGGTTTAGAAAATCCGGAAGGCCCACGCAAGTGAGGATTTCCGGGTTTTTTTTTGCCTTTCGAAAAGCTGCGCTGCCGCAGTTGCGCATTCACTCCCCCGACGCTTCGCGCCGCTCGATCAAGTACTGGCAAATCAAGCGATCCTCGCGCAGACACTGCTCACTGGCCGGCATGCCCGTGGCTTCGGAAAAGAACGCCGCCATCGCCCGGCACGCGCATTGTTCCTCGCGCACCACGCTGCCCACCGGGCAGGTGAAGTTACGCACCATCACACCGTCCTCATGGGGCACGGCTTCGGTACTGGCGCCCAGGGCATCGGCGGCGGCCATGGCCGCGCGCAGGCCGCTGTCGAAACTCACAGGGTTGGCCAGACCGGCGCGCTGGGCCAACTGGCGACCGGTCTGTTCCAGCACATCCCCCAGCTCGTCGGCGTCATAGCGGTCCCTGAGGGTGGCCAGCAATTGGGTCAACAGGACCTGGTAAGCCGTGGAGGTCACATCCTCACTGCCCGGCGCCGCTTCGAACACCACCGGCGGCTTGCCCACGGTGTTGCGCGGGCGAACCTTGCTGCGCCGTACCAGGCCTTCCGATTCCAATTGCTTGAGTTGCACGATCACCGCATTGCGGGTGACCGACAGGTGTTCGCAAAGCTGCACCACCGTCAGGGGCTCGCGTTGCAGCAGATGCAGGATGTCACTTTTGGTACTCACGGCAGGCAGGATTCGCTGGCGAATGAAGAGGGCGAGTATACCGTCATAACGTGTGGGTGATAGAGGAAAAACAATAATGACAAAACATATTGTCATTATTGTCGTAAGCTGATTAGAATTCGCCGAAATCACCCACCCACCGCAGGTCCTTCGATGAAAACAACTCAGCGTTTATTGATTGCGTTGCCGTTCGCCGCCACCTTGATCGGCAACGTCGTTGCACAAGATCAGCCCGCCCAGCAGTCCACTCCCACCCAATTGGTCGATGCCTTGAACGGTGTGTTCGGCCAGCATGCCGGTGCCCGTGCCGTGCACGCCAAGGGCGTGGTACTGGAGGGGCGTTTCACCCCAAGCCCTTCCGCCGCGTCCATCAGCAAGGCGCCGCATTTGCAGGCCACGGCGGTGCCGATCACCGTGCGCTTCTCCAACTTTGCCGGGATTCCGGACATTCCAGACAACCACGGCCTGGCCAGCCCCCGTGGTCTGGCGATTCGTTTCGCGCTGCCCAACGGTGGCTCTACCGACATCGTCGCCCATTCGTTCAACGGCTTTCCGTCGCCCACCGCCGATGACTTCCGTGACCTGCTGATCGCCCTGGGCACCAGTGGCCCCGACGTGGCCAAACCAACGCCCCTGGATGGCTACCTCGGCACCCACCCGGTGGCCAAAGCATTCCTCACCGCACCCAAGCCTGCGCCACAGAGTTTTGCCACGCTGCCGTACTACGGCGTGAACACCTTCAAGTTCATCAATGCGGCGGGCACTGTCACCTATGGCCGCTATCAGTTCCTGCCGGTGAGCGGCAGCCACTTCCTGAGCGAAGCGCAAACCGCCAAGGCCAAGCCGGATTACCTGAGCGACGAAATCCACCAGCGCATCACCAAAGGTGCGGTGCGTTTCAAACTGGTGGTGCAGGAAGCGGTCGAGGGCGACAAGCTGGATGACCCGTCCATCGCCTGGCCAGACAGTCGCCCCGTGGTGGAACTGGGCACGCTTGAGATCACCCGGGCCGTCGCCGACAACGTCGCCGCGCAGAAAAGCCTGCTGTTCCTGCCCAACAACGTACCTGCTGGCATCGAGCCGCAAGATCCGATGATCAACGCGCGTTCTGCCGCCTATCCTGTTTCATTCGGTCGTCGGCAGTAAGCCGCCGCCCTGCCTATAACAAGAGGACACCCTGATGAGTCTGATACCGAACAATTCACTGATCACCGCCACCCCTGAAGAAGGGCGTGAGCTGGCGATCAAAATGGCGCGGCTGGTGATCAAGGCCACGCAGCCGGACGAAGCGGTGCGCGGTCGGTTGCGCGATGTGTATGCCAATGACGCGGCCATGCTGATCAGCATCGGCCAGGTCGTGGCGACGGAGTTCGCGACCATCGCGGCGGCCAATAAATACTGGAACCCGTAACGCATGCAGGCAGCCAGTGCGGGCACTGGCTGTCTTGGCAAAAAGTACTTGAATTGACAGCTTTTAAAGCCTGAAACCGGCCAGTCACAACCCGGTCAAAAGGTCATAAATCGCGACCTTGAATCCGCAAAAGTCATTGAAATACATAGGATTGTAGGACAATCCGCAACATGAAAAACCTTTCATAATCGGCTCGCTCGATCGTTGGTAGTTTTCCCATCGCTGCCCCATCATTCGAGTCCTAATAATGAATAAAAAAACTCTGAAAGGCGCCCTGGCGCTCTCCGTTTCGCTTGCCTCCACTCAACTGTTCGCCGGTGGTTTTGCGCTCAATGAACAAAGCATCAGTTCAATGGGCACGGGCTACGCCGGTCGATCATCCTCGGCCGAAGACGCCAGCACCGTGTTCGGCAACCCGGCGGGCATGTCCCGGCTCAAGCACAATGAAGTGAGCATCGGCGCGACCTACCTCGATGCCAAATCCAACATCAAAGACGCCAGTTCCACCCAGGGCGGCGCTGACAACCCCGGCACCAACAAAGGCGACATGGTTCCCGGCATCGCCGTGCCGATGGGCTACCTGGTCACGCCGATCGACGAGCACTGGGCGTTCGGCCTGGGGATCTACGCGCCGTTCGGCCTGGTGACCGACTATGAACACAGCTTCCAGGGCAATGGCTTCGGCAACAAGAGCAAGGTCCAGGTCGTCACCGTGCAGCCGACGGTCAGCTATGCCTTCAACGACAAAGTTTCTGTGGGTTTCGGCCCGACCTTCAACAAGATCAGCGGCGAGCTGGACTCCAAAGTCCCCGCCTTCGGCCTGGGCACCGAGACCGTCAAGATCAAGGGGGACGACACCGCCACTGGCTTCAACGCCGGTCTGCTGGTGCAGGCCCTGGACAGCACCCGTGTCGGCGTGACCTACCATTCGCAAGTGGTCTATCACCTCACCGGCAAGACCAACGCTTCAGGCTTCCTCACTGATCTGGTGGACGGCGGGCCACAGCGCTACGACGCCAAGCTGAACGTCACCACGCCGTCCTCGGTGGACTTCTCCGTCACCCATCAATTGAATGATGACTGGACCCTCTACCTGGGCAGCACCTACACCCGCTGGAGCCAGCTGAAGAAAATCACCGTGAACAACAGCGGTGTGTCCGACCTGGCCGTTGCGCTGGCCGGCCTGGACTCCATCACCGAAGAGCAGCACTGGCATGACACCTGGTCCCACGCCATCGGCGCGGCCTACCGGGTGAACAAGCAACTGGTGTTGCGCACCGGGTTCTCGGTCGACCAGACACCGACCAACAACACCAACCGCTCCGTGCGCATTCCCACGGGCGATCGCACCGTGTTCAGCCTCGGTGCGGGCTGGACACCGGTCGATAACCTGACCTTCGACGTGGCGTATTCCTACCTGAAGGAAGAGCCGATCAAGGTGCGCCAGAAC
This sequence comes from Pseudomonas sp. SDO5271_S396, assembly GCF_054071795.1. Taxonomy (NCBI): domain Bacteria; kingdom Pseudomonadati; phylum Pseudomonadota; class Gammaproteobacteria; order Pseudomonadales; family Pseudomonadaceae; genus Pseudomonas; species Pseudomonas sp. SDO5271_S396. Next base: position 26,727 of record NZ_JBSVWB010000026.1, read on the forward strand.
CAGACCGCGCTCGGGCTGACCTACGACGCCAAGTATGAAAACAGCGCGAACGGTTTTGGCGGATCGGTGACTTACCGCTTCTAGATCCCCCTGGGAGGCAGCCCCAGCAAGGGGTTGCCTGCGTGCCGTTCGGTGTAGGACTTTCCGTTTGTCGGCCTGGGAGCAGTCTTAAGATTACTGAGACAAGTCTCATTTTTTGGGAGGTTTCTTATAAATACCCTTGTGTTTCTTCTTTTGTTGAAACATTTAAAGGTGTTTATCGTGTTCAAGTTAACGTTGGCTGTCGGCTCTCTTTTTTGTTTTTTCGAGTACCTGTTCGCGACCTCTTCCCGCGCCGACGAGATGAAGGTCAGCTACCTGCGCCATGACTCCAGCCTGGCCGCGCAGACCCATTCACGGATGGGCGGCGTGGTGGCACGGGCCCACGAGTTGATCGGCACCCCGTACCGTTGGGGTGGTGCTTCGGTCAAGGACGGCTTCGATTGCAGCGGGTTGTTGGTGTACCTGTTTCGCACCGAAGCGGGCATCAAACTGCCGCGTACCACCACCACAATGCTGGCATCGAATGCCAAGACCGTAGCGCGCGATCAATTGAAAGTGGGGGATGCGGTGTTCTTCAAGCACAACGGCGCGGCGCAACTCAAACATGTCGGTATTTACATCGGCAACAATCGTTTTATCCACTCCCCCCGGACTGGCAAGACCATCCGCATCGATTCCCTGAGCAATACCTACTGGAACAAAAGCTACCTGACGGCCAAGCGCTTTCATTGATCCAGTCGCGACCAAGCCCGCTCACCACAAAAATGACCTCAAACCCAGACCAGCCCACAAATGTCGTCGCTGCCGAATCAACCCTGAATCAACGTCACCACCCGTTGCGGGAAAGGGATGCCGATACCTTGTTGTGCCAAGGCATCGCGAGCTTTCTCGTTGAGCCGATACAGCACATCCCAATAATCATCATTGTCGGCCCACACGCGCAGCGACACGGTGATCGCGCTGTCGCCCAGTGTGGTCACGACCACCACAGGTTCCGGGTCTTGATGAATGCGCGGGTCGTCGCACAGGCCCAATAACACCTGGCGAACCGTGTCCAGGTTGGCGCTGTAGTCCACGCCCACGTCGAATACCACTTTGCGCGTGGCCTCGCTGGAAAAATTGACCACCACGCCATTCGACAGACTGCCATTGGGCACCACGATCCGCTTGTTGTCGGTGCTGAGAATCACCGTGTGGAAAATCAAAATGGCATCCACCGTGCCATACACGCCCTGCACCTCGATTCTGTCGCCCACCTTGAATGGGCGAAACAGCAGGATCAGCACGCCACCGGCGAAGTTGGCCAGGCTGCCCTGCAACGCCAGACCGATAGCCAGGCCCGCTGCGCCCAGGGCGGCGACGAAGCTGGTGGTCTGCACGCCGACCATCGAGGCCACGCTGATGACCAGCATGATCTTCAGCGCGATCTTCACCAGGCTGCCGACAAAACTCTGCAAGGTTTTATCCACGCTGCGCTTGCCCAGCACCTCGCCGATACGCCGCGTCACCGTGCTGATGAACCACCAGCCCAGTACCAGCGTGAGGCCGGCCAGGGCAATGTTCAGGCTGTGTTCCAGAATGACGGGTAGCCAGGCCTCGCTGTGTTGAATCAGTTGATCGAGCTTGAAATCCATGTTGCACCTTGTCGCGATAAAAAAAACGGCCCGCGCAGTGAGCGCAGGCCTTGTGGGGTTATGGCCGAAGCGGCCGTCGAGGGAAGGCTCAGTCGCTTAACAGCGCGGCCATTTTTTTCACCTGATCCAGGTCGCCTTTGGCCACATCCGTCACGCCGGTGCCGTATTCCGGGTCGGCCTTGTAGAGGAACGACAGGATGTGGTGTTTGCTCACGGTGTCCGCCTGAGCCAGCGAACTGCCAAAGCTGTTGATCAGGTCTTTGCGCGCCTTGCTGCTGAACGAGCGATACAAATCACCGGCCTGCTGGAAGTTCTGTTCGCGCTGGATCTTGGCCTGCTGGGTACTGCCGGTCAGTAGGAGCATGCTGTAACGCGCAGCGGAAGATTCCTCACGTGGGAACAGCCGGCTCGGTTGGTAATTGATGCCGGTGAGGGTCGAGGCCGCATTCATCGCACCGTCCTGGTTACCGTTGTCCACCGGCGCCTTGCTGGCGTTGATCGGCAGTTGCAGGGCATTGGCGCCCAGGCGATGCATCTGCGTGTCGGCGTAGGCGAACAAGCGCCCTTGCAGCAAGCGGTCTTCAGAGGGCTCAATGCCGGGGATCAGGTTGGAAGGGGCCATGGCCACCTGTTCGGTTTCCTGGAACACGTTGGCCGGGTTGCGGTTGAGCACCATCTGCCCGACCTTGCGCATGGGCACGTCGGGCCAGACTTTGGTAGCGTCCAGCGGGTCGAAATCGAACGTGGCCAGTTCTTCAGGCTTGAGCACCTGGATGTACAGGTCCCATTTCGGGAACTCGCCTTTTTCAATGTGCTTGATAAGGTCGAGGGTCATGTGGCTGAAGTCGGCGCCCTGCACGCGGGTGGCTTCTTCCGGGGTGAAGTTGCGCACGCCTTGCAGGCTCTTCCAGTGAAACTTGACGTAACTCACCTCGTCCTTGGCGTTCACGAACTTATAGGCATGCACGCCGTTGCCATCCATTTCCCGGTAGCTGGCGGGCGTACCGTTGTTGGAATACAGCTCGGTCAGGGTGCGGGTGGCTTCCGGTACGTGGGAAAAGAAATCGAAGCGGCGCGAATCGTTGGCCAGGTTGGTGCGCGGGTCGGGTTTGAATGCGTGGACCATGTCGGGGAACTTGAGCGCATCGCGGATGAAAAACGTCGGGAAGTTATTGCCCACCAGGTCCCAGTTGCCTTCGGCGGTGTAGAACTTGGTGGCGAAGCCTCGGGGGTCGCGCAGGGTTTCTGGTGAATGAGTGCCGTGCACCACCGAGGAGAACCGCACGAACACCGGAGTAACAGTGCCGGTGGTAAACAGCGCGGCCTTGGTCAGGTCCAGCAGGTTTTCGCTGGCGGTGAACACCCCGTGAGCACCGGTACCGCGCGCATGCACCACACGCTCGGGAATGCGCTCGCGGTCAAAACGTTGCAGTTTCTGAATCAAGTGCACGTCTTGCAATAACACCGGGCCGTTGGGGCCTGCGGTCTGCGAATTCTGGTTATCGCCCACTAACGCGCCATTGTCGCGGGTGAGTGGACTGCTGTGCGCCGACAGTACCAATGAACTAAGGCTCAACGCACACAACAAGGGAAACTGGCGAACGAAACGCACAGGCATACAGGCCAACATAATAAGGCTCCGGAAATTTTGAAGGAGGCCAACAACAGAGGTTGGCGCAAGTCAGTACCTCTTTAGTGTGTGCGCCCCCAGGGCGTCGGATATTTAAGAAATGTCTCAATTGCATGGGCTTGCTTATGGAATGCTCCGTTGTTTTTATTGAGACAGTTCTTAGAGCCATTTTTTTTCCAAGCCACTACCGTAGTTCTATCGGTCCAACCCTACGCTGTGCAGCGTGAGTGTAAGAGGCCTTTTGGGGAGCGGATGAGTTATCCGTTAATTCCTGCTCGGGGTATTCGCCGATGTCGGCGAAGCCATAATTTAAATACGGCGTTAGACGGTTTAGGCCGTGCGATACAAGGATGCAGGTTGAATTCCTGGGAAGACGAGGTGTGTGATGTCTGGGTTAATAAGGGTGGGGGTGCTGGATGAACATGAAGTGGTCCGTCAGGGGTTGCGATACCACCTGGCCGACCAGGCCAGTATTGAAGTAACGGGGCTGTTCGACACCACGGACAACGCCTGGCGCGCGATCCAGCGCGGCCAGCTGGACCTGTTGGTGATGGACAACGAGTTGGCCAACAACGCCGCGCACGATTTTATCAAGGCCGTGCGCGCCGAGTTTCCGCAGATCTGGGTGCTGGTGCTGGTGCCCGAGGCCGATCCCCGGGTCGCCATGCTGCTCCTGGCGGCGGGTGTGCAGGGCGTGGTGTGCAAGCGCCAGCCGCTGGGAGTGTTCATTCAGGCCATTGAATTATTGGCGTGCGGCCAGCGCTACCTGTGTTCCAGCATTGTGGTGGCCCAGGAAGATGACGCCGTCGCCGGCTGGTGGGAAGCCACCGGCGCGGAAGAAGCCCTGGCCTCCCACGCTTCATTATCGTTGCGCGAGCGTGAAGTGTTGCGGCTGTGCATCAGCGGCCTGACCGTGACGCGCATCGCCGAGATGTTCAACCGCAGCCTTAAAACCGTGAGCACGCAAAAGTTGGCCGCCTACCGCAAGTTGGGTGTCACCAGCGACATGGACTTGTTCAAGCGTTTGTCCCAATACAAAACCATGAAAGGGCTTTGAGACAAGTCTCAAAGACAGCCTGCCGCTCACCGTGTTAGTTGCTCAAAACCCGCCGCGTGCGGGTTTTTTGTTTGGGCGTGATTCATAAGGCGGCGTCGCCTTTATTGTTTAAGCCTGTGGGGGTTTTGAGACAGTTCTTATATTGCCAATTACGTCGTTTGCGGAGAATTCCGACATCCCAAGGATTCCTCTTAACGGAGTGGCTTGGTTGATAGGAATGCCGGATGAACCGGTGTACGCAATCCTGACTAACTCAAAGGCAGAAAACGTGAACGCTAACTCTGTGAATGTCGCCGTAGTAGACGGCAAGACAATTACCCAAACGGTGGACCTCGGTGCCGCCAAAACCGGTCTTCCTGTACGCATCAAAGCGGTACAGGGTGGCAAATACCTTATTGGCGAGGGTGAAAAAGGCTTCGCGCCGGAAAACCTCACCATCAAGCGTGTGGGCAAAAACCTGCACATCGCCCTGGAAGGCACCGACCCTGACCAGGCGCAACTGATCATCGAAAACTTCGAAGGCAGCGGCGGCCAACTGGTCGGCCTGGCCGAAGACGGTTCCTACTACGAATTCATTTCCTCGGATGCCGACCAGGACAGCTCGGCTGCCTACCTGTACGACGGCGCGGAGTCTGCCCAGGTATTGGGCTCGCAACCCCTGACCGGTTTTGGCAATGGCCTGGTCGCTGGCGCCGGTATCGGCTGGTTCTGGCCTGCACTGCTGGGCCTGGGCGCATTGGGCTTGCTCGGTGGCGTGTATGCCGCCGTTCATAACAAAGACAAAGACAACAACGCGGACGCGCCAGTGGGCGGCGGCAACGGCGACAAAGGCTCGCTCGAAGGCGTGACCGATGACGTGGGCGACAAACAAGGCCTGATTGGCAACGGCGAATCCACCGACGACAAAACCCCGACCTTCACCGGTATCGGCAAGCCTGGCACCAGCGTTGAAATCGTCGACAACGGCGAAGTCATCGGCACCGCGCCAGTGGGCGAAGACGGCAAGTGGACCTTCACCCCTGAAGAGCCGGGCCTGTCCGACGGTTCTCACAACATCGTGATCGTTCCGGTGGATGCCGATGGCAACAAAGGCGAAGGTTCGCCTGGCCACGTCATCATCGTCGACACCGTGGCCCCGGCGGCTCCGCTGATCGAAGGCGTGTACGACGACACCGCGCCGAACGAAGGCCTGCTGGCCAGCGGCGACAGCACCAACGACACCACCCCGACCCTCAGCGGTACCGCTGAAGCGGGCGCCATCGTGCACATCTACGACAATGACGTGGAAATCGGCACCGCCATCGCAGACGCTGACGGCAAATGGGAATTCACCCCGGAAACCGAACTGGCAGAAGGCGATCACGCATTCACTATCGCCGCTGAAGACGCAGCCGGCAACATCAGTGTGCCTTCGGCACCGTTCCCCATCGTTATCGACATCACCGCGCCGGAAAAACCAGGCCCGGACAACGGTGGCATCAGCGACATCATCGACAACGAAGGTCCGGTCCAAGGCAGCATCGGCGACGGCGACAGCACCGACGACAAAACCCCGACCTTCACCGGTGGCGGCGCAACGCCGGGCGACACCGTGGTCATCATCGACAACGGCACGCCAATCGGCAGCGTGGTCGTTGGCGACGACGGCAAGTGGGAATTCACCCCGGATCCGGCGCTGGACGAAGGTCCGCACGAAATCGTGGTCGTGATCAAAGACCCGGCCGGCAACGAAAGCGAGCCGTCCGACCCGATCACCGTGATTATCGTGGAAGACACCACCCCTCCGGCCAAGCCAACTCCAGGTGCGGGCGGCATTGAAATCATCACCGACGACGTCGGCCCGGTCACCGGCATCATTGGCGACGGCGACAGCACCGACGACACCGCACCGACCTTTGGCGGCAGCGGCGCCGAGCCTGGCGACATCGTGACCATCATCGACAACGGCACGCCGATCGGCAGCGTTGTGGTGGGCGACGACGGCAAGTGGGAATACACCCCGGGGGCAGGCGAAGAGCTGGCCGAGGGCAGCCACGAAATCGTTGTGGTCATCAAAGACCCGTCGGGTAACGAAAGCGAGCCTTCCGACCCGATCACCATCATCGTCGACACCCAGGCGCCGGTTGCACCGACCCTTGGTTCGGTGATCGATGACCAAGGCGCCATCACCGGCGAACTCACCTCGGGCGACATCACCGATGACGCCAGCCCGGACCTCTCCGGTACCGCCGAAGCCGGTTCCCTGGTGACCATCTATGACAATGGCACCGCCATTGGCAGCGTACTCGCGGGCGCCGACGGCAGCTGGACCTTTACCCCGTCCTTGCCGCTGAGCAATGGTTCGCACTCGCTGACCGTGACCTCCACCGATGCGGCCGGCAACGTCAGCGCACCCACCCTGGCCTTCGAGCTGGAAGTGGTCGCTGGCGGCGCCCCTGCCGCACCGGCCATCATCAGCGTGGTCGATGACCAGGGCGACAATCAAGGCCCGCTGCCTATGGGTTCGACCACCGACGACACCACCCCGACCATCAACGGTACCGGTGAAGACGGCAACATCATCTACGTGTACGACGGCGACACCCTGCTGGGCACCACCACCGTGGTGGGCGGCCAGTGGAGCTTCACTCCCTCCACCCCATTGGCAGAAGGCGATCACAGCCTGACCGCCCAGGCGCAAAACGCCGCCGGCAACCTGAGCCCGGCCACCGGTGTCTACCCGATCATCGTGGACACCACCGCACCGACCGAACCGACCGGCCAAGCGCTGATCGATGACGTAGGCGCCGTAACCGGCCCGATCTCGTCCGGCAACACCACCGACGACGCCAACCCGACGTTCGAAGGCATGGCCGAACCAGGTTCCATCGTAAACATCTACGACAACGACGTGCTCATTGGCAGCACCACCGCCGATGCCTCCGGCGTCTGGCGCTTCACCCCGGCCACCGCCTTGGTGGACGGCCAGCACTCGCTCACCGCCCAGGCGGTAGACGATGCCGGTAACGTCGGCCCGATGGGCCCGGCAATTGACTTTACCGTGGACACCTCGTCCGTTGTGATCTCCATCACTTCCGTGGAAGACAACGTGGGCAGCGTTACCGGTAACCTGACCAGCGGCCAGGCCACCGACGACACCACCCCGACCCTGAACGGCCAAGCCACCCCGGGTGCCACTGTCACGATCTACGATGGCGCCACCCCACTGGGTACCGTAATCGCCAACGGCACTGGTCAGTGGACTTTCACCACGCCCGTCCTGAGTGAAGGCGCGCACAACCTGACCGCGACCGCCACCACCCCGGCCAACGGCGAAAGCGCCCCGACCCCTGTGTTCGAAACCTTCATCGACACCACCGCGCCGACCGCTCCGGCGATTGGCGGTGCCAGTGACGACGTGGGCAGCATCCAGGGCCCGATCGGCAACGGCGACACCACCGACGACACCACTCCGACCCTCAGCGGCAGCGGCCTGAATCCCGGTGACACGGTGGAAATCCTCGACGGCGGCGCCCTGATCGGTACCACCAAGGTCAACCCGGACGGCACCTGGAGCTACACGCCGACTACGCCACTCAACGACGGCAAGCACGACCTGACGGTCATCGCCCGTGACCCGGCCGGTAACGCCAGCGCGCCGTCCGAAGCATGGACCGTGATCGTCGACACCGTGGGCCCGGTCACCGTCATCGCCTCCCTGAGCGATGACGTGGGTGTGGGCACCCCAACCCTGCCGGAGACCATCCTCAACGGCGGCGAAACCGATGACCGTTCACCGGTGATCAACGGCACCTCGGAGCCGGGTGCCCTGGTGACGATCTACGCCAACGGTGTGGAACTGGGCAGTGTTGTGGCGGACGCCACCACCGGTGCCTGGACGTTCGAACCGGCTGAGCCGCTGGAGTTGGGGGCTTATACGCTCACTGCAACTTCGACCGATGCGGCGGGTAATACCGGGCCGGAGAGTGAGTTGTTTGAGTTTGATTTGGTGGGGATTTTCCATCGGCCGGTGATTGTGGATAACTTTGGTCCGAATGGTACCGTTATTGGCACAACACCTCTTGATCTTGGGGTTATGACGGTCGCAAATTTTGGCGGGGGGGCTAGCTCCAACTACGGCGGCGACTATATCGCAATGTCGAGTGGTAGTTGGGTGCCGTCACCCGGCTATAATGCGCAAAAAATGGTGTTTGACCTTAAAGGCGAAACAGCATCGCAGCTTTCGTTGGAACTTGAAGGAATTGGCAGGAACGGTACCGGTAATATAAATGTTGGTACACCTGTAGCAGAGTTGAAGTTTTACGATGCAAATGGTGTTGAAATATACACTTATCAAATTCTCAGTGTGCCGGCGTACTCCGGGTTAGCTGATGTTAAGCATTTTGTTATGCCAGATGGCAAGCAGTTTGCGAGCTTTGAGGTGGTTCAAATAACGCCGCCAAGTGGTATTGGTTATTCAGTTATGATCGATAATATCGTAGCCAGCCAAACGCCGTTTGAAGTAATTTCTGACTTTGGTCCTCCTGTAATTTTTACTGATGGTCATACCGTGGTTCTGGATGACTTTACATTGACTAAAGAAGTCGTCAGCGGATCGTCTAAGATGACCTCGGGTAAAAATATAGAACTAAGAAACGGCGGGGCTAGTAATTCTGATGGTTACGGAGAACAAAAAGCCATATTCGATCTGAGTGGTGAGCCTATGCGCTCGGTTGCATTGGATTTTAATGTGAGCACTTATCTTAATTCTGGTGGTTCAGCACCGTCCAATACTATTATTGGTGTTATTCAGTTTTTTGGTGAGGGGGGTGAAGAGCCGATTTTTACTCATACTATAAAAGCTGGCGATTCGAATAATTATCTTACTATTACAATGCCGAATGGCATGGAGTTTTCCAGCTTTCACGTGGTGCAATATCAAGCGCCCCATAATTATGACTATGTATTTGGTATTGACAATATTATCTTCGGCAACCCAGACCGTATCCCCGATACCAAAGTAGGTACGGATAACATTGCAGACGACCTCTCCGCCGCCGACCAACTCATCGAAGTAGCCGAAGGCGAAGAACTCACCGTCGAAGCCGAAGGCACCGACGCCATCGACACGCTGACCCTCACCGGCGCGAACCAGGTCCTCGACCTGACCGCCCTGGCCGAAGGCCAGGTGACGTCGATGGAAGTCATCGACATCACCGGCACGGGCAACAACACGTTGAACCTGTCGCTGAGCGACGTGCTGGCACAGGGTGGCAACAGCCTGTTCACCGGCGATGACAGCACGCAGATGATGATCAAGGGCAATGCCGGCGATGTGGTCAACCTCGCGGATCTGCTGCCGGACGGCACCGATCCGGGTGATTGGGCCAGTGCGGGCACCGCGACGGTGGCGGGCGTGGTTTACAACGTCTACCAACACTCGTCCCAGGACGCACAGCTGCTGGTTCAGGACGGCGTCACTACCAACCTGGTGTAAGCCGGCCCACCCGGCCCCGTGGGTTTCCCCCGGGGCTCGGGTGCCCAGGTTGATCCAGGCAGGTGACTGCCGCTCTCAATTGTCTTTTACTTTTTTTGCCCGGGTGCCCAGCGGCACCCGTGCGGAGTTTTGATCATGTTTACACGCAACAACACCCTTACCGCTGCGCTGTTCGCGGCGGCCGTCTGCGCGATGCCCTTGGCTCAGGCAGAACAGCAATACACTTACCAGTCGGCGGCCATCCAGCCGTTCGGCAATGGTTACCAGCCGGTGGCCCCGGTCTCCGACGGCCAGGCCCAGGTGGTCTACTACCGCGGTACCGATGCTCAGCAGCGCGGTTCGGCCAACGTCTACGTTGACCGTGAGTTCCACACCAGCCTGTTGCCTGGCGGCTACACCGCGTTTTGCGTGGAGCCGGGCAGCCGTACCCTCGGCGCTTACCTCGGGGATGCGCCCAGCTACCGTGGCAAGACCACCGACCTGTACTCGGCCAAGCTGGAAGGCGGCAAGACCTACTTCCTCAAAGTGCGTGAGAACGGCAACGGCGCGCCATTGTCCGTAGACCGTGCCGACGCCGAGCGTGAGTTGGCCGGCAGCCGTGCCCAGGTGCAGGCACTGTCCCGTGCCTCCAAGGTGCAGCAGTGCAACTTCGTCGACAAACCGGCCGAGGCCTTCAAGGACTACGCCTTGTCCAGTGACGTACTGTTTGCCTTCGGCAAATCGGGCTACCAGGACATCAGCCGCCGTGGCCGCGTGGCGATCCTTGAGCTGGTCACCCAGCTCAACCGTGAACACAGCCAGCTGGACCGCGTGGTGGTGATCGGTCACACCGACCCGATCGGTTCCTACCAGGCCAACCAGGCCCTGGGCCTCAAGCGCGCGCAAACCGTGCGTCGCCTGCTGATCGACGGTGGCGTTCCGTCCACCGCCGTGGTTGCCCGCAGCGCCGGCAGCAGCGAGCCCGTGACCGACGAATGCTACGGCAGCAAGGCCGAGCAAGTGGCGTGCAACGCGCCCAACCGTCGTGTGGTGGTTCGCGTGGACGTGAGCGGCCAGTAACGCCCTCACGCAAAGCCCGCTCCGGGAGGCCTTCGGGCTTCCCGTTCTTTGCCGCAAGCGCTGTGCGTTTGCGGCCTTTTTCTCGACTCGATAATCCGTCACCGGTTCGCTGGTGGCCACGGCGGAGTGACGCCCATGTTTTTACTTAACCGGAACCGAGCCGCCGTGCTGATCGGCGCAGCCTTGTTCAATCTACCGGCCCTGGCCAACATCCCTGCGCCCGTGGCGGGCAAAGTGTTTGATGCCACCTACGAACCGGTCGCGGCCATCGGCGAAGACCAGGCCCAGGTGGTGTACTACCGCACCCTCGGCGGGGTGCAGCGCAAAGGCGCGGCCCATGTGTATGTTGACCGTGAGTTCCACACCGGCCTGCTGCCGGGGGGCCACACTGCATTCTGCGTGGCGCCGGGCACCTATACCCTGGGCGCTTACCTGGACGATATGCCGACCTACAAAGGCAAGCACAGCGACCTGTACCAGGCCACGTTGCAGGGCGGCAAGACCTATTACCTGCGTGTGCGCGAAGACGGCAGCACCTTCCCGCTGCCCGTCGCCCGCGATGCGGCCGAGGCCGAACTCACCACCTCGCGCACCCAAGTGCACGCGGTGTCCCGTGCGGCGTCTGTCGAAGCTTGCCGGCATTACGACTACCTGGTGGACGATTCGCGCTTCAAGCATTACGAGCTGGCCAGCGACGTGCTGTTTGCGTTCGGCAAAGCCGGCGCGGGGGATATTTCCAAAGCCGGGCATCAAGCGATTGCGCGCCTGATCAACGACCTGCATGAGGACGATGCACAGGTCAAAAATGTTCAGGTGATCGGCCATACCGACCCCATCGGCGACGAAGCCAAAAACCAGCAACTGGGCCAGCAGCGGGCCGACACGCTGCGCCAACTGCTGATCAACAAGGGCATTCCGGAATCCATCGTCAGCGCCTCCAGCGCCGGCAACCGTGAACCGGTGGTGTACAGCTGCTACGGCAACCGTGCGCAGCAAATTGCCTGCTATGCGCCGAACCGGCGTGTGGTGGTCAAGGTGGAACTCGGCCGCCCTTGACGCCTGCCTGACGGCAAGCCGGGCGTTTTGGGACAGGTCTTATTCTTACAAACAGGCCGTCTCGTCAGAATTCTCCTAACGGTTTCCAAGGCCTGCCTGCTCGACAGCGCCGCCTTGAGACATCCATTTTCAATGCGGTCGCCACCAGCGACCCAGGACTCTTGTGATGACTACAGACGTGCCTGTTGGCCCCAGCGAGCAACCTCCCGTGTTGCCCGCGCCTCAAACCACGGTCCAGGACACGCTGCTCGACAGCGTGTCGTGGATCTGCGATCACTACGGCGTGGGCAAAAGCCCTGAAGCCCTGACAGCCGGCCTGCCCAAGGGCGGCATGCTGCCCCCGTCGCTGGCGCTGGCCGCCTTGTCGGCCGCCGGCCTGTCGGCGGGCCTGGTGGAGCGACGCCCCCAGGCGTTGCCCGCTCAATTGGTGCCCATCGTATTGCTGCGCAAGGAGCACGGCGGCTGCGTCTTGCTCGGTCGCACCGTGCGCAACGACGCCGACGGCAAGCGCGCCTGCTTCTACCAGGTGATCCTGCCGGAAGTCAGCCTCGAGCCGGTGGAACTGGACCAGGCCGGCATGGACGCGCTGTACGCCGGCCACGCGATTCTGGTCAAACCCCGCGCCAAGGTCGACCTGCGTGCTGGCGATGAAACCCCGCGCCCGGCCGGCCACTGGTTGCTCAGTACCCTGTGGCGCTATCGCAGCTACTACCGCAGCGCGGCCATCGGCGCGGTGCTGATCAACGTGCTGGGCCTGGCCACCATTTTCTTCACCATGAACGTGTACGACCGCGTTGTGCCGAACCAGGCGTTCGTCACGCTGTGGTCGTTGGGCATCGGTGTGTCCATCGCCATGATCTTCGAAGCGATTGCCCGTTATGTGCGGGCACACCTGCTGGATGTGGCCGGTAAAAAAGCCGACCTGGTGTTGGGCACGATGTTGTTCCGCCAGGCGCTGTCGATCCGCATGGAAAACAAACCGGCGTCGTCCGGCTCGTTCGCCAACCAGTTGCGCGAGTTCGAATCGGTGCGCGACTTCGCCACCTCGGCCACGCTGGCGGCGCTCACCGACCTGCCGTTCGTGCTGATGTTTGTCGGCGTGATCTTTGTGGTGGGCGGCCCGCTGGGCTGGGTGCCGTTGCTGTTGATTCCGCTGATTCTGATCATCAGCGTGATCATCCAGTGGCCGCTGGCGCGCACCATGAAAGAGAACATGCGCGAAGGCGCGCTCAAGCAAGGCGTGCTGGTGGAGTCGGTCGAAGGCCTGGAAACCCTCAAGGCCGTGGGCGGCGAAGCCTACATGCAGCGGCGCTGGGAAAACTTCAGCGCGCTGTCGGCGGCCACATCCATGAAGTCCCGCTCGCTGTCGAGCCTGGCAACCGGCGTGGTGGCGTTCCTGCAACAGATCCAGACCGTGGTGCTGATCATCATCGGCGTGTACCTGATCGACGCCGGCGACTTGAGCATGGGCGGTCTGATCGCCACCGTGATGCTCGCCGGTCGCGCCACGGGGCCGTTGGGCCAGGTGATCGGTCTGGCGGTGCGCTTCCAGCAAGCCAAGGCGGCGCTCGGTTCACTGAACGGCCTGATGGCCATGCCGGTGGACCGCGACCCTAAAGCCCAGTACCTGTCCAAGCCACCGCTGTCGGGTCAACTGACCCTGAAGAACGTCGGCTTTTCGTACCCGGCACCGCCGATGCAGCCCAACCCACCGGTGTTGCAAGGCGTCAACATGACCGTTGCGCCCGGCGAGCGCGTGGCGATCCTGGGCCGTATCGGCAGTGGCAAATCCACGCTGTTGCGGGTGATGGGCCGGCTGTACGCACCGGTCGAAGGGCAGATGTTCACCGATGGTCTGGACGTCAACCAGATCGACCCGGCCGACTGGCGCAAAGCCGTCGGTTATGTGGGCCAGGATGCCCGCCTGTTCTACGGCTCGCTGCGTGAAAACGTGATGCTCGGCCGCCCCGACGCCACCGCCGAGGAGTTCCTGCGGGTACTGCGCCTGACCGGCCTGGACCACATCGCAGCCAAGCACCCCAAGGGCATCAACTTGCCGATCGGCGAAATGGGCGAGGGCTTGTCGGGCGGTCAACGGCAGTTGGTATCCCTGGCGCGCAGCCTGTTGGCGCGGCCAAAAATGCTGCTGCTCGATGAGCCCACCAGTGCCATGGATACCCAGACCGAGATGGCGTTTCTCGACCATCTCAAGCGGGCCACCGAAGGCCAGGCCATGGTGGTGGTGACCCATCGCCCCTCGTTGCTGGCGCTGGTGGACCGTATCGTGGTGGTCGACGACGGCAAGGTCGTGGCCGATGGCCCGAAGGCGCAGATCCTCGAAGCGCTGTCGGGCAAGGCCGAGCCCAAAACGGCGCAGCCGGCACAACCCGAGCAGTCGACCAAGGCCGCAGCGGCCAAGACACGGGCGCGTCCGGCCCCGGCGCCGGTGCGTACGCCCGGCAAGGAAGCGCCGTCGTTTCAGATCAATCCACGCACCCCGGTGCCCACGAACAACGCAACACGACCCGCGGCCCCTCCTGTTTCAGGCCCCGCGACAGGTGAGGTAGCCCCGTGATCCGTACACTTTTCGGCCGTCAACCCAAGGCCAACCTCGAACCCGGCGATGCCGCGTTCATGAACGATGTCAAAGAGTCGTTGCTGTCCCAGACCACCCCCGGCTCCAAGCTGGTGTTGTACCTCATCGCCGCAGTACTGGTGATCGGTGTGGTGTGGGCGTACTTCGCACGGGTCGAGGAAATCACCCTGGGCGAAGCGAAGATTATTTCCATGAGCCGCGAGCAGGTGATCCAGAGCCTGGAAGGCGGGATTCTGCTGGACATGAATGTGCGTGAAGGCGCCATCGTCGAGAAGGGCGATGTGCTGCTGCGCATCGACCCGACCCGTGCCGAGTCGAGCTACCGCGAAGTGCTGTCCAAGGTCATCGGCCTGAAAGCCTCGATCAGCCGTTTGCGCTCCGAGGCCTATTCGCAGCCGTTGCAATTCGACGACCAGGTCAAGCAGGACAAGGATGTGGTCGCCCAGGAAACCCGTGCCTACGAGTCGCGCAAACGCGCGCTCAACGACAGCATCAGTGCATTGGAGCGCAGCTATCAGTTGTCGACTCGTGAAGTGCGTCTGGCCGAGCCGCTGGCGGCCAAGGGCTTGATGTCTGAAGTCGAGCTGCTGCGGATCCGCCGTTCGGCCAACGATATCAAGTCGCAAATCGTCGAGCGCACCAACAAGTTCCAGGCCGACGCCAACTCCGAACTTTCCAAGCTGGAACTGGAGCTGTCGCAGATCAGCGAAAACCTGGTGGGCCGCGCCGACGTGCGTGACCGCACCACCATCACCGCACCGGTACGCGGCACCGTGAAGAACGTGCGGGTCAGCACCATTGGCGGGGTGATCCAGCCGGGCGAGCACATCCTTGAGATCGTGCCCCTGGAAGAACAACTGTTGGTGGAAGGCAAGATCCGCCCTTCGGACGTGGCGTTCCTGCGCCCGGGCCTGGCGGCGACCGTGAAGATCACGGCGTATGACTACGCGATTTATGGCGGCCTCAAGGGCCGGGTGGAACACATCAGCCCGGACACCCTCAAGGACGACCAAAAGGCCGCGTCGGGTCGCCCGGATGACACCTACTACCGCGTGCTGGTGTTGACCGACAGCAGTGAGCTGACGGCGGGCGGCAAGTCGCTGCCGATCATTCCGGGGATGGTGGCATCGGTGGAAATCCGCACCGGTGAAAAAACCATCCTCAATTACCTGCTCAAGCCCGTGCTCAAGGCGCGCGAAGCCTTCCGGGAGAGATGATCATGACTTACACACATGACCGACGGCCCACGCCGTCGGCACAGGGCACGGCTGCGCCGGCGTTTCGCCTGAGCCTGCTGGCCACGCTGGTTTGCGGCCTGTCGATGGGGCTGTCCGGCGCCTCGGTTCAGGCCGATGAGTTTCTCGCGTTTTTAGCGGCTTCACCGGCCAAGGCCGCACCGGCTCCGGCGCGTGCAGCGCCGGCGGTCGCCGCGCCGCGTCGCACCGAAGTGGTGATGTTCAAGCCCGCTCCGGCTGCGGTCTATACGCCTCCGGCGGCGCCTGTGGTGCGTACGGTGCCTGTCGTTGCCGAGCCGCGTCGCGTTGAGGTGGTGGCGTTCAAGCCTGAGCCGACGCCGCCGGTGGTACGTGCGGTGCAACCGGTTGTCGAACCGCGTCGCGTTGAGGTGGTGGCGTTCAAGCCTGAGCCGACGCCGCCGGTAGTGCGTGCGGTGCAACCGGTCGTCGAACCGCGTCGTGCTGAAGTAGTGACGTTCAAGCCCGCAGTGGCAACGGTTTCTCCGCCACCGGCGCGTGCCGCGTCGTCACGCAGCGAGAACCTGTCGTTCTCCAGGGTGGACGCCGACAGCGTGGCCAAGCCGGTGCCGCGTGCGCCGTCGACGGTCAACGTGGCGCCTTCGCGCAGCGGCGAACTGCCGGGTGTATCGGCGTTGGCCACGCTGGGCGTGTCCGAGTCGGTGGCCATGCGGCAGGTGACTGCGGTGGGGCCGTCCGAGCGTGAGCTGCGTGAGATCCTGCAACGGGCCGTGCAAGCCGCCGCCGAGCGCAGCCCCAAGGTGCAGGCCGCCGTGGCGGAGCAATCCGCCGCCGATGCCGACATCGATGAAGCCAAGGGACAACGCTGGCCCCAGGTCGACCTGAGCACCACCGCCGGTTCGAAGAAGTTCGGCGGCTCGTCGGATGACCAAAGCTCCGGCGGTACCGGGATCAACCTGAGCATCGTCACGCCGGTGTATGACTGGGGACGCATCCGCAGCACCATCGAGAGCCGTCGGCACCTGTCGGCGGCAGCGGCATCGGCCATCGAGGCCGAGCTGGAAAACTCGGCGTTCGATGTGACCAACCGGATCGTCGAACTGGGCAAGCAGCGTTTGATCGTCGACCTCAGCCAGCAGTACGTGGACCGCATGAACGAACTGGTCAAGATGCTGGCCGGTATCGTTGCGGTGGACAAGGGCCGCGCCAGCGAGCTGACCCAGGCCAAGTCGCGCATGTTACAGGCCCAGGCCGCACGTGACGCGGCGGACACCAAGGCCAAGGATGCCGAGATCAGCCTGCGCAAACTGGTGGGTGATCGCCCGATTGCGATCCCGCGCACGCCGCAATGGAACATCCGCCTGGCCAACCTCGATGCGTTGCTGGGCAAGGTCGACAACCACCCGTCGCTGAACCAGGCGCGGGAGCAGACCGAGTCCGCCGAGTTGCAAGCCAAGGTGGTGCGCGCATCGTCCTTGCCGCAACTGAACTGGGTGATCAACAAATCCACCGCCGAGGACTCTCTGGGCCGCGAGCAGCCATGGGAAACCCACTTGGCGCTGTCCTGGGGCGCTTTCCGGGGCGGCTCCACCCGTGCTTCGGAACGCGCAGCGTTGCAGCGCGCCGAAGCCGGTCGGCAAACCGCCGAGCAACAGCGGCTGGACCTGGAATACGGCATCCGCACCGCGAACCATGAGGCCAGGACGTTCCTGGAGCGGGCCGAGTTGTACCGCAGCCTGACGAACGAGTCCGACGGTATTCGCGTGGCGTTTTATGAGCAGTGGTACCACTTGGGTAAACGCACCTTGCTGGACGTGTTGTCGGCCGAGTCCGATCACTACGGCAACCGTGTCAGCGAGATCAGCAACCGCTTCGACGGTTACCAGGCGATTCTGCGTCAGTACGCTGGTGCCGGTGCGCTGGGCGCCTGGCTGCGGGGGGAAGCACGATGAAAATGCACAAAAAACCTGCGGCCAACCCGGCCCGGCAGTTTCAACAGTGTGCCCAGGCATTCCAGGCGGCCATGGCGCGCAGTGACTTCGCTGCCGCGCTGGGGGCCGCCGAGGGCGCGTTGAAGATCGTGCCGCAGCACATGGGCGTGCTGTCGGATTATGCGTTGTGCCTGATGCGGCTCAATCAGTTCAGCCGGGCGCATGCCGTGTACCTGCAGATCTTCAACGCGCCCCCGGCGTTGCAGGCCCAGGCCAGTTCGACCTGGCTTGACGGTCTCACTGAAGTCTGCGGCCACCTGGGCCTGCGCGACGACGTCCGCCGTTACGGCCAGCGTTCGTTGACCCTGGCCGACGCGCGTCACGGCAAGGGCGTCGACCTCGGCCCGCGCGCGGCGGCGCCTGCGGCCTTCAGGCCCGACGCGCCCGAGCGCAATATCATTGCCTACACCTTGTTCGGCGACAGCCCGCGCTATTGCGAATCGGCCATCGCCAACGTGCACGCGGCGCGGGAGTTGTTCCCGGCGTGGCGTTGCCGCGTCTACCTGGATGACAGCGTGCCGACGCTGATCCGCCAACGTCTGCTGGACGCCGGCGCCCAGGTGATCGACATGAGCGGTGCGGCCCGCGATGGCGTGCACCCGTTGATGTGGCGCTTTCTGGTGGTGGATGACCCGGAGGTGGATCGTTACCTGATTCGCGATGCCGATTCGCTGTTATCCGAACGCGAGCAAGTCGCGGTCGAGCAGTGGCTGGCGAGCCCGTGCTGGTTTCACCATATTCGCGATTACTTCAGCCATACCGAGCTGATTCTGGCGGGGCTGTGGGGCGGTTGCCGGGGCGGGTTGCCGCGGTTGAAACCGTTGATGCAAGCCTGGCTGGCGCGGCAGGCGGATGTGACGCGCTTCGCCGATCAGATCTTCTTGCGCGAGCAGGTCTGGCCGATGCTGCGCCAGAGCGTGCTGAACCATGATGAGTGGTTCGACTTTCAGGGCGCCCGGCCATTTCCGAGGCATGGGCCGATCCGCTGGCAGACCGAGCGTTTTCATGTGGGCAGCAATGCAAGCTTTCAGGCGATTCGGGGTTCGAGCCCCAAAGCCTGCGGTGAGCGCCAGGGCTGGCGCGTGTTGGATCAGGCCGGCCAGGAGGTCTGCCGTTACCACTCGACAGTGAAACACCGGCACTGGTCGGCGGACCTGCCGTTTTTCATCGCGGCGCCTATCCGCGCCGGGCAGTGGCGGGTCGAGCTGACGGACTGACGCGTCAGGCGATCTCGGCCAGCAACTGCTGTTCCAGGCTGTGCATGATGGCGATGACCCGTTCCACCTGCGCGTGGTAAGCCCCGGGCGGGTCTTGTTCGAGCAAGGCTTCGAGCTGGGTGCAGGCTTCGACCAGTTGCTGGGCGCCGGCCATGAAGGCGCCGCCTTTGACTTTATGGGTCAGGGTGCCGAGTTTTCTCACATCGTCCGTACCCAGCAACGCCTCGAAGCTGGCGCGGTCTTCACGGCTGGCGCTGATGAACTTTTCGACCAGGGGCTTGTAGGCCTCGGGTGCCAGTACCTTGAGTTTTTGCAGCTCGCCGCCGCTGGCCCGGGCGGCACCGACACGCCGGGCCGCCTCGGCCGATACCGTGCCGATGTGCTGGGCCAGGGCCTCGATGCCGGTGGGTTTGAACAGGCACTGAGTCATGCCCGCGTCCAGGCATTCCTGCACGATTTGCGATTGGGCGTGGGCGGTCAGGCCGAAGATCGGGTGCGGGCTCAGCGCCCGTTCCTGCTCCAGGCTGCGCATCTGACGGGTCAGTTCAAAGCCGTCCATCAACGGCATATTGCAGTCGGTGATGGTCAGGTCGAAGGGCGGATCGGCCTGTTTCCACTCGGCCAGGGCGGTTTCGCCATCGTCGCAGGGCACTACGCGGTGCCCCAGGTATTCGAGTTGCTGGCACAGCAGCAGGCGATTGGGCGCGTGGTCTTCGACCACCAGGATATTCAGGCGGTGGTTCATCGGGCCGGGGGCCTGATCCGGCAGGACGCCCGCACTGAGCCGGGTGCGTTCGGCGGCGAATTCCAGCTGGAAGCAGGAGCCTTTGCCCAGGGTGCTGGTCACGCTCAAGCGGGCGTTGAGCAGTGCCGCCAGGCGTGTGCAGATGCTCAGGCCCAGGCCGGTGCTGCGCACGCCGCTGGTGTTGGGCGATACCTGCACGAAGGGTTCGAAGATGGCTTTTTTCGCCGTGTCACTCAGGCCCACGCCGGTGTCTCGCACTTCGATCAGGTAGCGGCAAAAGCCGGAGACCGCGTCATCCGGCAATTGCTTGAGGGACAGCGTCACCGAACCCTGTTCGGTGAACTTGATCGCGTTGCTGATCAGGTTGGCGATGATCTGGTTGAGCATCAGCGAGTCGATGACCACCACCGGGTCATGGACGTCCACGCGCAGCTCGAAGGCCAGCTGTTTGTGCTGGGCATTGACTTCGAACAGGGTGTGCACCGACTCCAGCAGTTCGACCAACTGTGTGGGGCGGTGCAGGGGTTGCATGGCCCCGGCTTCGATTTTCGACAGGTCGAGGATGTCGCCGATCAACGACAGCAATGACTGCGCGGACAGGTGCGCCACCCGCAGGTTTTCGTCCAGTTGCTCCGGGGTGCCACCGCGGACACGGAGCATTTCGATCAGCCCGATCAAGGCGCTGATAGGCGTGCGGATTTCATGGCTCATGCTCGCCAGGAAGGTCGACTTGGATTCATTGGCGTCATCGGCGGCTTCCTTGGCCAGCAGCAGTTGTTCCATCAATTGCTCGCGCTCGCTGATGTCCAGCCAGCCGCCGATCACCCCGGAGAACTCGCCGGCGGCGTTCTGGAAGGGCAGGGTCCAGTGGTAGATCTGACGCTGCTGGCCGTCGATGTCGATGTCCAGGTCGGCGAAGGTCGGTTCCGGGTTCTGCTCGCTGTGGGCGTAGATCTGCTGATACTGCTCGCTCAGCGTCGGCGAGATGACCCCGGTTTCACTCAGGGTCTTGCCGATGACCTCGTCCTGGGTCGTGTGCAGAAACTCCAGATAGGCGCGGTTGCAATGGGCCAGGCGGCCGGACTTGTCGCGCACGTACAGCGCGATGGGTGAGCCGTCGATCAGGGTTTTGCTGAACGCCAGTTGGTCACTCAGGGCCCGTTCGGCACTGCGCCGTTTCTTGATCTGGATTTGCAGGTAGTAATTCCACACCAGAAACGCCAGCACAAAGGCCAGGGCGCCGCCGATGATGGGGTATAGGTCGTCCTTGTAGGCGTTCCAGGAACTGGACACCGCCGGGGCGGCGTGGTTGCGCCAACGGTCGCTCAGGGTCTTGAGTTCTTCCGGCGGAATGCCCAGCAGCACTTTGTTGATGATGCTTTTCAGCGCCTGGTCGTCGTCACCCACGGCCATGGCGATGCGGGCCGGGTACTCGCCGATTACCGCACTGATCTGCAAGGCGTCCTGGAAATGCTGCTTGATGAAGTAATCGGCGCCGATCTGGATATTCATGGCGGCTTCCACTTCGCCCTTGGAGAGCATTTCGATGCCGCGCACGGCATTGGGCACCGGCACCTGGATGATCTGCGGGTAGTGTTGCGTGAGCCAGGCAGCCAGCGGGTTGCCGGCGGGCAGGCTCAGGCGTTTGCCGTTTAGGGCGTCGAGGCTGTCGAACGTTGCCCCGGTGCGGCGGGTGACCAGTACGAACGGGTTGATCAGGTAGGGCCGGGTGAATTGCTCGGGCTTGAGCCGTGCCTCGCCGATACTGAGGGCGGCGATCAGGTCGGCCTGATTGTCCTGGAGCTGTTTGAGCATCGCAGTAATGCTGTTGCTGCGCACGATCTCGATTTTCAGGCCGGTGCGCTGGCCGACGATTTTCAGCAGGTCGGCGCTGAGGCCCTGGAAGCCGTCATGGTCATCGAAAAACGTCAAGGGCGCATAGGCTCCGGCTACCAGAACCTTGATCTCTTTGTGGTTGGCCAGCCAGGCCGTCTCGGCGGCATCCAGGTCCAGGGGCGGTTGGTCGACCACAAAGTTGTTGCTCAAGCCCCAGCGCGTGGTGATGCGCATCATGTCCAGCGGCGGGATGGCATCGAGCGTGGTGTTGATGGCTGTGAGCAATTGCGGCTGGCGGTCGCTGACCGCGAAATTGATATCCGCCGAGACGCGGGGCAGGGCGCTGCCGGCGATGTAGATGTCATTGTTGTACAGCAGCCGAATCATGAATTCGGCGGTGATGGCGTCCATCCACATGGCGTCGGCCTGGTTGTACACCAGGGAGGTCAGGCCGATCAGGTGGTTGGAGTACTGGATCAGGCGAGCCTTGGGGTACTGCTGTTGCAGGGCAGCGCCGACGCTGTCGTCACCGACGTAGGCCAGGCGCTGGCCGTCCAGGTCGGTGGTCGCCGGCAGGATTTCGCCGATGCGCCGGGCGATGACCTTGCGGTTGAGCAGATAGGGTCGGGACTGGGTGATCGGCCCGTCCTGGCCTTCGGTGATGTCGTGCAGCGCCAATAGGTCAACGTCGCCTCGGGCCAGGGCTTCCCGGGCCTCCTTGCGGTTGGGATAGCGCCAGAACTTCAAGTGCAGCCCGGTGGCGGCTTGAACGGTTCCCAGGTAATCCGCCGCGACGCCTTCGAACTGGTTTTGCTCGAACCCCATGTGCAACGGCGGCAGCGCGCCGCTCCAGATCGCCACGTTGACCTCTGGGTGAGTGGCCAGCCACGCCCGGGTCTGGGCATCGAATTTGACCGGCGGCGCGGTGATGGGTGCATTGACCAGCAGTTGCACCGGCTCGCGTGTCTGGGCCAGGGCACCGATGGCCGTCAGTATGATCAGGGTGCCCGATAACCAGGCGAACAAGCGTTGGGAACTCTTCAAGGTGTCAGGTCCGATCAGGAAGCATTGACGGTTCAGCCCGGTTGGAGGTGCGCTTTAAAAAACGTCAGATTTTGTAGTCCATGTCATATCAGTTTGTAAGATTTGTTACTAGTCAACATAGCTCCGCGTCCGCCAGTGTGCTTGTGTAACGGTGCCGAAAGATTTTTCCCCCGCCGTCGCGGCGTGCCGCTGATCAGTTAGCCAGGTCAAGCGATATTTTTTAAAAAAATCATTAAAAACAAATAGTTATGTTGTTATTGTCGAGGGCCGAAACGCTCGCTTCGCAAACGTGATTCCCTGGTTTTTTTTATCCCGAACTTAGGATAGTGTGTTCACAATCAGCGAATATCCTGTAAGGCGATTCGTTCAACCTTGTATGCATCAAGAGGGCTTTACGATGAGATGGTCGGTCGTTTCACCGCTCAAGGTGGCCCTTTTGGATGATCATGCGTTGATCCGCGACGCGCTGACCATCCGGCTGTCAGCCGAGTCCGACATCAAAGTCGTCGGTGTCTACGCCCAAGGTAATCAACTGTTGCAGGCCCTGCGCGAAGAGCCCATCGACCTGCTGATCCTCGACTACCAATTGAGCGACGGTGAACTCGACGGCTTGCGGCTGATCCAGTTATTGCGCGGTCATTACCCTGAATTGCGCATCCTGGTGCTTTCTTCCATGGAGCGGCCCGCGACGGTCAACATGGCCATTCGCGCGGGCGCCAACGGCTTCTTCGGCAAGTCCCAGGACCCTGAGCACCTTGTGCGGGCGATTCGCACCGTTGCGCTGGACCGTTTGTACCTTTCGCCGGCAATGGCCTCGGAGCTGGATTCCACTCCCGAGACGCCCACTGCGGCGAGTGAGGACGGTGAGCCCGGTACCGGGCAACTGGTCAACTATCCTGCGTTGTCGCCCAAGGAACGCGAAGTGCTGCGTTGCTGCCTGGAGGGCATGTCCGTCTCGCAGATTGCGGTGAAGTTCCTGCGCAGTCGCAAGACCATCAGCGGTCAGAAACAGGCCGCCCTGCGCAAGCTGAATGTGCGTACCGACACCGAGTTGTTCAAACTGCACCTGCACCTCAAGGACATTTGAGCGCTCAATTCT
Organism: Pseudomonas sp. SDO5271_S396; assembly: GCF_054071795.1. NCBI lineage: Bacteria > Pseudomonadati > Pseudomonadota > Gammaproteobacteria > Pseudomonadales > Pseudomonadaceae > Pseudomonas > Pseudomonas sp. SDO5271_S396. The sequence continues at coordinate 50,423 of NZ_JBSVWB010000026.1, forward strand.
GGGTGTAGAAAATATGCCGGCCAATGCGCATTTTTCGCTCAAAGGTTCGGCTCCAGTACGGACGAATGCCATGGGCATGAAAATGTGTGGCGCCGTCGGTAATGTCCCGGTGCTCGCCGTTGAGCACTTCTTTCGCGATTTTCTTGGCCTGGCGCCACGCCCCGTCTTCTTTTTGATGCAGTGGGGTGCGGATGTTCGTCCAGGAAAACTGCCGTTCCCTGTAGACCTCCGTGCAGACGTTTTCCGGCTGCCATCCGGCGCGGTTCATCGTGACCATGGCCACGGCGATCTGGCCGCTTTCCGACTCTCCACGCGACTCATGGTAAATATTCAGCGCCAGGCACAAGAGTGTGTTGACCGTGCTCATTGAATGTCCTCTATTGCAATCTGACCTCCGTTAACGTGATGTAAGAAACGGGCGCGTAAGTGCGCACCTCTTCAGTGACAGGTGGCGGCGTTGCAGGTGTAAGTTGAAAAATGTCAGGAGCCTTAGTGCTCAGGACAATCCGTTGCGTCGGGCGATTTCATACAGTTCAACGGACGTGTTGGCGTTTAACTTGAATAACAACCGCGCTTTGTAGGTGCTGATCGTTTTATTGCTTAAACACAAGGTCTGGGCAATGGACTTTTGAGTCTGCCCCCAAGACAGTCTCTGTAAGACGCAGAGTTCCCGCAGGGACAGCGCACTCAACAGTTTTTCGTCCCGCTGGGTATCGAATTCCTGGTGGGCGGGGGCGGGCCTCCGACTGGGAAAGTAGGTGTATCCCGTGGCGATCGTGCGAATAGAGTCGATCAACCTGGACGGATCTTCATGCTTGTAGACCAGGCCGTGCGCGCCTTCCGCCATGCAGCGATCGGTAATCGCGTTCGACACCTGGCCGGTAAAGACCAGGATTTTGGTGGGCAACTCCCGCAACTTCAATTGCCTGATCAAGTGCAAACCGTCCAGCTCGGGCTGGGCGACGTCCAGTAATAAAAAACCCGGGCGAAGTGTGCTGCACAAGTTCAATACGGCTTCGGCAGTATCGGCTTCACCAACGATTTTATATCCACCTTCGTTCAGCACCGTGCGCAGACTCAGACGGACGACCGGATGATGATCGGCGATGATGGTTTTAATATTCACGGTATGACTCGGGTATGAATTGAGTGAGGCAATTCTTACCGTTACTTAGGCGCTTGGCAATTTGTCGGGACGTTTTTGAGACAAGTCTTAAGTTCTGTTTTTTTGTTTGAGCTGATCGTGGCGTTGTATAAATCCGGCTTTAATTAGCCGATTAGGAACGCAAGTGACTACTTGGTTGAGCAGGTACGCGTCTGGCGCCGACATGCGGAATGCATCTTTAGGCTTTTGAATCCACTCGATATTCTGTAGCCTTGCGCAGCTTCACCCTGACCCGTGCTTGATGAACACAATCACTTCGTCCGGCGGCGCCCGAAGGGCTCCAGAGCCGGTGGTACACTCGACTTTCGCGCAACTGCGCCTGCAGGTCTTGCGAACATGACGCACATTTCCGAACGCCTTCTGGTTCAAGCCCACCTCGACGCCAAGCAGCCCAAGGCCCTCAGCGCCGACGAAGAGGCGAGCCTGCGCGCCGCCATCGCCGCTGAGTTGAAAGCTCAGGACGCGGTACTGGTGGCCCACTTCTATTGCGACCCGGTGATTCAGGCCCTGGCCGAAGAAACCGGGGGCTGTGTCTCCGACTCCCTGGAAATGGCGCGCTTCGGTGCCGCCCACCCGGCCAAGACCGTGCTGGTCGCGGGGGTACGTTTCATGGGCGAGACCGCGAAGATCCTGACCCCCGAAAAACGCATCCTGATGCCGACCCTGGAAGCCACCTGCTCCCTGGACCTCGGCTGTCCGGTGGATGAGTTTTCCGCCTTTTGCGACCAGCACCCCGAGCGCACCGTGGTGGTGTACGCCAACACCTCGGCGGCGGTCAAAGCCCGGGCTGACTGGGTGGTGACCTCCAGCTGTGCGCTGGAAATCGTCGAAAGCCTGATGGACAACGGCGAGACGATCATCTGGGGGCCGGACAAGCACCTGGGCACTTACATCCAGCGCCAGACCGGCGCCGACATGTTGCTGTGGGACGGTGCCTGCATCGTCCACGAGGAGTTCAAATCCAAGCAGCTTGAAGACATGAAGGCGCTGTACCCGGACGCGGCAATCCTGGTGCACCCGGAGTCACCGACGTCGGTGATCGAACTGGCGGACGCGGTGGGTTCTACCAGCCAACTGATCGCGGCGGCACAGCGCCTGCCGAACAAGACCTTTATCGTGGCCACCGACCGCGGCATCTTCTACAAGATGCAGCAGTTGTGCCCGGATAAAGTCTTTGTCGAAGCGCCCACCGCCGGCAACGGCGCCGCGTGCCGCAGTTGCGCGCACTGCCCGTGGATGGCGATGAACACGCTGGAGCGCACGTTGCAGTGCCTGCGCGAAGGCAGCAACGAGATTTTCGTGGAACCCTCGGTGATTCCGCACGCGGTGCGCCCGCTCAAGCGCATGCTGGATTTCACCCAGGCGGCACGCCTCAAGCTGGCGGGTAACGCCTAACCTCGTTGTGTGGGAGCTGGCTTGCCTGCGATGGCGGTCTATCAGTCAATATTGCAGTGACTGGACTGACGCTATCGCAGGCAAGCCAGCTCCCACCTTTGATTTGCGTCGTCTGGAATTACTTCTTTTGCTTCGGGATCCGCACCAGTTGGCTGTCCGAATAGATGTCATGCCAGCTGCGCTTGCGCTTGTCGAACAGCGACCAGACAAACCCCAGCCCCACGCATAACCACGACGCAATCGCCACCACGAAGCGCAACAGCGCTTGCCACAGGCTGATGCGTGAGCCGTCGGCGTTCTGTACGCGTACGCCCCACACCTGCATGCCCAGGGTCTGTCCGGAATGGGTCCAGAACTTGGCGAAGAACCCAAACAGTACGAACAACAGGATCGTCGACAGCAGCGGGTCGCCGTCCAGCGCGCCGGACTCGGTGAGCGTGCGCATCTTCGCCTCACCGATAAACGCCATCCACACCAGCTTGTAGAGGAAGGCGGTGACGATCAGCAGGGCGGTGCACAGCAGGAAGTCATAGAACATGGCTGCCAGACGACGGCCCAGGCCTGCGGCGGGGAATTCGCCCTGGGGGCTCAGCAGGGGTTTCGACATGACAGGGCTCTCATGGGAAAAAAGCCATTTTACGAGCAAACGCGCATAAAAAAGCCCCTGATGTCACCATCAGGGGCTTTTTGTCGCAGCAGGGATCAGCCTTCTGCTTGTACTTCGTCAGCCTGCATGCCTTTCTGGCCTTGCACGGCGAGGAAGGTGACTTTCTGGCCTTCTTTCAGGCTCTTGAAACCGTTGCCCTGGATAGCGCGGAAATGCACGAACAGATCCGGACCGCTTTCTGGAGTGATAAAACCAAACCCTTTCTCGTCGTTAAACCACTTGACGGTACCGCTCTGACGTTCAGCCATTTTCTTATTTCCTTTGACGCTAAAAATTAATGACAGCCCCTTTCACCTGAAAGAGTACTGGGCTGGGTTGCAGGAAAGTAAGAGACGTCGAACGGGTTGTAGCGCAACTACTTCAGCTACTGCCCAGGTCCAGGTTCCAAGCGACCCATGCAAACACAGTGGGCAGACTCTACGCCAACTAATGCAGAAAAAACAAGCCCCGGGCAACCGCGCGATTTTGCTCGGCTTTATGACACTTCGGTCAACAAACGTGGATCCCGTTTATGCGATAGCGTTATTCACTTGTTATAGCGAAGTTCCCATTACATTGACTATCGTCAATGCACTGTTTTATGGCGGTTGCGTTACAGATTAGTGCACGTTAACGCAACCGTGTTACTTATAGGAACAGTAAATCAGCCGCGGTAGTAACGCTGCGGTACAAATGGCATTTTGCTTACACGTAATGGCACCTTTTTCCCACGTACCAATGCAGATACTTCGGTATCCAGTGCGATAAACGCGCTGTCCAGGTAACCCATGGCAAGCGGGCCGCCCAGGCTCGGGCCGAAACCGCCGCTGCATACGCTGCCGATCACGGTGCCGTGTTCGTCGACAATCTCCGCACCCTCACGCACCGGCGTGCGTTCTTGTGGCAGCAGGCCGACACGCTTGCGGCTCACACCGGTTTGCTGCTGGGTGAAGATCCGGTCCGCGCCCGGGAAACCCCCGGCCCGTGCGCCATCGGCGCGGCGTGCCTTGGAGATCGCCCACAGCAGGCTGGCCTCGATCGGTGTGGTGTCGGTGTTCATGTCGTGGCCGTACAGGCACAGGCCGGCTTCCAGGCGCAGCGAGTCGCGGGCGCCCAGGCCGATGGCCTGCACTTCGGTTTCGGCCAGCAGGCTGCGGGCCAGGCTCTCGGCGCTGGCGGCGGGTACCGAGATTTCGAAGCCGTCTTCGCCGGTGTAACCCGAACGGCTGACATAGCAGTCCACGCCCAGCAGGCGCAGGGCGGCGAACTGCATGAAGGTCATTTTGGTGACTTCCGGTGCCAGGCGTGCCAGCACTTTTACCGCCGCCGGGCCTTGCAGGGCCAGCAGGGCGCGTTCTTCGAACAGCGGCTCGATGGTGCACTGGTCACCAATGTGTTGGCGCAGGTGGGCCAGGTCCTGCTCCTTGCAGGCGGCGTTGACCACCAGGAACAGTTCGTCGTTGCCCAGGTTGGCCACCATCAGGTCATCGAGGATGCCGCCTTGATCGTTGGTGAACATGGCGTAGCGCTGCATGCCCACCGGCAGGTCGATGATGTCTACCGGCACCAGGGTTTCCAGGGCCTTGGCGGCGTTGGCGCCGGTGAGGCGGATCTGGCCCATGTGGGACACGTCGAACAACCCGGCCTGTTCACGGGTGTGCTGGTGTTCCTTCATCACACCCAGCGGGTATTGCACCGGCATGTCGTAGCCGGCGAAGGGCACCATGCGCGCGCCCAGTTCGATATGCAGCGCATGCAATGGGGTTTTCAACAGGGTTTCGGTGGACATATTCAGCTCCTGAAAAACGTGCTGGCGCGTCTTTGGCGTCAGCACTCGATAATGTTGACCGCCAAACCGCCACGGGCGGTTTCCTTGTATTTGCTTTTCATGTCGGCGCCGGTCTGGCGCATGGTGCGGATCACCTTGTCGAGGGACACGAAGTGCTGGCCATCGCCGCGCAAGGCCATCCGCACGGCGTTGATGGCCTTGACCGAGCCCATCGCGTTGCGCTCGATGCACGGCACCTGCACCAGGCCGCCAATCGGGTCGCAGGTCAGACCCAGGTTGTGTTCCATGCCGATTTCGGCAGCGTTTTCCACCTGGGATACCGTGCCGCCCAGCACTTCACACAAGGCACCGGCAGCCATGGAACAGGCCACGCCCACTTCACCCTGGCAGCCGACTTCGGCACCGGAGATCGAGGCGTTTTCCTTGTACAGAATGCCGATGGCGGCAGCGGTGAGCAGAAAGCGCACCACGCCGTCTTCGTTCGCGCCGGGGATAAACCGCATGTAGTAATGCAGCACCGCTGGCACGATCCCGGCCGCACCGTTGGTGGGCGCCGTGACCACGCGGCCGCCGTTGGCGTTTTCTTCGTTGACCGCCAGCGCGTAAAGGTTGACCCAGTCCAGTACTGACAACGGGTCGCGCAGGGACGACTCCGGGTTCTTGCACAACTGCCGGTGCAAGGCTGCGGCACGCCGCTTGACCTTCAGCCCTCCGGCCAGAATGCCTTCGTTGCGACAGCCCGCGTCCACGCAGTCCTGCATCACCTGCCAGATCTTCAGCAGGCCGGCACGGGTTTCCGCTTCGGGGCGCCAGGCACTTTCATTGGTCAGCATCACCTGGCTGATGGACAGCCCGTAGGTGGTGCAGTGGGCCAACAGGTCCTTGGCGCTTTTGAACGGAAAGGTCAGGGGCGTGGCGTCTTCGACAATGCGGTCGGCACCGGCTGCGTCTTCATCCACCACAAAACCGCCACCCACCGAGTAGTACTCGCGACTGCGGATCTGGATATGGGCGGCGTCGAACGCACGAAAAATCATGCCGTTGGGATGGTAGGCGAGGGGTTTGCGAATCATCGCCAGGTGTTCTTTCTCGTTGAACGCAATGCTGTGTTCACCGAGCAGATTCAGGCGGCCGTCCTTGCGCATCTGCGCCAGGCGCGTGGCCACGGTTTCGGTATTCACGGTGTCCGGGTGTTCGCCTTCCAGACCCAGCAGCACGGCCTTGTCACTGCCGTGGCCTTTGCCGGTGGCGCCCAGTGATCCATAGAGTTCCACCTTGACGCAGGCGGTGGCACTCAACAGGTTGTCGCGTTTGAGCCCTTCGACGAATCGAGCGGCGGCGCGCATCGGGCCAACGGTATGGGAACTGGAGGGGCCGATACCAATCTTGAACAGGTCGAACACGCTGAGGGACATGGTTGTTCTCCGGTTTCTTATTATTTTCTGGGGGGCTCGGTCCAACTGTGGAGGCGGTCCATGTGGGAGCAGGCAAGCCAGCTCCCACAAAAGCCAGCTCCCACATTGGACCGTGTTCCGTCAGTCGGTTACGCGTAGCTCTCGATCGACGGGCAAGCGCACACGAGGTTGCGATCACCAAACACATTGTCCACACGACCCACCGGCGGCCAGTACTTGCCTTCTATCAGCGAGGCAACCGGGTACACCGCTTGCTCACGGCTGTACGGATGGCTCCATTCGCCGACCAGTTCCGCCGCAGTGTGCGGCGCGTTTTTCAACGGGTTGTCGTCTTTGTCCAGGGTGCCGTTTTCCACCGCGCGGATTTCCTCGCGGATGGCGATCATGGCGTCGCAGAAGCGGTCCAGCTCTTCCTTGGACTCGCTTTCGGTCGGCTCGATCATCAAGGTGCCGGCCACCGGGAACGACATGGTCGGCGCATGGAAGCCGAAGTCGATCAGGCGCTTGGCCACGTCATCCACGCTGATGCCGCTGCTGTCCTTCAGCGGGCGCAGATCCAGGATGCACTCATGCGCCACCAGGCCGTTGCTGCCGGTGTAGAGCACCGGGTAGTGCTCTTCGAGGCGACGGGAAATGTAGTTGGCATTCAGGATCGCCAGTTGCGAAGCGCGCTTGAGGCCAGCGCCGCCCATCATGCTGATGTACATCCAGGTGATCGGCAGGATGCTCGCGCTGCCGAATGGCGCCGCGCACACCGCGCCTTCCTTGCGTTCCATGGCCGCATGGCCCGGCAGGAACGGCGTGAGGTGCGACTTGACGCCAATCGGGCCGACGCCCGGGCCACCACCGCCGTGGGGAATGCAGAAGGTCTTGTGCAGGTTCAGGTGAGATACGTCGCCGCCGAACTTGCCCGGGGCGCACAGGCCGACCATGGCATTCATGTTCGCGCCGTCGATGTACACCTGGCCGCCGTTGTCGTGAATGATGCCGCAGATCTCGCGGATACCTTCTTCGAACACGCCGTGGGTGGACGGGTAGGTGATCATCAATGCGGCGAGGTGTTCGCGGTGCTCGATGGCCTTGGCGCGCAGGTCTTCGATATCGACGTTGCCACGGGCGTCACAGGCGGTGACGACGACGCGCATGCCGGCCATGTTGGCAGTGGCCGGGTTGGTACCGTGGGCCGACGACGGGATCAGGCAGATATCGCGACGCTCTTCGCCACGGCTCTGGTGATAGGCGCGAATGGCCAGCAGGCCCGCGTATTCACCCTGGGAACCGGCGTTCGGTTGCAGGGAAATCGCGTCGTAACCGGTGGCCGTGCAGAGCATGGCTTCCAGGTCGGAGGTCAGCTCCAGGTAGCCCGCGCTTTGCTCGGCCGGGGCGAACGGGTGCAGGGCACCGAACTCGGCCCAGGTCACCGGGATCATTTCGCTGGCGGCGTTGAGCTTCATGGTGCACGAGCCCAGCGGGATCATGGTGCGGTCCAGCGCCAGGTCCTTGTCGGCCAGTTTGCGCAGGTAGCGCATCAGCTCGGTTTCGGAGTGGTAACGGTTGAACACCGGGTGGCTGAGGATCGGCGACTGGCGCAGCAGCGCGGCGGGCAGTGTGCTTTCCGTTTGGGCGAAAGCTGGCAGGGGCTTGCCGTCGGCGAAGATCGCCCACAGCGCTTCGATGTCGGCCTGGGTAGTGGTTTCGTCGACCGACACACCAACACGCTCGCTATCCACCACACGCAGGTTGATGCGCTGGGCACGGGCCTTGTCGTGCAGGGCGGCGGTGTTGGCGCCGGTGTTGAGGGTAAGGGTGTCGAAGAAGTGTTCCTGCTCGACCTTCAAGCCCAGGGCGGTCAGGCCCTTGGCCAGGATCGCGGTCAGCTGATGCACACGCTGGGCGATCTGGGTCAGGCCTTTGGGGCCGTGATACACCGCGTACATGCTGGCGATGTTGGCCAGCAGCACCTGGGCGGTGCAGATGTTCGACGTGGCTTTCTCGCGGCGGATATGTTGCTCGCGGGTTTGCATGGCCAGTCGCAGGGCCGGCTTGCCGAAACGGTCCACGGACACACCGACCAGACGGCCCGGCATGTCGCGCTTGAACGCATCCTTGGTGGAGAAGTACGCCGCGTGCGGGCCACCGAAGCCCAGCGGCACGCCGAAGCGCTGCGCGCTGCCGATGGCCACGTCGGCGCCGAACTCGCCCGGAGGGGTCAGCAGGGTCAGGGCCAGCAGGTCGGCGGCCACGGCCACCAGGGCGTTGGCGGCGTGGAAACGCTCGGTCAGCTCGCGGTAGTCGAACACATCACCGTTGCTCGCCGGGTATTGCAGCAGGGCGCCGAAGAACGGGCTGACGTCGGTCAGTTCGCGCTCATCGCCGACCACCACGTCGATGCCCAGCGGCTCGGCACGGGTGCGCAGCACGTCGAGGGTTTGCGGGTGGCTGTGGATCGAGGCAAAGAAAGCGTTGCTGCCTTTGTTCTTGCTCAGGCGCTTGCAGAAGGTCATGGCTTCGGCGGCGGCGGTGGCTTCGTCGAGCAAGGAGGCGTTGGCGATCGGCAGGCCGGTGAGGTCGCTGATCAGGGTCTGGAAGTTCAGCAGCGCTTCGAGACGGCCCTGGGAAATCTCGGGCTGGTAGGGGGTGTAGGCGGTGTACCAGGCCGGGTTTTCCAGCAGGTTGCGCAGGATCGGCGACGGTGTGTGGCAGTTGTAGTAACCCTGGCCGATGTAGGTCTTGAACAGCTGGTTCTTGCCGGCGATGGCCTTGATCTTGGCCAGGGCCGCCGCTTCGCTCAGGCCGTCTTCCAGACCGAGGACGCTGGTGCCCTTGATGCTTTCCGGGATCACGCTGGCGCTCAGTGCTTCCAGGGAGTCGAAGCCCAGGCTGGCGAGCATCTGCTGCTCATCTTCCTGGCGTGGGCCGATGTGGCGGGCGATGAATTCGTTGGCGGTGGTGATGTTGACGGTCATTGCGCGCTCCTCAGGCTTCAGCGTTGGCTTTGATCAGGCGGTCGTACGCGTCCTGATCCAACAGTTTAGCCACCGCCCCGGCATCGGCCGGTTTGAAGCGGAAGAACCAGCCTTCGCCCAGCGGATCTTCGTTGACCAGTTCCGGGCTGTCTTCCAGCGCCGGGTTCACTGCCACCACTTCACCGGTGAGGGGCATGTAAACGCCGCTTGCGGCCTTGACCGACTCGACCGTGGCCGCTTCCGCGCCCTTGTCGTAGGCCTGCAGCTCTGGCAGTTGCACGAAAACCACATCACCCAGCGCGTTTTGCGCAAACGCGGTGATACCCACGGTGACGCTGCCGTCAGCTTCGGCGCGCAGCCATTCGTGATCTTCAGTAAAACGCAACTCGCTCATGGAAACTCCTCGGGGCCAGATTCGTCTGGTGGACGGGATTGGAATAATGGGGAGTTGCTTAGCAAAATCGCGGCCAATGTTTTTAAATCTTTATAAAACAATGACTTATTAAAAATTGGTCAAGCATTGTTCGGCCTGGCTGTAGCGATTTCGCTACAGCTACGCGCAAGAAAAAAAGCCTATGTGGATCAAAGCCTTGCATGGCGCGCAAAAAACAGGGTTGTAGCGATATCGTTACGCTGTAGCGCTTTCGGTACAGCCGATGTCGTTCCTGGACCAAAAAATTGGATTGTGGTCACTGTGGGAGCTGGCTTGCCTGCGATAGCGGTGGATCAGCCAGCCCATGTGTCACTGACAGACCGCTATCGCAGCGATGCGGCGACCCGACAAGCCAGCTCCCACATTTGCACTGCGTTTTACCCGTCAGGGCTTGTTGGGAATGCCGTACTTGCGCAGGCGATGGGCAATCGCCGTGTGGGAGGTCTGCAGGCGGCTGGCCAGTTGGCGGGTCGAGGGGTAGCGGGTGTAGAGCGATTCCAGCAGGTTGCGCTCGAAGTCTTCCACGGCCTGTTCCAGGCTGTCGACTTCGCCGTCGTTCTGGCGGGCTACCGAAGTGCCGGCTATGTCGAGGTCGCCGATGTCCACCAGGCTGCTTTCGCAGATGGCCGCGGCGCGAAAGATCACGTTCTGCAACTGGCGTACGTTGCCCGGCCAGCGGTTGTCCAGCAGCGCCGGGTAGGTGCCGGGCGCCAGGCGACAGACCGGGCGCTGGATCTGCGCACAGGCTTGCTGCATGAAATAGCGGGCGAGCAACAGGATGTCCTGGCCGCGCTCGCGCAGTGGCGGCACCTCGACGTTGAGCACATTGAGGCGGTAGAACAGGTCTTCGCGGAAGGTGCCTTCGCTGACCATTTTTTCCAGGTCGCGGTGGGTGGCGCTGAGGATGCGCACATTGACCTTCACTTCGCGGTCGCCGCCCACACGGCGGAAGCTGCCGTCATTGAGAAAGCGCAGCAGTTTGGCCTGCAAATAGGGTGACATCTCACCGATCTCATCGAGGAACACCGTGCCCTGGTTGGCCAGTTCCATCAGCCCCGGCTTGCCGCCGCGCTGGGCGCCGGTGAAGGCGCCAGGGGCATAGCCGAACAACTCGCTTTCGGCGAGGTTCTCCGGCAGCGCCGCGCAGTTCAGCGCCAGGAACGGCGCACTGTGGCGCGCGCTGATGGCGTGACAGGCGCGGGCCACCAATTCCTTGCCGGTGCCGGTTTCGCCCTGGATCAACAACGGCGCATCCAGCGCCGCAACGCGCTGCGCCCGGGCCTTGAGGGTGCGGATGACCGGCGACTCGCCGAGCAGCGCATCGAACCCTTCGGCATGGTCATGGTGCAGCGCCGAGAGTTGTTCGCCGATGCGGTTGGGCTGGTACAGCGTGAGCAGGGCGCCGGCGTCGGTGATCGGCGTGGCGTCCAGCAGCAGGGTCTGGCCGTTGACGCTGATCTCGCGCAGGGGCAGGCGAAAGCCATGTTCGAGCAGGGTGTCCAGCAGTGCCGGGTCGTTGAACAGTTCGCTGATACTTTCCCCAGCAGGCTCGCGCCCGTACAACGCAATCAGCGCCGGGTTGGCCAACAGGATCTTGCCCGCGCTGTCCAGGGCCAGCACCGGGTCGGTCATGGCCGCCAGCAGGGCGTCGAGTTGCAAGTGGCGGCGCTGGCCGGGGAGGATGTCCACCACGGTCACGGCCTGCACCCCGTGCACGCTGAACAGTGCATCGCGCAGTTCTTCCAGCACGGCGGCACTCAACGTCGGTGCATCGATATAGACGTTGGGCGGCACCATCTCCACCGCATCCAGGTTGAGATTGCGCCCGCCGAGCAGGGCCAGGACTTCCTGGGTGATGCCGACGCGGTCGATGAAGCTGACGTGGATACGCATGGGGTGGCGTTTGGTTCTGTGGTGCGAGAGGTGGCAAGTATGCCTTGCTGACGATGGAGATCAAAATGTGGGAGCTGGCTTGTCTGCGATAGCGGTGCAACAGTGACATTGATGTCGCCTGACACTCCGCTATCGCAGGCAAGCCAGCTCCCACATTTGATCCATTTTGCCTGTGAGAAAAAGGCTACTCCAGGTGCTCAGGCTTGACCGGGTCGCCGGATTTCACATCCAGCTGATGCCGCACATCCTCGAACATCAGGTCATATTGCTTGTGCATCGCTCCGCTCAGTACGGCGGTCTTGGGCATGCCGTATTTCTGCGCGATGTTCATCGCATGCCGCGCAAAGTCGAACGCCTGGTCCTTGGGCAGGAAGAATTCTTCCTTGAGGTCCTTGTCCTGCACCGAACCGTGCAGTTTGAACAGCATGCCCTTGCCTTCCTTGGGGTCCTGGCTGACTTCGTAGTCGATGCACAGGTTGTAGCTGAAGTCCTGGGCATTGAGCGCGTGACGCTCGATGTGCAAGTGACCGGGTTCAAACGTGGCCATAGGCGTTTCTCCTCTGCTTCACAGGTAGGTGATGCCAGGTTTTGCCGTGCTGATGCGGGTACCGGCGCTGCCCTGGACGATGGCTTCGATGTCCGAGAGTGAACCGATGACGGCGGTTTTGCCAGTCTGGCGCGCGAACTCGCAGGCAGCTTGTACCTTTGGCCCCATGGAGCCGGCGGCGAAGCCGAGTTTTTCCATTTCATCGGGGTGGGCCTGGCCGATGGCCTTCTGGCCGGGTTTGCCGTAATCGACGAAGGCGGCGTTGACGTCGGTGGCAATCACCAGCAGGTCGGCGTCCAGTTGCGCGGCCAGCAGCGAGGAGCACAGGTCCTTGTCGATCACCGCTTCGATGCCCCTGAGCTTGCCGTCTTCGCCATACATCGTCGGGATGCCGCCGCCGCCGGCGCAGATCACGATGCTGCTTTTTTCCAGCAGCCACTTGATCGGGCGGATTTCAAAGATACGTTTAGGGCGCGGGCTGGCGACCACGCGGCGGTACTTGTCGCCGTCCGGCGCAATGGCCCAGCCTTTTTCGGCGGCGAGTTTTTCCGCTTCTGCCTTGGAATACACCGGGCCGATGGGCTTGGTCGGGTTCTTGAAAGCCGGGTCCTTGGCGTCCACTTCGACCTGGGTGAGCAGGGTGGCGAAGGGCACTTCGAAGTCCAGCAGGTTGCCCAGTTCCTGTTCGATGATGTAACCGATCATGCCCTCGGTCTCGGCGCCCAGCACGTCCAGCGGGTAGGGTGAAACCTGGGTGTAGGCGGCGGCCTGCAACGACAGCAGGCCGACTTGCGGGCCATTGCCGTGGGCGATCACCAGTTCGTTGCCAGGATGGATCTTGGCGATCTGTTCGGTGGCGATCCGGATATTGGCGCGCTGGTTGTCCGCGGTCATGGGCTCACCCCGGCGGAGCAGGGCGTTACCGCCCAGTGCAACGACGATACGCATACAAAATGTCCTTCTGAAAAAATTCTGATGAAGGAACGCAGTCAATGTGGGAGCCGGGCTTTTTGTGGGAGCCGGGCTTGCCCGCGATGGCATCACCGCGGTCTATCTGATCGACCGAGTTGCCTGCATCGCAGGCAAGCCAGCTCCCACAAAAGCCAGATCTCACACAAGCCAGCTCCCACATTGACGGTGCCGTGCCTTAGAGGTCAGCCAGGGTCGACACCAAAATCGCCTTGATGGTGTGCATGCGGTTTTCCGCTTGCTCGAAGGCGATACACGCCGGCGACTCGAACACGTCGTCGGTCACTTCGATGCCATTGGCCAGGTGCGGGTATTGTTCCGCGATCTGTTTGCCCACCTTGGTGTCGCTGTTGTGGAACGCCGGCAGGCAGTGCATGAACTTGGTCCGTGGGTTGCCCGACGCTTTCATCAGTTCGGCATTCACTTGATAGGGCAGCAGTTGCTCGATGCGCTCGGCCCAGGCTTCCACCGGCTCGCCCATGGACACCCACACGTCGGTGTGGATGAAGTCCACGCCTTTGACCGCCGCTTTCGGGTCTTCGGTGAGGGTGATGCGCGCGCCGCTGGCTTGCGCGTATTCCTTGCAACGGCTCACCAGGTCATCGTGGGGCCACAGTACCTTCGGCGCGCAGATGCGCACGTCCATACCCAGCTTGGCGCCGATCAGCAGCAGCGAGTTGCCCATGTTGTTGCGCGCGTCCCCGAGGTAGGCGTAGCTGATTTCATGCAGGGGCTTGTCGGCGTGTTCGCGCATGGTCAGCACGTCGGCGATCATCTGGGTGGGGTGGTATTCATCGGTCAGGCCGTTGAACACCGGCACGCCGGCGAACTTGGCCAGCTCTTCGACGATCTCCTGCTTGAAGCCCCGGTACTCGATGGCGTCGTACATGCGCCCGAGCACGCGGGCGGTGTCCTTCATGCTTTCCTTGTGGCCGATCTGCGAAGAGTTCGGGTCGATGTAAGTGACGTTGGCGCCCTGGTCATAGGCCGCCACTTCGAAGGCGCAGCGGGTGCGGGTCGAGGTTTTTTCGAAGATCAGCGCGATGTTGTTGCCCTTGAGGTGCTGCTGTTCGGTGCCGGTGTACTTGGCGCGCTTGAGATCGCGGGACAGGTCCAGCAGATAGCGCAGCTCGCGTTCGGTATGGTGTTCCAGGCTGAGCAGGTTACGGTTGTGGATGTTGAACGCCATGATGATTCTCCTGAGATTCGGTGATCTGCCTGGCCGGTGTCTTATGGACGCCGGCCAGGGGATGGTCGCTTAGTAGTCGATAGGGTCGCGGATGATCGGGCAGGTCATGCAGTGGCCGCCGCCCCGGCCCCGGCCCAGTTCGCCGGCACTGATGGTGATGACTTCCACACCGGCCTTGCGCAGCAGGGTGTTGGTGTAGGTGTTGCGGTCGTAACCGATCACCACGCCGGGCTCCACGGCCACGACGTTGTTGCCGTCGTCCCATTGTTCGCGTTCGGCGGCGAAGCTGTTGCCGCCGGTTTCCACCACGCGCAGGGCCTTGAGGCCGAGGGCGGCGGCGACGGTGTCGAGGAAGTTGGTTTTCTCGCGCTGGATATCGATGCCGTGGGGCTTGCTCTCGTCAGGGCGCAGGGTGAACGGCACGATCTGGCTGACCACTTCGGGGAAAACGGTGACCAGGTCGCGGTCGCAGAAGCTGAACACGGTGTCCAGGTGCATCGCCGCGCGAGACTTGGGCAGGCCGGCGACGATGACTTTCTCCACGGCCTTGTTCCTGAACAGGTTGCGCGCCAATTGCCCGATGGCCTGGTGGGACGAACGCTCGCCCATGCCGATCAGCACCACGCCGTTGCCGATCGGCATCACGTCGCCGCCTTCCAGGGTGGAGGCGCCGTGTTCCTGGTCGGGGTCGCCGTACCAGATCTGGAAGTCGGCGTTGGTGAACTCGGGGTGGAATTTGTAGATGGCGGTGGCCAGCAGGGTTTCCTGGCGTCGCGCCGGCCAGTACATCGGGTTGAGCGTCACGCCGCCGTAGATCCAGCAGGTGGTGTCGCGGGTGAATTGGGTGTTGGGTAGCGGGGGCAGGATGAAGCTCGAATGGCCGAGGAAATCGCGGAACATCTCGATGGCCTTGCCACCGAAGCTGCTCGGCAGGTCATCGGCTGACACGCCACCGATCAGGTATTCGGCGACCTTGCGCGGTTCCAGGCTGCGCAGCCAGGAGCCGACTTCGCCGACCAGGCCCAGGCCAACGGTATTGGCGGTGATCTTGCGCTCCAGGATCCAGTCCAGTGCCTCGGGGATGGCCACGATGTCGGTGAGCAGGTTGTGCATTTCCAGCACATCAATGTCCCGCTCACGCATTTTGGTCACGAAGTCGAAGTGGTCGCGCTTGGCTTGGGCCACCCACAGCACGTCATCGAACAACAGTTCATCGCAGTTGTTGGGGGTCAGCCGCTGGTGGGCCAAACCGGGGGAACACACCATGACTTTACGCAGTTTGCCGGCTTCGGAATGTACGCCGTACTTCACTTTTTCCGTGGTCATTACAGATCCTCCAGTGAACAAAAGTTACAGAGTCAGGAAGCCGTCGTAGAGGCCATAGGCCGCCACCAGGGCGCCCAGGACGACTGCGGCAAAAATCAGCTTCTCGACATTGGTGAAAATCGGTTTGCCCAGTTCCCGTTTGGCCTTGGCGAACAGGATCACGCCAGGGGCATAGAGCAGGGCGGACAACAGCAGGTATTTCACGCCGCCGGCGTAGAGCAGCCAGATGGCGTAGATCAACGCAATGGCGCCGATGAACAGGTCTTTCTTGCGCTCGGCCAGGGCGGCTTCATAGGTTTCGCCACGCACCGCCAGCAGCAGCGCATAGGCCGCCGACCACAGGTAAGGCACCAGGATCATCGAGGTGGCGAGGTAGATCAGCGACAGGTAAGTGCTGGCGGAAAACAGCGTGATCACCAGGAAAATCTGCACCATGGCGTTGGTCAGCCAGAGGGCATTGGCGGGCACCTGGTTGGCGTTTTCGCGGCGCAGGAACTCCGGCATGGTGTGGTCCTTGGCGGCGGCGAACATGATCTCCGCACACAGCAGCACCCACGACAACAGCGCCCCGAGCAGGGAAATGATCAGGCCGACGCTGATCAGCACCGCGCCCCAGTGGCCCACCACGTGCTCCAGCACGGCGGCCATCGACGGGTTCTGCAATTTGGCCAGTTCCGGTTGGGTCATGATCCCCAGGGACAGCACGTTCACCAGCATCAGGAACAGCAGCACGGTGATGAAGCCAATTACCGTGGCCTTGCCCACGTCGGAGCGTTTTTCTGCGCGGGAGGAAAAGATGCTCGCGCCCTCGATGCCGATGAACACCCACACAGTGACCAGCATCATGTTGCGCACCTGGTTCATCACGCTGCCCAGGTCCGGGTTTTTCACGCCCCAGATGTCTGCGGTGAAAATGTCCAGCTTGAACGCGAACAGCGCGATCAACACGAACAGCAGCAGCGGTACCACCTTGGCGACGGTGGTCACCAGGTTGATGAACGCCGCTTCCTTGATGCCGCGCAGCACCAGAAAGTGCACGGCCCACAGCAGCACCGAGGCGCCGATCACGGCGGCGGGGGTATTGCCTTCGCCAAACACCGGGAAGAAGTAACCGAGGGTGCTGAACAAGAGCACGAAGTAGCCGACGTTGCCGAGCCAGGCACTGATCCAGTAGCCCCAGGCGGATGAGAAACCCATGTAGTCGCCGAAACCGGCCTTGGCGTAGGCGTAGACCCCGCCGTCGAGGTCGGGCTTGCGGTTGGCGAGGGTCTGGAACACGAAAGCCAGGGTCAGCATGCCGATGGCGGTGATGACCCACCCGATCAGCACCGCGCCCACATCGGCACTGGCCGCCATGTTCTGCGGCAGGGAGAAGATGCCGCCGCCAATCATCGAACCCACGACAAGTGCAACCAATGCACCCAGTTTTAGTTTTCCGGGAGTTTCAGACATTGCATGACTCCAATGCAGGAGAAGAGAGACCACAGAATAATTCCGTGCGCTAATCAAACAGCTGACTCAGATCACTTCATTGGCACATTCCATTGTGAATTAATGACTTGGGTTGAGCGTTCGCGGGCGATAAAAGTCCTCGGCAAGGCGCTTTCCAGAGCCTTGTGTCCGTTGTGGTTAATCATTTAGTCAGGGGTATGGACGTTTGAAGCTAGTCCGTTTTTTCGAATGTGCAAACTTTTTGGACGAGGGTTTCGCA
The DNA here is from genome assembly GCF_054071795.1 of Pseudomonas sp. SDO5271_S396. Taxonomy (NCBI): domain Bacteria; kingdom Pseudomonadati; phylum Pseudomonadota; class Gammaproteobacteria; order Pseudomonadales; family Pseudomonadaceae; genus Pseudomonas; species Pseudomonas sp. SDO5271_S396. The sequence continues at coordinate 67,867 of NZ_JBSVWB010000026.1, forward strand.
GTTGCAGTATTTAAATTCTAAATAGGCCTTAAGCCTATTAAGGGTCATGCCAATAGGCTATTAGCGCGTCGGCTTAATTCGTGTTTTCCAATTACCGCTACACTCGCTGAGTTAATCATTCGAGTGCACGGTTGTTGGCTCGAACAACGGTTCACTGCACAGGAGTGTCCATGTCCCAATCCGTACAGAAACTTCGACTGGGTGCCCTGATCGCCCTGGTGGTGGGCTCGATGATCGGTGGTGGCATCTTCTCTCTGCCGCAGAACATGGCAGCGCGCGCGGAGGTGGGCGCGGTGCTGATCGGTTGGGCGATCACCGCCGTCGGCATGCTGACCCTGGCCTTTGTGTTCCAGACCCTGGCCAACCGCAAACCCGAGCTGGATTCCGGCGTGTATGCGTACGCCAAGGCCGGATTCGGCGATTACATGGGGTTCTCATCCGCCTGGGGCTACTGGATCAGTGCCTGGATGGGCAACGTGGGTTACTTCGTGTTGCTATTCAGTACCCTCGGTTATTTTTTTCCGGTGTTCGGCCAAGGCAATACGCCGGTGGCCATCGGTTGTGCATCGCTGCTGTTGTGGGCTGTGCATTTTCTGGTGATGCGAGGCATCAAAGAGGCGGCGTTCATCAACCAGATCACCACGGTGGCGAAGATCGTGCCGCTGGTGATGTTCATCGTGATCGCTGCCGTGGCGTTCAGGGCCGATATCTTCACCCGCGATATCTGGGGGCTGGGCAACCCGCAGTTCGGCGGTGTGGTCGACCAGGTGCGCAACATGATGCTGGTCACGGTGTTCGTGTTCATCGGCATCGAGGGCGCCAGTGTGTATTCGGCGCGTGCGGAAAAACGCGCCGACGTGGGCCGTGCCACGGTGATCGGCTTTCTCGGGGTGCTGGCGCTGTTGGTGCTGGTAAACGTGCTGTCGCTGGGCATCATGGGCCAGCCGGAACTGGCCAAATTGCAAAACCCGTCGCTGGCGGGGGTGCTGGAGCATATCGTCGGGCCCTGGGGGGCGCTGTTGATCAGCCTGGGCCTGGCCGTGTCGCTGTTGGGTGCCTTGCTGTCCTGGGCGTTGCTCTGCGCGGAAATCCTCCACGCCACGGCGCAGGACAAGACCATGCCGGCCTTCCTGAAAAAGCAGAACGCCAACCAGGTGCCGGTCAATGCGTTGTGGCTGACCAACGTGATGATTCAGGCGTTTCTGGTGATCACGCTGTTTTCCCACAGCACCTACACCACGCTGATCTACCTCGCCTCATCGATGATTCTGGTGCCGTACCTGTGGTCGGCAGCCTATGCGGTGCTGTTGAGCGGGCGTGGCGAAACCTATGCGGGCGCCCACGGCCAACGCCTCAAGGATTTGCTGGTGGGCCTCATTGCCCTCGGGTATGCGGTGTGGCTGTTGTACGCCGGCGGTTTGAAGTACCTGCTGCTGTCGGCGTTGCTGTATGCGCCGGGCGTGATTCTGTTCGCCCTGGCCAAGCGTGAGCAGCGCCGACCCTTGTTTACCTCGGTGGAAAAAGGCATTTTCGCCTGCGTGATTGCAGGCGCGGGGCTGGCGGCATACGGGTTGTACAGCGGGGTGCTGTCATTGTGAGATGGGGGTACCTGCCGCCCTTTTCGCGAGCAAGTCGAATCGTCGCACCGCCGCTCCCACGTTTGACCGAGTACATCATTTGGAATGCGGTCAAAATGTGGGAGCTGGCTTGCCTGCGATAGCGGCCTTCAGGTCACCACTGAGCCCGATGCGAGCCCAATTCTCCCGCCGGCAGATCCCACTGCAACGGTGTGCCGCTGAGGGTCAACGGCGGCAGCAGTCGATGGGCCGGGCCCCAGACCGTCTGCTCCACCAACACGCCTTGATCACTCGGTTCTTCGGCTCGCAATGCCACGTGCTCCGGCACTTGCCCAGCCTCCACCAATAACGTCGCCGTGCGCGCCAACGACAACCGTGCCGAGCCTCCACGCCCCGACTTCAACCGCTCGCTCAACGCCTGAATCGCACTGGCGGCCATCAAGTACCCAGTGGCGTGATCCAGCGCCTGCAACGGCAGCGGCACGGGTTTATCCGATTGTTTCCAGGCCATGCCGGCGGCGGCAATTCCGCTGCTCATCTGCACCAGGCTGTAGAAGCCTCGGCGGTTGCGCCACGGGCCGCTCCAGCCATAGGCGTTGAGGCTCACGTCGATCAGCCCGGGGGCGATGGCGTGCAATTCGGCGGCGGTATAGCCCAGGTGTTCCAGCGCATCGGCGCGGTAGCCGTGGAACAGAATGTCGGCGTCCTTGAGCAGGTTTTCGAACACCTGCCGGTCGTGAGGGGTCTTCAGGTCCAGGCGGGCGCAGCGTTTGCCCAGGGTCATTTCCGGCACCACGCCCGGCTCGTTCCAGGTGGGTGAGTCGATACGCAGCACGTCGGCGCCCAGGCCTGCGAGAAAACGGCTGGCTACCGGGCCGGCCAATACGCGAGTCAGGTCCAGTACCTTGATGCCGGCCAGGGGGCGGGCGACCGAGCCGAGCCAGGGCCTGTCGATGACGGTGTCGAATGTCTCACGCTGCACCAGCGCTTCGGCATTTACCGCCAGCCCCTGCGGATGCGCCTGCCAGGCTTGCCAGGTGCGCATCTGCGCCGCGCAGCCGCCTTCATCGACAATCGCCTGTTCCAGTTCAGCGGCATTCCAGGCGGCTACCTGAGCGGCCATTTGCGCGCGGTCCGTGACCTTGCCCAGCACCCGCTCGGCGGCGGCGCGGTGGTGGGGCGCATTGGTGTGCAGACGAATCCAGCCGTCGGCGCTGGCATAGTCGCCGGCCACCGGGTCCCACAGCGGCGGCACCTGCCAGCCCACCGGGCGAATCGAGGAGGAGAACCAGAAGGAGGCGAGGCGCCGGTCCACCGTGACAGTGGGCAGGCGCCCGGTTTGTTGTTCGAGCAGGCGTGCCACGGCCTGGCCGGCGGCACCGACGCTGGCGCCGGCCAGTTCGGTGACGGCGAAGGTCGAGGGCAATGCGCCGACTCCGGTCACGGTCAGTGGGGTGTTCGGCAGATCGAGTGCGGCTTGGATGGGGGTCAGCAGGTCAGTCATCAAAGGCCCTCCGTTTTAGAGAAGGGCCACTATAGAAGATCATCCGGCGGGTGTGGCAACCCCGGGTTCCAACGGCAGGTCGATACGGGCGATGAATCCGCCTTCGGGGTGGTTATCCAGCAGTAGGTTGCCGCCATGGCGTTCCGCCGCACGCCGGGCGATGGCCAGGCCCAGGCCATGGCCCTGGGCGGTTTGCCCGGGGGCGCGGTAAAACGGTTCGCCCAGTTGCCCCAGGTGTTCGGTGCCGACGCCGGGGCCATGGTCGCGCACGCTGATCAGCAGGCGCTCGCCCAGGCGCTGCGCCTGCAACTCGATCGGCTGGCCAGGTGGGCTGAAGCGCTGAGCGTTGCGTAACAGGTTATCCACGGCCCGCTCGATCATGGTCGGCCAGCCCTTGAGGTGCAGGTCGGTTTCAGCGCTCAGGTGTACTTCCTGGTCCGGCGCGCTGAGCTGTGCATCCTTCTGCAAGCCCTTGAGCAGTGCGTTGAGGTCGATGTCTTCGGCGCTGGCGTTGTCGGCATCAACACGGGCCAGCACCAGAATTTCGCTGATCAGCGCTTCGAGGCGGTCGCACTCCAGCGTCAAGCGTGGCCAGAGGCGTTCGCGCTCTTCCGGGCCGGCGCGTTCCGCCAGGGCCAGGGCAATGCGCAGGCGCGCCAGGGGCGAGCGCAGTTCATGGGAGACGTCGCGCAGCAACTGGCGCTGGCTGCCGATCAGGCTTTGCAGGCGTGCACCCATGCGGTTGAAGTCGGTGGCGAGCACGCCGAACTCGTCGCGGCGGTCGGCCAGGCGAGCCAGGCTGTTTTGCTGGTAGGTGGTCTGGCCGAGGTCATGCACCGCGCCGCGCAAACGGCTCAAGGGGCGGGTGATGGACAGCGTCACCAGCAGGCTGAACAGGGTCAGTACCACCAGGGCGATGGTCAGCGCGCTCAACGGCCACAGCAGGCTGCTGCGGTGCCAGGCATCCAGCTCGGGGTGGGGAATGCGGTAGATCAGCAGGTAGGTGTCGCCGGTTTTTTCGCTGGTGTACTCGGCGGTCAGGCGTCGCCAGGGCAGGTGGCCGTCCTGGCTGTCATTCTGCCGGGCTTCAAAGGCAGCGGCGCGCCGCGGGAAGGTGCCGCGCACCACCGGGTCGCCACTTTCGTTCAATACCTGAACGTCGATGTGGTACTGGCGCTTGCGCTGTTGCAGCAACTCCTGGGCGGCGTCCTCGCCCTGGCTTTCATAGAGTTGGGTCCAGTCTTCGGCCAGGGTATTGAGGCCGGGGTGACGGCTGAGAATCCAGGCATCCTGATTGAGCATGTGCCCAAGCAGGATCGACAACCCGGCAACCAGAGCGATGGCCAGCCAGAAACTGGCCAGGATGCGCCAGAACAATGAACGCACAGAACCCCCCCAAACAGGAAAAAGCCCAGCGGCGGGGGCCACTGGGCTGTGAACGTGACGCTAGAGCATTATTGCGCTTTTTGCGGCTGTTGCGCTTTCCAGGCCTGGAATTCCTTCCACTCGGCACGGCGCTCGGCCTGTTGCTTGACGATCTCGTCGAACTTTTTCTGCTGGTCGGGCTTGAGCACGGCACGGATATCGGCCTGGGTTTTTTGCTTGCCGGCGGCGATTTCGTCCTGCAGGGCTTTCTGGTCAGCGGCTGGCAGTTTGTTCAGGTACTTCTGGGTCAGGTCTTTGCGGGCGTGCCATTGGTCACCCATCAGTTTGCCGATCTGCTGACGCTGTTCGCGGCTCAGGTCCAACTGGCTGAACGGGCCACCTTTGCCACGCGGGCCGTGTTCACCGCCGTGGCCAGGGCCACCCATCATGTGGCCTTCGGGGCCGCCCATCGGGCCGGGACCGTCAGGCAATGCGGCCAGGGCAACGGTGGGCAGGGCAGCGGCGAACATCAGAGCGATAAGGGTCTTGCGCATGGTGATTCTCCTGTCTCTATTCCGGTGAGTCCGGATGTGAGTAGGTTAAGGAGATCAAGGTCAGCGGCGGTCAGGGGTGGGTAAAGCTTGGGTAAAGAGGGTTTTGGCTGGAGCTGACAAAACTGTCAGGGCAGGCACATCTCCTGTGGGAGCAGGCAAGCCAGCTCCCACAGGGAACGCTTAGAGGCTGTAGTAATAACCCCGGCTGCGCAGCGCCACGATCCGTGGGCGGCCATCCGGGTGCGGGCCGATCTTCTTGCGCAGGTTGCTCACGTGCATGTCCAGGCTGCGATCGTAAAGGGTCAGCTTGCGGCCGAGGGCGATCTGCGCCAGTTCCTGTTTGTCCAGCGGCTCGCCGGGCTGGCGCAGCAGCGCCTCCAGCAGGCGGCTTTCGGAGACAGTGAGGGAAAACTCCTGTTCGTCGATGCTGACCACGCCGCGCACCGGGCTGAAGCACAGGTCGCCCAGTTCCAGCTGGGTGGACACGGCGGCCGGGTGGCTGCGGCGCAGCACGGCGCGCAGGCGGGCGGTGAGTTCGCGGGGGTCGCAGGGCTTGGCCAGGTAATCGTCAGCGCCCAGTTCCAGGCCGAGAATACGGTCGAGCGGCTCGCCCCGCGCGGAAAGCATCAGCACCGGCAGTTCCGGATGGTCGCTGCGCAACTGCTTGAGCAGTTCCAGCCCACTGCCGTCGGGCAGCATCACATCGAGCACAACGGCGGCGGGGGCACTGTCGGCCAAGGCCTTGCGTGCGCTCAAACCATCATGGCAGGCGCGCACCTGGAAGCCTTCCTGGCTCAACCAACTGGTCAGCAGCTCACAGAGCTCCTGGTCATCATCTATCAGTAACAGCTCGCTCATGACTCACTCAATTTAGCCATTGTCGACGGCGACGGTGCCCACCACTGGCGAAGATCCCGCACAGCAAGGCGATCAGTGCGACGGCCCCGCCGGTGACGAACCACTGTTGTTGCTCGGTCAGCCAGCGGGCCAGGGCGCCGCCCTGTGATTCTTTGAGTTGCTGGGCAAGGCGTTGGTTCTCCTGGCGCAGGCGACTCAATTGGGCGCTTTCGCGGGCGGTTTCCGCGTTTTGCAGTTGCTTGCTCAGTTCCTCGCGCAACCGTTCGCTCTCTTTCAAGCGTTGTTGCAACTCGGTGATCTGGCTGCCGGCACTCAAGGACAAGGCCGTGGAGCTGCCGGTGTTCGGGGTTTCTTCAGCGTGGGCCGTAGCCCCGATCATTACCACTGCCAACAGACACAACTGACGTAAGCGCATCGGAACTCCTGATTCCACACGAATATTCAGAACGTTGTCGGCAGGTTACCGAGAATAATGAGCAATTAGGAGTGTGCCGAACGTATCAGGTTCGACACAGACTCGGCGCTATGGCAGGACTTGCTTGAACGGCTTGATCACGACATCGGCATACACGCCGGCCGCGACATAGGGATCGGCCTTGGCCCAGGCCTGGGCGTCGGCGAGGGAGGCGAACTCGGCGACGATCAGGCTGCCGGTGAAGCCGGCGTCGCCCGGGTCGTTGCTGTCCACCGCCGGGTGCGGGCCGGCCAGCACGATACGGCCTTCGGCCTGCAGCTGTTTCAGGCGCTCGACGTGGGCCGGGCGTACGCTCAGGCGTTTTTCCAGCGAGTCGGCGACGTCGGTGGCAATGATGGCGTAGAGCATGTCAGTCCTCGGTTTTGGGCGTGGTAGGGTCGGTGTCATGCAGGTGGCGCGACAGGTAGATCCCCTGGCCGACCAGGAACAGCACGGTCATGCCCAGGCTGCCGAACACCTTGAAGTCGACCCAGTAGCTCTGGAAGGTAAAGGCCACGAACAGGTTGGCTGCGCCGCAGAACAGAAAGAAGACGATCCAGGCGATGTTCAGGCGGTACCACACCGGCTCGGGCAGGGTGAGTGCGTGGCCCATGATCCGCTTGATCAGCAGGCGATCGCCAATGAAATGGCTGCCGATGAACGCCAGGGCGAACAGCCAGTTCACCACCGGGGCTTTCCATTTGAGAAAGGTTTCGCTGTGGAAGGCCAGGGTCAGGCTACCGAACACCAGGCAGGCGATCAGGGTCAGCCATTGGCTTTTTTCCAGTTTGCGCTGGGAGATGAAGATGGCCCCGTAGACCACGATGGAGCTGATGATCAGCACCGCCGTGGCGCTGTAGATGCCGCCGAAGGACAGCTCATGGCCGGCCAGATCGATGACGCGAGGGTCGAGTTTATAAACGATGAAAAACAGCAACAGCGGGATGAAGTCGATGAATTGTTTCACAGTAAGAGCCAGAAGCTGGATGTGGCGGCATAATAACAAACATCCTTGGTTGCGAAAGCGCCAGCTGACTTGAGGTTACACACGCCCGTGAATGTCGATCTGCACTGCCACAGCACCGCCTCCGACGGCGCCCTTGCGCCTGCGGTACTGGTTGCGCGTGCGTTTGAACACGGGGTGCGGATTCTCGCGCTGACCGACCACGACACCGTCGAAGGCCTGGCCGAAGCCCGTGAGGCGACGAACGCCCTGGGCATGCAACTGGTCAATGGTGTCGAATTGTCGTGCACCTGGGGCGGCGCCACCATTCATGTGCTTGGCTACGGGTTTGAGGTGGATGCCCCGCCCCTGGTGGCGGCGATCGCCAAATTGCACGATGGCCGCTGGCTGCGGTCCGAAGAAATAAGCCGCAAGCTGGCCCTCAAAGGCATGCCCAATGCGCTGGAGGGGGCTCGCGCCATCCAGCAGGAGCTGGGTGACAGCGGCAACGCGCCGGCCCGTCCGCACTTCGCCGACTGGATGGTGCGCGAGGGGTTCGTCAAGGATCGCGCCGAAGCCTTTCGCAAATGGCTGGGGGCCGGCAAGCTGGGGGACGTCAAGCAACACTGGCCCAGCCTTGAGGAAACCGTCGGCACCCTGCGCGATGCCGGCGCCTGGGTGAGCCTGGCGCACCCTTGGCATTACGATTTCACCCGCAGCAAGCGCCGCAAGCTGATTGCCGACTATATTCAAGCGGGCGGCCAGGCGCTCGAAGTGGTCAATGGTTTTCAGCCCGCCGAGCAAGTGGGCAGCCTGTCGATCCTGGCCCGTGAATTTGGCCTGCTGGTCAGCGCCGGCAGTGATTTCCATGGCCCTGGCGGCTGGTCCGAGATCGGCGAGTACCGTGCGGTTCCGGACGATTTGCCACCCCTTTGGCGTCGTTTCAACCATGACCCCGCTCTTGTCACCGTCTGAACAGGTAGAAAATGTGAGTCAGTTCTTCCAGATTCATCCGGAAAATCCCCAGGCGCGCCTGATTAAACAGTCTGTGGAGATCATTCGCGCCGGCGGCGTGGTGATTTATCCTACGGACTCGTCCTACGCCATTGGTTGCCAGATTGGCGACAAGGGTGCGGTCGAGCGCGTGCGCCGCTTGCGTCAGTTGGACGACAAACACAATTTTGCGCTGATCTGCAGCGATCTGTCGCAACTGGGTCTGTTCGCCAAGGTCGACACCGGCACGTTCCGCCTGCTCAAGGCCCACACGCCCGGGCCCTATACCTTTATCCTGAATGCCACCCGAGAAGTGCCACGGCTGCTGCTGCACCCGAAAAAGCGCACCATCGGCCTGCGGGTGCCGGAGCATCCCATCGCATTGGCGCTGCTCGAAGAGCTGGGTGAGCCGCTGATGAGCGTGTCGCTGATCATGCCGGGTGACACTGAACCCCTCGAAGACCCTTACGAAATGCGCCAACTCCTGGAAAAACAAGTGGACCTGATCATCGACGGTGGTTTCGGCGGCGGCAAGGCCTCGACCGTGATCAACCTGGCCGACGGCGAGCCCGAAGTGATCCGTGTGGGCTGCGGCGACCCGGCGCCGTTCAGGGTCGAGGCCTGAATGTCGGTCGTGGAAACCGTCGACAGCCAGGCGGGCGCGCAGCAGGAACTGCCCTTTGCGGTGGTGTACGGCCAGGCCGTCACCGAAATGCCGGTGGACTTGTACATTCCGCCGGATGCGCTGGAAGTGTTCCTTGAAGCCTTCGAGGGCCCGCTGGACTTGCTGTTGTACCTGATTCGCAAGCAGAACATCGACATCCTCGACATCCCGGTGGCGGAAATCACCCGCCAGTACATGGGCTATGTCGAGTTGATGCAGTCGGTGCGCCTGGAGCTGGCCGCCGAATACCTGGTGATGGCGGCGATGCTGGCGGAGATCAAGTCCCGCATGTTGCTCCCGCGTTCGGAGACGATCGAAGCCGAAGAGGACGATCCGCGCGCCGAACTGATCCGACGCCTGCAGGAATACGAGCGCTTCAAGGCCGCCGCCGAAGGCATCGATGGCCTGAGCCGCGTGGGCCGCGATGTGATCGTGCCCAAGCTCGACGCCCCCGAGGCCCGGGCGCGCAAGCTGTTGCCGGACGTGAGTCTGGAAGAGTTGCTGATGTCCATGGCCGAGGTGCTGCGCCGTGGCGACATGTTTGAAAGCCATCAGGTCAGCCGCGAAGCCCTGTCGACCCGCGAGCGCATGAGCGACGTGCTTGAACGGCTCAAGGGCGGTGGTTTTGTGCCGTTTGTCGAGCTGTTCACGGCAGAAGAGGGCAAGTTGGGCGTGGTGGTCACCTTCATGGCCATCCTTGAACTGGTCAAGGAGTCCTTGATCGAGCTGGTGCAGAACGAACCTTTTGCGGCCATCCACGTGCGGGCGCGAGCCGAATAACGAGCTGAATCGATGAATCTGACTGAACCCCGCGAACTGGCCCCGCTGCTGGAAGCCTTTCTCCTGGCCTCGGGCAAACCGCAATCCATGGAGCGTTTGTTCGAACTGTTTGAAGAAGGCGAGCGTCCGGAGCCGCCGGTGTTCAAGAAAGCCCTGGATATCCTGCGCAAGTCGTGCGACGGGCGGGCGTTCGAGCTCAAGGAAGTGGCCTCGGGGTATCGCCTGCAAATCCGTGAGCAGTTTTCCCCGTGGGTCGGTCGATTGTGGGAAGAGCGCCCGCAGCGTTATTCCCGGGCGATGCTGGAGACCATGGCGCTGATCGCTTACCGCCAGCCGATCACCCGGGGTGAAATCGAGGACGTGCGCGGGGTGGCGGTCAACAGCCATATCGTCAAGACGCTGCTGGAGCGCGAGTGGATCCGCATCGTCGGCTATCGCGACGTGCCCGGCAAACCGGCGATGTTTGCCACCACCAAAGCCTTTCTCGACCACTTCAACCTGAAAAACCTCGACGATTTGCCACCGCTCGCCGAGCTGCGCGAAATGGAAACCGAACCAGTGCTCGACTTCGACGACGCGCCGGTGCCACAAGGCTTGCAGGAGTTGGCCGACGCCACGGCCGAGCCTGAAGAGCCCAAGGACGAGACCAGCTTCCATACCTTGCTGCTGGAGCTGGACGACATGGAGCAGGGCATCAAGACCGACTTCGATGACTTGCTGCGCGACGATGCGGTCGACCCGCAGGTTCAGGAGAACGCCGAGCCTGAGGTTGAAGCCGAGCCTGAACTCGAAGAGGACATTCTTGGCGTCGCCGAGGCCCGCGAAAAGCTCCTGGCCGCCGTCGCCGCCCTCGAACAGCCGCCGCTGAGCGACGAAGAAGACGAAGCCCGTGCGCTGGCCGAAGCTATCGAGGCCGAGCGCCGCCAGTTCGAAGATTGACCTGATCCCGCAAGGGGCACCGGTCGGCGGAAAATACGGCGGCTTTGCCTTTATCGACTAGTCTCTGATGCGCAACGCGCGCCATGGGCGTATGATTCGCGACCCTTTGGCGATGCGCTCGCCCAAAGCCTGCTTTCAACACTCTTCAGGCCATGCCTGAATCGACCCACCGGGAGGTGCTTAAGATGAACGACCAAGACCAGAACGACAGCCACGATATCCGCCCCGCCGGCGAGAAACTGCAAAAGGTTCTCGCGCGTATCGGAGTAGGTTCGCGCCGCGACGTCGAAGCCTGGATCACCCAGAAGCGCATCAAGGTCAACGGCGTCGAGGCCACCCTCGGCCAGCGCGTCGACCTGCACGACGCAATCACCATCGATGGCAAGGTGATCAAGCGTGAAGAGGCCGCCGAATCGGTGCGCCGCGTGATCATGTACAACAAGCCCGATGGCGAGATCTGCACCCGTGACGACCCGGAAGGCCGTCCGACCGTGTTCGACAAGCTGCCGCGTCCGAAAGAAGGTCGCTGGATCAACATCGGCCGTCTCGACATCAACACCACCGGTTTGTTGATGTTCACCACCGACGGCGAACTGGCCAACCGCCTGATGCACCCATCCTACGAGATGGACCGCGAATACGCCGTGCGTGTGCGGGGCGAAGTCGACGACGAGATGATCGAGCGCCTCAAGGCCGGCGTGGTGCTGGAAGACGGCCCGGCGCGTTTCACCGACATCCAGCAGGCGCCAGGTGGCGAAGGTTTCAACCATTGGTACCACTGCGTGGTGATGGAAGGACGTAACCGTGAAGTGCGTCGCCTGTGGGAATCCCAGGGCCTGGTGGTCAGCCGCCTGAAGCGCGTGCGGTTCGGTCCGGTGTTCCTCAACTCCGACCTGCCGATGGGCCGTTGGCGCGAAATGAGCCAGTACGAAGTCGACATCCTCAGTGCCGAAGTCGGCCTGACACCGGTGGCGATGCCGCAACTGAACGCCAAGAGCAAAGACAAGCTCGAGCGCCTGCAGCGTAAATCGTCGCGCCCGGTGCCTCGCACCGAACGTGTTGCCCGCACCCTGCGCCCGGCGCTGGATGCACCGGCGACCGGTGGGCGTATCTCGCGCCAGCCGCACATTGAAGGCGAGCGTCGCCCGACCGCACCCTCGCGTCAGGAAGGCGAGCGTGCACCCCGTGCGCCGCGCCCAGCCCCGGCGGGTGGTCGCAGCAACCGTGGAGAAGCGGATCGCCCGGCCGACAACGCCAGCACCAAGCGCCCAGCCAAACCAGCGACGAACAAGCGCCCAGGCCCGAAACTGGTCGCGGACGAGCCGTCGGGCAAGCGCCGTGGCGCGCCAGCCGGCTCGGGTCAACGCCCGGGTTTCGGTCGCAAGAAGCCGCAGTGATGGTTTAAGTGCTGCACAAAAACGCCAACCCCAGGTTGGCGTTTTTTTTGGATCTGGATTTGAAATGCGTTCAACTGTGGGAGCTGGCTTGTCGGGTCGCCGCATCGCTGCGAAGGCGGTGGGGCATTGGATACGTATGCCAACTGATCCACCGCCATCGCGGGCAAGCCCGGCTCCCACAGGGACCTGGGTCATTCTGGTGTTCGTCTAAAACGCAAAAGTGCCGTCGAAGACCGGCTTGTCATCCAGCGCCAACACGCCGCTGGCGAAGATCAAATCCAGGTGGTGGCTGCCTTTCTGCCCGCCACCCAGGCCCAGGTGCAAGCCGCAATGGCGCTCCTCGAAGCCGGCATTGCGCGCGTACAGGTCCTTCACGCCTTCATTGGTGCCAATGCCCAACTCTTCCACACGCCGGTTGGACGGGTTGGCATTCAGGTATTTGTTGAAGTCATCCGCCAGCCCCGGTACGTCGCTGGCCACACTGCAGATGGTCGAGTTTTCGATCCACAACTCCAGTGGCGATTGCAGTACGCCGTATTTGCGCGCAAAGGGAATAGTGCTCAAAAAGGTGCCGACGAACCGCACCTGGCCGTTGATGGCTTCGCTGTGGGTGGCGATTTCGCCGGGGGCCAGGTCGTGATTGCCGACGCCATTGATATTGGTCCACTTCTTGATACTGCTCAGCGGCGCTTCCAGGCGGGAGCCATGCTTGTCCGTGAAACTCAGTACGTTGGCCTGGGACATGCGGCGGATCAGCGTGGCGTTCAGGTCGGCGATGCGCTGCGGCTCGACGCTGAAGGTGTCGTAGAAATAGTCGCCGTAGTCCTTGAACAGCAGGGACTTCTTCCAGTGTTCGGCCATCACGCCTTGCAGGGCACGGACAAAATCCGGGCCTTCGGCACGCGGGTTGGGCAGGGTGGAGGAGTCATAGAGAAACAGGTACAGGTCGCAGGCCTCGATGGCCTGGGCCAGCGTATCGGTGGCGGCCAGGTCCAGGCGCTGCACCTGGAAGTTGAAGCGGGCGGTGCTGCCCTGGGTGATCGCCTGGGCGATGGTGTCGTAGCGTTCGGTATGGCCCAGCAGCACCGTGGGGCGGTTCAGGCCGTGGAGAGCCGGGTGATGCGCGAGGTAGTAGAGAAAGTGTTCGACGGCGCGGGCCTTGTCCATGACGGGTGTCCTTCTGTGCCTTGGGTAAGGAGGCAGGTGCCGTGCACAGCACCTGCCGAATGCCTGCCGTGTGTCAGAACGGCCACATTGCAGTGCCGAACGGCACAACGGCGTCGGCCTGCATCATTTCTACGGCGGCCTCATGGGTCGGCGCTTCAAACCAATCGTCGAGTTGCAGTTCGGTTTCCAGGTCGTTTTCCAGTACTTGCATGGTGTATCTCCTAGAGGACGTATGTTTGAGAACGGCTTGCCAACGGGCTTCGCTGGCAAGCATCGAACCTAGGTGTATGTGTTTCAAAATGCAAAAAATTTATTGACACGGTTTCATTTGAATTATTTTTTCTGTTTTCCCCGAAAATTTTTTAATCAATAAAAACAATCGACTGAGTTATTAAATGTGTCAGAAATTTCCTACCGACATTTTTCCGTCGACTGACGGATTTAGCTTGTTTGTAACGCAGAATTTACAGCTGTAACGTTTAAGTTACGCGTTTGGCGAGACGGGCTTGGGCATCCTCACGCCGTAAGAAATACCTGACAGATCGTCGCGTGCGCCTTCCTAGTGCATCCGCAAGCAGTCGAGCGGTGTACAATGCGCCGCGTTTTACTGTGACTCCCTTGCGTAACCACGCAAAAGGCCAAGACCTCAGGGTTTATCCGCCCTGATCACTCCGCCCGGCCACGAGCCTGGCGGGTTCGATTTCGTCACAGATAAAAATAAACAGGTGGCGCATGACCGTAAGACACACGCTTGACTCCTGGAGAACCTTTCCATGAGTGGCAACCCTCCTTCCGCTTCAGGCGAACTGAAACGTGGCCTGAAAAACCGTCATATCCAGTTGATCGCCCTCGGTGGCGCCATCGGCACCGGCCTGTTCCTTGGCTCCGCCGGGGTGCTCAAGTCGGCCGGCCCGTCGATGATCCTGGGCTATGCCATCTGTGGCTTCATCGCCTTCATGATCATGCGCCAGCTCGGCGAAATGATCGTCGAAGAGCCGGTGGCCGGCTCCTTCAGTCATTTTGCCCACAAGTACTGGGGCGGTTTCGCCGGCTTCCTGTCGGGTTGGAACTGCTGGATCCTGTACATTCTGGTGGGCATGTCCGAGCTGACCGCCGTCGGCAAATACATCCATTACTGGTGGCCGCAGATCCCGACCTGGGTTTCGGCGGCGGGCTTCTTCGTGCTGATCAACGTGATCAACCTGGCCAACGTCAAGGTCTTCGGTGAGGCCGAGTTCTGGTTTGCGATCATCAAGGTCGTGGCCATCGTCGGCATGATCGCCCTGGGCAGCTACCTGCTGGTCAGCGGCAGCGGCGGGCCCCAGGCGTCGGTAAGCAACCTGTGGGAACACGGTGGTTTCTTCCCCCATGGCGTCGGTGGGCTGGTGATGGCCATGGCGATCATCATGTTTTCCTTCGGTGGCCTGGAAATGCTCGGCTTCACCGCAGCCGAAGCCGATCAGCCGCGCACGGTGATCCCCAAGGCGATCAACCAGGTGATCTACCGCATCCTGATCTTCTACATCGGCGCCCTGGTGGTGCTGTTGTCGCTGACACCTTGGGACAGCCTGCTGGCGACCCTCAATGCTTCCGGCGATGCCTACAGCGGCAGCCCGTTCGTACAGGTGTTCTCGATGCTGGGCAGCAACACCGCCGCGCACATCCTCAACTTCGTGGTACTGACCGCCGCCCTGTCGGTGTACAACAGCGGCACCTACTGTAACAGCCGCATGCTGCTGGGCATGGCCGAGCAGGGTGATGCGCCGAAGGCATTGGCGAAGATCGACAAGCGCGGCGTGCCGGTGCGTTCGATCCTCGCATCCGCCGCCATCACCCTGGTGGCGGTGCTGATGAACTACCTGATCCCGCAACACGCGCTGGAACTGCTGATGTCCCTGGTGGTGGCCACGCTGGTGATCAACTGGGCGATGATCAGCTTCTCCCACCTCAAGTTCCGCCAGCACCTGAACCGCAGCGGCCAGACGCCGTTGTTCAAGGCGTTGTGGTACCCCTACGGCAACATCATTTGCCTGGCGTTCGTGGTGTTTATCCTGGTGATCATGCTGATGATTCCGGGGATCCAGGTGTCGGTGTATGCGATTCCGGTGTGGGTGGCGTTTATGGGCTTGTGCTACTGCGTCAAGGGCAGGCGCAGTGCGCAGGACACATTGGCTGCTGCACCTTCTGCGGCGAAGTAACCGCCTGATGTTGTCGAGCAGACCCGGCCTTGTGCCGGGTTTGTTGTTTCAAGGGGCAGGCCCTGCACATTCGCGTATCCTTGGAGGCCTTTCAGAGGACTGCGCTGCCCATGCTGGTGATTTCCAACAACGTGCACCTGCCCGATGCCGAGATCGAGCTGACCGCCATTCGCGCCCAGGGCGCCGGTGGGCAGAACGTGAACAAGGTGTCGAGCGCGGTACACCTGCGTTTTGATATTCCGGCGTCGTCGTTGCCCGAGTTCTACAAGGAGCGATTGCTGGCATTGCGCGACAGCCGGATCACCAGCGACGGCGTGCTGGTGCTCAAGGCCCAGCAATACCGTACGCAGGAGCAGAATCGCGCGGATGCGCTGGAGCGGCTGGTGGAGTTGATCCAGAGCGCCACCAAGGTCGAAAAGAAGCGCCGTCCCACCAAGCCGACCCTGGGCTCGAAGACGCGTCGGCTGGAATCCAAGACCAAGCGCGGTAGCATCAAGGCCGGGCGCGGCAAGGTCGACTTCTAGGCGCCGCGGGCCTCGCGGGCCTTGGGTGCCTGCCGGTACAGATAGACGCTCAGCGACAAGCCACCGAGGGCGGCAAGGGCGGCGAACAGGAAGATCGACGCAAAGCCGAAGCCTGCCGCCACCGCCCCGGCCAGCGGGCCGGTGATGCCCAATGACAAGTCGATAAACAGCGAGTACGCCCCCACTGCTGAGCCTCGGCTGGAAGCTGGCACCAGATTGACTGCCTCTACCCCCAGCGCCGGAAACACCAGGGAAAATCCGAACCCGCTCAACGCCGCACCGGCCAGCGCCAGGTTGGCGTCCGTCGCCAGCCACAACAGCAGCAGGCCGAGGATTTCCACCGACAGGCAGACGATTGCCACGCGAAAGCCGCCGATCCGGTTGATCAAGTTGCCAAACAGCAAGCGCGCGCCGATAAAACTGGCGCCGAACAGGCTCAGGGCCCACACCGCGTTATCCCAGTGCTGGGTGGTGTAATACAGGGTGATGAAGGTGGCGATGGTGCCGAACCCGATTGAGCCCAGGGCCAGCGCGCAGCCGTGGGGGAAGACCCGGCCCAGCACGTTCATGAACGGCAGGCGCACACCGGTGACAATCGGCACCGCTTCTTTGCGCCAGGCCAGGCTCAGGCCGAGCACTGCCAGCAGGATGATGCTCACGCCCATGCTCCACAGCCCGAAATGGCTGACCAGCAGCACACCCAGTGGCGCACCGACGGCCAGCGCACCGTAGCTGGCGATGCCGTTCCAGGAAATCACCTTGGCCGTGTTGGCCGAGCCGACCCGGCCAATGCCCCAGCCAATGGCGCCGGAACCCACCAGGCTCTCCGCGCTGCCCAACACCAGCCTGCCGATGAACAGGCTGGCCAGACTCAGTGCCGGCAGGCTCGACAGCCAGGCCGCGAGCAGCATGAACACGCCGCTCAGGCCGCAGCCCACCAGGCCAATCAGCACGGCACGCTTGCAGCCCAGGTTGTCGATGATACGCCCGGCGTACGGGCGACTCAGCAGGGTGGCCAGGTACTGCACGCTGATCACCAGGCCGGCGATCACCGCGCCGAAGCCCAGCTGGCTGTGCACATAACCCGGCAATACGGCCAAAGGAATGCCGATATTCAGGTAGCCGATAAAGGTGAACAGGACGATGGAAACGACTTGCAGCGTGACCGCCATGGGGCGCTGGGTATCTGGCATGGGAAAGGTCCACTGTTGCAGCAGGTAAAGATAGGCTGCTAATGATACCGGTGCCGGACCGTGCGTTGGGCGGTAAATGGCAAAAACGTCAGATCAAAAACGCCTCAGGACGTTCAAGCCGGGTAGTCAGGACTGGGGGGCGGTCAGCAGTTGCGTTGTGACCAGTGCGGCCAGGGCGTTTTCCTGGGTGTCGAAGCGCTTGAGCAGCGCGGCTTGCTTGTCGGCACTGAGGCGGGTCCAGATTTCGACCATCTGTAGGGCGGCGTCGAGTACGGCGGTGTCCTGGGTGTCGGGGAGGGTGTCGGTCATGCGGTACCTCGGGTGGTTCAGGCAGTGTGGAAAGCGCTCAAAGGTGCGCTTTCCACACGGTCTGGTACGGCTCAGCCCTGGCTTTCGCTGTCGGCTGGTTTGGCTTCTTTGGCCTCAGGCTGCTGGTCGCTGGCCTGCTGCGGTGTTGGCTGCTCTGTAGGGTGCAGGCTTGGGAAGGGGAGATTGGGTATCTCGTGCATCGTCGTCGCTCCTCGCAAGGTCTGTTTTTTCAATCGCAGGTGATTCCGCGCTCTCAAAAAGCCTTGGCAGGATACAGCACTGCAAATGACAAAAAGATTTTTATGTCGCCGGCTGTCCGAACTTTCTTCGTTTAAACGGTCGCGCGGCTAGAACGGCACTTTGCCCAGGATCATGTCGCGGTACATCACGAAATCTCCCAATAGGCTGTAGAGCGGGTGCTGGAAGGTGGCCGGGCGGTTTTTTTCGAAGAAGAAATGCCCGACCCAGGCGAAGCCGTAGCCGGCAATCGGCAAGACGATCAGCAACCCCAGCGACCCTCTGCCAATGGCATACGCCAGAATGCCTATCACCAGCGTGGTGCCGATAAAGTGCAGGCGCCGGCAGGTGCTGTTGGCGTGTTCAGCCAGGTAATAAGGGTAAAACTCGGCAAAGCTGTTGAATCGCTTGACGTTTTCCACGGTGGACGGCCCTTTGATTGTTGTACCGCCCAACAGATGTTCGGCGGGGAGCTTATTTGAGTCTAGAGTGATCAGTGGTAACAGCCAGTGACAATAGATGCCACTTTAGTATCCTTGGCTTCCTGGCTGCCGTTATGAGCCTGCTTTGATTAAGAAGACGCCATGAGCGAACGAACAACTTCTGCAAGCTGGGCGATGGGGATAGTCAAGGCATTGGAAATGGACGGCCTGGATTGCCGAGCCTTGTTCAAGCAACTGGGCCTGGATTACGCCGCCCTCGACGACCCCGATGCCCGTTTTCCGCAAGACTCCATGACCCGGCTGTGGCAGCGGGCGGTGGAGCTGTCGGGTAACCCGGCGATCGGCCTGAACATGGGCAAGGTGGTGCGCCCGGCGTCGTTTCATGTGGCCGGCTATGCGTTGATGTCCAGCAACACCCTGGCCGAGGGATTCATGCGACTGGTGCGTTACCAGCGCATCATCGCCGAAAGCGCCGACTTGAGCTTCCGCCTGTTACCCGAAGGCTATGCGCTGATTCTGACGGTGCACGGCGATCATCTGCCGCCCACCCGCCAGAGTGCCGAAGCGTCGCTGGCCTGTGCGCTGGCACTGTGTGGCTGGCTGACCGGGCGCACCCTGCAACCGCGCAAAGTCGTGCTGCAAGGCGATCAGCCGGCGGACCTGGCCCCCTATAAACAAGCCTTCCACGCCCCGCTGGAATTCAATGCGCCCTATGACGCGCTGATTTTCGAAAAGGCTGACATGGACGCGCCATTGCCTACGGCCAACGAGGCCATGGCGTTGTTGCACGATCGGTTTGCCGGTGAGTACCTGGCACGGTTCTCGGAAAGCCGCGTGACCCACAAGGCCCGGCAGGTGCTGTGCCGCCTGCTGCCCCAGGGTGAGCCCAAGCGCGAGGTGGTGGCCCAGACGCTGCACCTGTCCCAGCGCACCTTGCAACGGCGTTTGCAAGAGGAGGGCACCAGTTTCCAGGCGTTGCTCGACGACACCCGTCGCGAACTGGCCGAGCAGTACCTGGCGCAGCCGAACATGACCTTGCTGGAGATTGCCTACCTGTTGGGCTTTGCCGATCCGAGCAATTTCTTCCGGGCGTTCCGCCGCTGGTTCGATGCCACGCCCGGGGAATACCGGGCGCGGCTGCTGGAAGCGGCGGTCAGTGACGCCAGAACGCCGGAATGCACAGCACAAACACCGTGATGATCTCCAGCCGACCCAGCAGCATGCCAAACGACAGGATCCACTTGGCGGCGTCCGGCAGACTGGAGAAATTGCCGGCTGGCCCGATGGTTTCCCCCAGCCCCGGGCCCACGCCGGACACGGTGCTGGCGGCGCCGGTCAGCGCGGTCATCCAGTCCAGGCCCAGCAATGACAAGGCCAGGGCGATGGCGCAGATGGTGATCGCGAAGAAAAACGAAAAGGTCAGGATCGAACGCACGATTTCTTCATCGAGGCGGTGGCCGTTGTACTTCTGCTTGATCACCGCACGTGGGTGAATCAGCTGGTTCAAGTTGGCCTTGAGCAGGATATAGGCGACCTGGAAGCGGAAAATCTTGATCCCGCCGGCGGTGGAGCCGGAGCAACCGCCGATGAAGCCGAGGTAGAAAAACAGCATCAGTGAGAAGTTACCCCACAGGCTGTAGTCGCCCAGTGCAAACCCGGTGGTGGTCACTACCGAGGTGACGTTCAGTGCCACGTGGCGAAGAGCGTCCAGCCAGTGCAGATCGGTGGTCCACCAGTACCAGGTGCCGAGTACCAGCCAGGTCACCAGCAGCAGGCCCAGCAGACCTTGCACCTGTTGGTCCTTGAGCAGTGCCCGGCGGTTACCGCGCAACGTGGCCACGTACAGGGTGAACGGCAGGCTGCCAAGGATCATCACCACCACCGCCACCCAGTGCACCGCCGGTTGTTTCCAGTGGGCCAGGGATTCATCGGAGGTGGAAAAGCCGCCGGTGGAAATCGCCGACATGGCATGGTTGATCGCATCGAACAGGCCCATGCCGGCCCACCAGAATGCCAGGCTACCGAGAATGGTGATACCCACGTACGCCGCCACGATCAGCCGCGCCACCATGTGTGAGCGGGGCATGACCTTTTCCGAGCGGTCCGAGGATTCGGTCTGGAACAGGCGCATGCCACCAATGCGCAGCAGCGGCAGAATCGCCACCGCCATGCCGATAAAGCCGATGCCGCCGAGCCAGTGCAGCAGCGAACGCCACATCAGGATGCCCGGCGACATGCTGTCCAGCCCGCTCAGCACGGTGGAGCCGGTGGCGGTGATGCCGGACATGCTTTCGAAAAACGAGTCGGTGTAGCTGATGTGCTGGGTCAGCAGAAAGGGCAGCGCGGCGAACACGCAAACCACCACCCAGCTTGTCACGGTAAGCAGGTACATGTCCCGGGGGCGCAGGTGCACATGCTCGGGTCGACCGGGAATCACCAGCGCCAGGCCGGCGAGAAAGGTGATCATGCTGGCCCACAGAAACGACGGCAGGTCGCTGGTGCGCTCGAAAATCACCAGGGTGGCCATGGGCACGACCATGGCGATCGCGAGGGTGATCAGGAAGATGCCGATGATGAAACCGATGATGCGCAGGGTCGGCAACGCCATGAAGTGAACTCGAGTAGGGCAGAGGCGCCATTCTACCCGGGGTGCAGGGCATGTAAACCGGTCGGGGGAGCAATGCTGTTCAACTGTGGGAGCTGGCTTGCCTGCGATAGCGGTAGATCAGCAACAAACTCCTTGACTGACAGATCGCT
>NZ_JBSVWB010000027.1:0-85528 GCF_054071795.1 Pseudomonas sp. SDO5271_S396
TGCCGTGTGCCAGTCAATACGTCTGTCACTGATCCACCGCATTCGCGAGCAAGCCCGCTCCCACACCTGTAAACTGCGCGTTTTTCGCGCACGCATGGAGAGCCCGGCATGGCCGCTTCGATCCTGTATATCCACGGTTTCAACAGCGCGCCGGCGTCGAACAAGGCTTGCCAGCTCATCACCGTGATGAATGCCCTTGGGCGAGGCGAGCAATTGCGCGTGCCGGCCCTGCATCATCACCCCCGCCAGGCGATGCCTCAGCTGGAAGCGGCTATCCGTGAACTGGGGCGGCCCCTGCTGGTCGGCAGCTCACTCGGCGGCTACTATGCAACCCATCTTGCCGAACGTCATGGCCTCAAGGCGCTGCTGGTCAACCCGGCGGTCAGCCCTCATCGGATGTTCGATGGTTACCTGGGCACCCAGAAAAACCTCTACACCGGTGAAACCTGGGAGCTGACCCACGACCACGTCACGGCACTGGCCGAACTGGAAGTCCCGGCGCCCCGGGAAGCCGCGCGTTATCAGGTATGGTTGCAGACCGGCGATGAAACACTGGATTATCGCCTCGCCCAGCAGTACTACCGTGCCTGTGCCCTGCGCATCCAGGCCGGCGGCGACCATGGTTACCAGGGTTTCGCCCAGCAATTGCCGGCGCTCCTGAGCTTTGCCGGCATTGGCGCAGATCAGTATCAATCCTTCGATTTTTCTTCATTGTAAGAATCGCAGGTTATTTTTTAATCGAACGACTCACGACGAGACCCCATGGCCACTCCCAGCGCTAGCTCTTATAACGCCGACGCCATCGAAGTCCTCTCGGGCCTCGATCCGGTGCGCAAACGCCCCGGCATGTACACCGACACCACGCGGCCGAACCACCTCGCCCAGGAAGTCATCGACAACAGCGTCGACGAAGCCCTGGCCGGCCACGCCAAGTCGGTGCATGTCATTCTCCACGCCGACCACTCCCTGGAGGTGTCCGACGACGGTCGCGGCATGCCGGTGGACATCCACCCGGAAGAGGGTGTACCGGGCGTCGAGCTGATCCTCACCAAGCTCCATGCGGGCGGCAAGTTCTCCAACAAGAACTACCAATTTTCCGGTGGCTTGCACGGTGTGGGCATTTCGGTGGTCAACGCCTTGTCCACGCTGGTGCGGGTCAGGGTCAAGCGTGATGGCAACGAATACGAGATGACCTTCGCCGATGGCTACAAAGCCACCGACCTGGCCGTGATCGGCTCCGTTGGCAAGCGCAACACCGGTACCAGCGTTTACTTCGCGCCGGACCCGAAATACTTCGATTCGCCAAAATTCTCCATCAGCCGCCTCAAGCACGTGCTCAAGGCCAAGGCTGTGCTGTGCCCGGGTCTGCTGGTCACCTTTGAAGACAAAGGCACCGGTGAAAAAGTCGAGTGGCACTACGAAGACGGCCTGCGCTCCTACCTGGAAGACTCCGTCAGCGAATTCGAACGCCTGCCCAACGAGCCGTTCTGCGGCAGCCTGGCCGGCAATAAGGAAGCCGTCGACTGGGCGCTGCTGTGGTTGCCCGAAGGCGGCGACAGCGTGCAGGAAAGCTACGTCAACCTGATCCCGACGGCCCAGGGCGGCACCCACGTCAACGGGTTGCGCCAGGGCCTGCTGGACGCCATGCGTGAATTCTGTGAATACCGCAGCCTGCTGCCGCGTGGCGTGAAGCTGGCGCCGGAAGACGTGTGGGAGCGCATCGCGTTCGTGCTCTCGATGAAGATGCAGGAACCGCAGTTCTCCGGCCAGACCAAAGAGCGTCTGTCGTCCCGCGAGGCGGCGGCGTTTGTTTCCGGCGTGGTCAAGGACGCGTTCAGCCTGTGGCTCAACGAGCATCCAGAGTTGGGCCTGGTCCTGGCGGAACTGGCGATCAACAACGCTGGCCGTCGCTTGAAGGCCAGCAAGAAGGTCGAGCGCAAGCGCATCACCCAGGGCCCGGCATTGCCCGGCAAACTGGCTGATTGCGCCGGGCAGGACCCAATGCGTTCCGAACTGTTCCTGGTGGAAGGTGACTCCGCCGGCGGTTCCGCCAAGCAAGCGCGAGACAAGGAGTTCCAGGCGATCCTGCCGTTGCGCGGCAAGATCCTCAACACTTGGGAGGTCGATGGCAGCGAAGTTTTGGCCAGCCAGGAAGTGCACAACATCGCCGTGGCCATCGGTGTCGACCCGGGCGCGGCGGACATGAGCCAGCTGCGCTACGGCAAGATTTGCATCCTTGCCGACGCCGACTCCGACGGTCTGCACATCGCCACGTTGCTGTGCGCGCTGTTCGTCCAGCACTTCCGGGCGCTGGTGGATGCCGGTCACGTCTACGTCGCCATGCCGCCGCTGTACCGGATCGACCTGGGCAAGGAGATTTACTACGCCCTGGACGAAGCCGAGCGCGATGGCATTCTTGATCGCCTGGTGGCCGAGAAGAAGCGTGGCAAACCGCAGGTCACACGATTCAAGGGCCTGGGTGAAATGAACCCGCCGCAACTGCGCGAAACCACCATGGACCCGAACACCCGGCGCCTGGTGCAACTGACGCTGGGCGAAGACTTCGCCGAGACCTCGGAAATGATGGACATGCTGCTGGCGAAAAAACGCGCCGGCGACCGCAAGTCCTGGCTGGAGTCCAAAGGCAACCTGGCCGAGGTGCTGGGCTGATGCGCACAGGCTTCGCCCTGGCGATGCTGATGTCGAGCGGGCTGGCTACCGCGGTGGTCGCTGCGCCGGTGGCTGAGCTCAAGCTCGTGTCCGAACACCCGGTGGACGGCATGCGCGGTGGTAACCTGTCTGGCCTGGCCTTGTGCGGCAAGGTGCTGTGGACGGTTTCCGACCGCGATGACGACCAGATCTACCGGCTGGACATCAGCGCGCCGACCTGGCAGGCCGAAACGGTGAAAATCGACGTGCCGCCGGTGCCCGAGTCCGGGCTGCCCTGGGGCTTGCGTTCGCGTACCAAGGCCGCTTCGCTGGTGCGGGGCGGTGACCTGGATTTCGAAGGCATCACCTGCGATGACGCCGGGAACCGCTACATTGTCAGCGAAGCCCACGCGGCAGTGCTGCAAGTGCCGGTGAGTGGCGCGTCCGAATGGTTGAAGATCGCGCCGGGCATGGTGCGTGAAGCCCGGGCCAGCGGCATGTTGTTGCACTTCAATGCCCTGTTCGAAGGCCTGGCGATCAACCCGGAGGGCAACCAGCTCTGGCTGGCGGCCGAGCGTGAGCGACGCGGCCTGATTTCGATCAAGCGCCCGCAGAGCCTGTGGGATTGCGACGGGCCTTGCGTGTTGCTGAGCGAAGCCGGCCAGGAAGTACAGCCCGCGCAATTCCCCAATGCCAAGGCAGTGTCCAAGGACTTTGCCGACCTGGCGCTGTTCAAGGGCAAGCTGTTTACCCTCGAGCGCAACGCGTTCCAGATATGCCGACGCGACGCGGTCACGGCCAAGGTGGAACTGTGCTGGTCGTTTGCCGAAGGGGCCCTGACCCCGGAGCGGCGTTACGCCCAGCCTTATGGTTTGGCCGAGGCGCTGGTGGTGGATGCCGATGGCGCCTGGGTGGGCATCGACAATAATTTCGGCCCGCGCGCCGATGGCGAAAAGCGCCCGGTGGTCTACCGTTTCGCAGCCCCTGCCGGTGGCTGGAGCGCGCAGCCATGACTCACGTTTTTTTTGAATTGATTCAGCGTGGCGGCTGTTCCGCCGCGCTTTACCCAACCATGATGAGGCCCGCATGAGTGACATCCTCGCAGACAGCTTAGATGGCGTAGAGCGCCGATCGCTGGCTGACTTCACCGAAAATGCCTACCTCAACTACTCCATGTACGTGATCATGGACCGTGCCTTGCCGCATATCGGCGACGGCCTGAAACCTGTACAGCGGCGCATTATCTACGCCATGAGTGAGTTGGGCCTGGACGCTGATTCCAAGCACAAGAAGTCGGCGCGTACCGTCGGTGACGTGCTCGGTAAATTCCACCCCCACGGCGACTCGGCGTGCTACGAAGCCATGGTGTTGATGGCCCAGCCGTTCAGCTACCGCTACACGCTGGTGGACGGTCAGGGCAACTGGGGTGCGCCGGATGATCCCAAGTCCTTCGCCGCCATGCGATACACCGAGGCGCGCTTGTCGCGTTACTCGGAGGTATTGCTCAGCGAGCTGGGGCAGGGCACCGCCGATTGGGGGCCGAACTTCGACGGCACCCTCGATGAGCCCCTGGTGTTGCCGGCACGTTTGCCGAATATCCTGCTCAATGGCACCACCGGCATCGCCGTGGGCATGGCCACCGACGTACCGCCGCACAACCTGCGGGAAGTCGCCACGGCCTGTGTGCGTTTGCTGGATGAGCCAAAAGCCACGGTCGAACAGCTCTGCGAGCATATCCAGGGCCCGGATTACCCGACCGAAGCGGAAATCATCACGCCCCGCGCCGATTTGCTGAAGATGTACGAAACCGGCAAGGGCTCGGTGCGCATGCGCGCTGTGTACCACATTGAAGACGGCGACATTATTGTCACCGCGCTGCCGCACCAGGTCTCCGGCGCCAAGGTGCTGGAGCAGATCGCTGCCCTGATGCAGGCCAAACCGTCGAAATTGCCGCAGGTCGCCGACCTGCGCGATGAGTCCGATCACGAAAACCCCTGCCGCATCGTGATCATCCCGACCAACAGCCGGGTCGACCACGAAGTGCTGATGCAGCACTTGTTTGCCAGCACCGACCTTGAGTCCAGCTACCGGGTCAACGTCAATATCATCGGCCTGGACGGCAAGCCGCAGTTGAAGAACCTGCGCAACCTGCTGGTGGAATGGCTGGAGTTCCGCGTGCAGACCGTGCGTCGCCGCCTGCAATTCCGTCTCGACAAGGTGGAGCGTCGCCTGCACCTGCTGGACGGTTTGCTGATCGCTTATCTGAACCTGGATAAAGTGATTCACATCATCCGTACCGCCGAGCATCCGAAGGCCGAACTGATCGCCGAGTTCCAGCTCAGCGAAATCCAGGCCGATTACATCCTCGACACGCGCTTGCGCCAACTGGCACGCCTGGAAGAAATGAAGCTGCGCGACGAACAGGACGCGTTGCTCAAGGAGCAAGCCAAGCTGCAAGCCTTGCTGGGTAGCGAAGCCAAGCTGAAGAAGCTGGTGCGCAGCGAGTTGATCAAAGATGCTGAAACCTATGGTGACGACCGTCGGTCGCCTATCGTTGAGCGCGCTGAGGCGAAAGCTCTGACAGAGACCGAGCTACTACCGAACGAGAAAATTACCGTCGTTCTGTCGGAAAAGGGTTGGGTTCGCTCCGCCAAAGGGCATGATATTGACGCCGCCGGTTTGTCATATAAGGCTGGCGATGGTTTCAAGACCGCCGCAGCCGGGCGTTCCAACCAGTTTGCAGTGTTTATCGACTCGACCGGGCGCAGCTATTCGGTGGCGTCGCACACTTTGCCTTCCGCGCGGGGGCAGGGCGAGCCGCTGACTGGGCGCCTGACGCCACCGCCGGGTGCGAATTTCGAGTGCGTGCTGCTGCCGGACGACGACGCGCTGTACGTGATCGCGTCCGACGCGGGTTACGGTTTTGTGGTCAAGGGTGAGGATTTGCAGGCCAAGAACAAGGCGGGCAAGGCCTTGTTGAGTCTGCCGAACAACGCCAAGGTGATCCTGCCGCGTGCGGTGGATGACCGTGAAAGCAATTGGCTGGCGTCCGTGACCACCGAAGGGCGTTTGCTGGTGTTCAAGATCAGTGACCTGCCGCAATTGGGTAAAGGCAAGGGCAACAAGATTATTGGTATTCCGGGAGAGCGGGTGGCCAGTCGCGAAGAGTACGTGACCGACATCGCGGTGATCCCGGAAGGCTCTACCCTGGTGCTTCAGGCCGGCAAGCGCACGTTGTCACTGCGCCCTGACGACCTTGAGCATTACAAGGGCGAGCGTGGTCGGCGTGGCAACAAACTGCCTCGAGGCTTCCAGCGAGTGGATGCTTTGTTGGTAGAAACGCCTGTTTAGGGCGAATTAGAGCTTCCGATCTACGATTTAACGCGTAGATCGACGCTTTGGCGCTGGAGTCATGGCGCATATTCACGGATGATATGGCCTTTCCAGCGCCGGCGTGGCCGAGCGTGTATAGGTTATTTTTTAGTATTACATTGTGGTTCGCCTTGTGGCAGCCACCTGGATGGGATGATGACTGCTCCACGCCTTCCTTTTATTTTCATGCTCGCTGGCCTTTTGGGGCTGGCGGGTTGCAGCACACACCAACCGGTGTCGCTGTACCAGCTGGACAGCGGAAGTCCGGCGCAGCCAGCACAAACCGCAGGTATGGCCGTTTTGCTGGGCCCCGTGGTGGTCGCTGACTACCTGCAACGCGAAACCCTGCTGCAACGTCAGAACGACGGCAGCCTGCAAGGTTCCATCGATGGTCGTTGGGCGGGCAGTTTGTCGTCTGACATCAATCAGCTGATGTTGCGTCAGGTTGCGGGTCAGTTGGACAGCCAGCGTGTGGTGCTCGCGCCGGCGCCGACCGGTTTTACCCCGGATGTACAGGTGCTTTTGACCATTACCCGACTGGATTCCGGTGCGTCGCAGCCGGCGATCCTCGATGCGCAGTGGCGCTTGATCGACCGTCGTGGCCAGGTGCGTGACAACCGTATCGTGCACCTGCAGGAAGAGCACGCCGGCACGACTGCATCCCAGGTCCAGGCCCAGGGCGTGCTGTTGCAGCATCTGGCGCAACAACTGTCGGTGGCCCTCAAACCATTGGCCAACCAGCCACCGATTGCCGAGGCACCGCGCAAGCAAGCACCTGCCCAGGCCAAACCGGCTGCACCGGAAAAACCGAAAATGCCGATGGCAACACCGATTCGTACGGACATGGAAGTGTTCAGGTTTTGATCTGAATCGCGCACAAACAAAAGGCCCGCTGATTAAGCGGGCCTTTTGTTTGTTTGCGATTTGAGCTGCGCCGCAGACTAAATGTGGGAGCGGGCTTGCTCGCGAAAGCGGCGTATCAGCCCACATATCAGTGACTGAACTACCGCCTTCGCGAGCAAGCCCGCTCACCACAAAATCCCGCTCCCCACACAAACCAGTTCAGCTTTTGGTGCGGGTCTCGTGCATCCGCGCCAGTTGCCGCTCCAGCATCGACGGGTACGGCTCCATCAACCGCTCCACGCAGCTTGCACCCTCCGGGCTGGCAATCGGGCGGATGCGCGCGCGTTGGCGGATCAAGGTGTCTTCACTGATCTTGCGCTCCACCAGCAGCAGGTTACGGCTGTGTTGGGACAGCGCCAGCGCATCCTGGGCGTTCTCGGTGAGCAGCAGGTCGATCTGGCTGATGCCGAACAGGTCGTCGCCAACGGTCAGGCCCAGTTGCAGTTGCAGGGTGATGCCGCTGTCGGCCACTTCGATCTGCAAGGCATGGCCCAGGGCTCGCAACAGTTCGCCGCAGCAGATGGCGTTGGTCAGGTAGTCCTCGCCACTGTCTTCGCTGTGGAACAGCATCAGCGTGCTGCCATCGTTCAGTGTATGCAGTTCGCTCTGGTACAGCGAGGCGGCCTGGTCCAGGCAGTCGCGGTAGCGTTCCAGCAGTTCGGTCAGGCGGGCCCGGGGCAGGCGGCGCAGTTGGTCCTGCGCGCCCAGTTGCACGGCCAGTACCGCGCTGTGCTGGGGCTCGGCATTTTTCACCGGGGCCGGTTTCGGTGCGGCGGCCGGGCTGCTGTCCGACGTGTCGCGCAGGTCGGCGAAGGGGTCTTCGTCGTCCAGGTCGTCTTCTTCAGCATTGACTACCTGGCGCGGTGCAGCCTTGGGGCTGTTCGCCGGCGTACTTTCATCAAAGCCGGGGTCGCGCAGGTTGCGCACTTCGAATTCGGGTTCGTCGCCGTAATCGGTGTCGTCGTATTCAGGCTCCGGCTCAGGCGCGCGCACCTCGGGCTCCGGGGCGAAGCTGGCGTGGAGCTGTCGGGCGAGGTCGCCGATCTCATCCTGACGATCGGTGGCCGGGGTGTGTTCGTCGATGTCTCGCAGCCAGATGCGCAGTTGCATCAGTGGCGTGGAGATATGCCGGCCCAGGCGCAGGCTCAAGGCCAGGGCCAATGCCAGCAGGATCGCGCTGAGGATGCCCATGCTTTGCAGGCTGATGGTCATCGGCTGCTGGAACTGTTGCATGTCCAGGCTGATACGCAATTGGCCGGCTTTCACATCCTGAAATGTAATGTTGCTCTGGTACAGGCCTTCGGCCTCGCCCAGCAGGCCGTTTTTCGGGCGCTGCCCGGCTTCGGCCATGATCCGGTTGTCCACGCTGTAGATGGCCGCGTGGGCCACCAGCGGGTTCTTGGTCAGGTTGTTGAGCAGCACGTTGAGGCTGAGGATGTCGTTGGACACCAGCAGCTCGGTCGCCGAGGTGGCGGTCTGGGTCGTGAGGCTTTCACCCAGTGCGTCGGCCTGTTCGTGCATGGCCTGCTTGAACTGCAACCCCATCACGCAGGCGTAGATCACCAGGGCCAGAGCGACCAGGATCACGTTATGGCTGGCGATGCGTAATGCTATCGGTACACGGCGGTGGCGCAGTGCCCGGAAGATCAGCAGAAAGAAATTATCGGTTTTTACTGGCGTGGGCCGGTTCACTTGCGCTCGGCTCTTGGTCCGTGAAGTTGACGCGCAGTATAGCGACAGCCCTAGAACCGGCAAAGCGCTGGCTGTGCCCGATGGTCACTGAAAGTGGGTAGAATGCGGTTTTTTTCCAGCCTGGGGGTGCGCCTTGCGCGAAATTGTCCTGATAAACATCACCGGTGAAGACCGACCGGGTCTCACCGCAGCCATTACCGGTGTTCTGGCCCAGGGTGGTGTGAACATTCTCGACATCGGCCAGGCAGTGATCCACGACACCCTGTCGTTCGGGATTCTGGTGGAAATCCCGAGCACCGAGCAGGCGTCGTCCGTGCTCAAGGACATCCTGTTTACCGCGTACAAGCTCGATCAGCAGGTGCGTTTCACACCCGTGTCCGAAGAGGACTACCAGCATTGGGTGGCCGGGCAGGGCAAGAAACGCCATATCGTTACGCTGTTGACTCGAAAGGTCACGGCTGAGCAGTTGCAGCGTGTCAGCTCGATCACGGCGCAGTACGGCTTGAATATCGACCATATCGACCGTCTGTCGGGGCGCATGCCGCTGGATACGCCGGCTGACAAAGGCAAGGGTTGCATCGAGTTTTCCGTGCGCGGCGAACCGGCCGACCCGCAGGCCCTGCGTGCCGAGTTCCTCAGCGTCGCCCAGGAGCTGAACGTCGACATCGCCTTCCAGGAGGACTCGCTGTTCCGTCGCAATCGTCGCCTGGCGGTGTTCGACATGGACTCGACGCTGATCGAAGCCGAGGTGATCGATGAGTTGGCCAAGGCGGCCGGCGTAGGTGAGCAAGTGTCTGAAATCACCGAGCGTGCCATGGCCGGTGAACTGGATTTCCGCGCCAGTTTCAAAGAGCGCCTCGCGCTGCTCAAGGGGCTGGACGTGAGCGTGCTGGATTCCATCGGCGCCTCACTGCGCCTGACCGAGGGCGCCGAAACCCTGTTCGCCGAACTCAAGCGCCTGGGCTACAAGACCGCCATCCTGTCTGGCGGCTTCACCTACTTCGCCAAGCAGTTGCAGGCCAAGCTGGGTATCGACTACGTGTTCGCCAACGAGCTGGAAGTGCTGGATGGCAAGGTCACCGGTGTGGCGGTGGAGCCGATTGTCGATGCACAGCGCAAGGCGGATCTGCTGAAGGAGTTGGCCCACAAGGAAGGTTTGCGCCTGGAGCAGACTATCGCAGTCGGCGACGGCGCGAATGACTTGCCGATGCTGGCGATTGCCGGATTGGGTGTGGCGTTCCGCGCCAAGCCGCTGGTGAAGCAGTCGGCCAAGCAGGCGATTTCGACGTTGGGGCTGGATGGGGTGCTGTACTTGCTCGGTTTCCGCGACCGCGACGGCCAGCTGTAACTCCCCCGATCCCCTGTCGGAATGGGATCAGAATGTGGGAGCTGGCTTGCCTGCGATGACGATGGTGAATCCAACACCGCTATCGCAGGCAAGCCAGCTCCCACATTGATTGGGTTCCAGCCTCAAATTGTGGATCAGGCTTTCGGTAGTGCGATGCCCTGGCCCATCTGCACCGGCGTACCCGCCGCCAGTTCTTCAGCCCACTTCACCTGATCCGGCCCGAACAGCACGATGGCGGTCGAACCCAGCTTGAAGCGACCCAGTTCCGCACCTTTTTCCAGATGGATTGGCGCACGCGCGGCTTCGTCGTAGCGGAAGGTTTTCAGCTCGCGTTTGGGCGGTGTCACCAGCCCGGCCCACACGGTTTCAATCGACGCCACGATCATCGCGCCCACCAGTACCACGGCCATCGGGCCGCGTTCAGTGTCGAACAGGCACACCACGCGTTCGTTGCGCGCAAACAGTTCCGGCACGTTTTCGGCGGTGGTCTGGTTCACCGAGAAGATGCGGCCTGGCACGTAGACCATTTCACGCAAGGTGCCGGCCAGCGGCATGTGCACGCGATGGTAGTCCTTGGGCGACAGGTAGATGGTGGCGAAATCGCCGCCCATGAACGGCGCGGCCACGGTGGCATCACCGCCCAGCAGCTCCAGCACGCTGAAGCTGTGGCCCTTGGCCTGGAACACGCGGCCATGTTCGATCGGGCCGAGCTGGCTGACTGCGCCGTCTGCGGGGCTCAATACGGCACCCGGGGTTTGATCCAGCGGGCGGGCACCGTCTTTCAGGGCGCGGGTGAAGAACGCATTGAAGTGCTCGTAGGCGGTGACGTCTTCAACCAGAGCCTGGGACATGTCCACTTGATAACGCTTGGCGAACCAGGTGGTGAAGGCATTCTTGAACCAGCGCACGCGGCACTCGGCAATGCAGCCGGCCAGGCGCGACAACAAGTGATGCGGCAGCAAGTACTGGCTGAGGATGAACAACTGCTTTTTCATAACTGTCCTTAAACCTTAAATCTCGACGGGGGTGTCGGGGTGGTTGCCCCATTCGCCCCAGGAACCGGCATAACCTTTGACTCGCGGATAACCGAGCGCCTTGGCCACCAGGTAGGTGAAGCCAGAGCGGTGGTGAGTCTGGCAGTGGGTGATGATTTCTTTGTCGCGGGTCAGCCCGAGGTCTTCGAGGATCTGCGGCATGTCGCGGCGGATGCGCAGGTTGCGAGCCTTGTCCATGCCGGCGGTCCATTCGAAGTTCACGGCGCCAGGGATATGGCCCCCCTTGGCGGCCAGGACTTTTTCGCCGGAATATTCCAGCGGGCCGCGCGCGTCCCAGATCCCGAGATCGGCAGCACCCAGGCGGCTTTGCAGGTACTCGCGGGTGGCAGTGGGGCCGTCGTGCAGCGTGAGGCTGACCGGGCCGCCGACAGGTGCGGGTACGTCGGTGGAGAGCGGGTGCTGGTCTTCGAGCCAGGCCAGCAGGCCGCCGTCGAGGTAGTGGTATTTCTGATGGCCGATCACGTCGAGCATCCAGATGAAGCGCCCTGCCCAGCCGCCGCCTTCGTCGTCGTAGACCACGTAGGTGGCATCGGGCGTGTGGCCCAGCTCGCCGAAGAGTTTTTCGAGGTCGGCCTTGGCGGGCAGCAGGCCGGGTGCCGGTGGCTGGCCCAGTTGGGTGCGCTTGGGGTCAACGAAATGCGCGCCGGGGATATGCCCTTCGGCGTAGCGGGCGGCACTGGTGAGGTCCACCAGAATCAGGTGTTCGGCATCAAGGCGACCTTGCAGGTCGCTGGATTCGATCACCAGCGGCAAGCCAGAGAAGTCAGGCATGTGAGGTCTCCTGGGCACAAATGTTGGCGATAAAAGAGGGGGATTGTAGCGCAAGCATCAAACGTTGCGGTTGGTAAAGCTGTGCAGGGCTTTCTCGATGCATTGAGCGGTTTTGCCGAACGCCTGCACGGTGGTTTCCGAGAACGGACCGCCGCCCTGGTCAGCCACCATCAGCATCACCACCTTGCCATTGCAGCTCAGGGAGCGCAGCAACAAATGCTCGCCGGTGAACAGGCGGCGCAGGACGGGGGGCAGCAAGGCAGAGAACTGCACCAGGTTGTCGGGCGTCAGGCGCACTTGGGCGGGCTTTTCCAGCAGGCGTTGCAGCAGTGTGCTGTTGACCACGTCGAGGCTGAGGTGGTCGGCGTCCTTCGGCAGGCCGTCGGCCTGGTGCACGCGCAAGTTGCTTTGGGCGCGGTCGGTCATCAGCAGCATCACCCGATGCATGCCGCTGGCCACCAGTGCTTCCTTGGCGCACGTGGTCAGGTGCATGGCGTTGGCGAAGCGGCTCGGCTCCACCAGCAGTTCGGTGCAGCGCTTACGCCATACGGCCAGGGCTTCGGCTGTGGGTGGTGGGGCCGGCAGCAGGCCGCGATGGATCTTCTGCACGTGCCAGGGCCAGATCAGCGACAGAGCCGGGTGCCAGAGGTCGGGCATCAAGGTGGTGCGCGCACTGGTCACGGCTTGCTGATGGGTTTGCTGTTGCACCTCGCCCAAGGGTTGTTGCAGGTACAGGGCGGTCAGGTACTGCCAGCGCTGAGTGTGCGGGCAGGTCCAGGACTCCTGGGCCGACATCGCCAGACCGTTGGCCAGCAGTACGGTGTTGGCCGGCTGGTTCAGCCAGCGACGCAGGTTGGGTTCGGCGTCGAGCAATTGTTGATGGCGCAGTGGGTCGTCTTCCCGGGCGATGTGCAGCGCCTTGACCAGCAGGCGCTGTTCGGTCAGCAGCAGGGTGTAGCCCTGGGAAACCCAGATCGGCAAGTGCCAGGTTTCGGTCAGCCCGATGCACAGGTCCAGCAGGCGCACGCCGAACAATTCCTGCTCGACCGCACGGGCCGGCTGGCCTTTGTGGATCACCCGCAGTTCCCACTCTTCGAGTAGCTTGGGATAGGCCACGGCCATCGGCCACAGTGGCGACAGAAACAACAGGCTGCCCCAGTGAATGTCCTGCCACAACCGCGCCAGGCGGCTGCCGAACAAACCGTTGGCTTGCTGCGAGGCGTGCTGGCTGACCAGCAGCAGTTGGCGCAGAGCCACGGGTATTTCCTGGGCCGGCACCGAGGGCAGGCGCGCCAGCAAGTCCTCGGCGCGCTTGAGGCCCAGGCGATTGAGGGCCACTTCGAGGTTTTCGGCCGGCTCCGCCAGGCTGCCATGGGTGTGGCTGTTGGCCTCGCGCATGACGCTGAGCACCAGCGCCGGGCTGCTTTGCATCAGTTCGGCAATGTCTCGCAACGAGCTGCGGCTATCGCGAATGGCTTTGCACACGCGGTCATGGCTGGCTTGGGGGACGGGCAGCAGCACGTCATCCAGGCGCTTGATCCAGGCGGCGAGTGTGGTGGGTTTTGCAGTTGGGACTTTCGTTTCATTAGCCATGATTGGGGCGCGATCATCACTTGCGGTCAACACGCCCGGAGCGGGCCGAACTGGCTTTTCGCCTTAACGGGCTATAGTCTGGCGCAGTTTTGCCGATAAGTAGAACAAGAGTTTTTCAGTTCCCCCAAATATGTCCATGAACCTGACGGCGCAAGTACTCATCTCCTATGGCTAAAATTATCGGCATCATCGTCGTCATCGCTAGCGTGCTCGGTGGGTACGTTCTGTCACACGGTAAAATTGCCGCACTGATCCAGCCTTTCGAAGTGCTGATCATTGGTGGTGCGGCGTTCGGCGCATTCTTGCAGGCCAACCCGGGCTACATGACCCTGCACGTGGTCAAGAAGTCCCTGGGCATGTTCGGTTCGCGTTTCTCCCACACCTTTTATCTGGAAGTGCTGGGGCTGATCTACGAGATCCTCAACAAGAGCCGTCGCGAAGGCATGATGGCCATCGAGGCCGACATCGAAGACGCGGCGGCCAGCCCGATTTTCGCCAAGTACCCGGCAGTGCTCAAAGACGAGCGCATGACCGCGTTCATCTGTGACTACCTGCGCATCATGTCCTCCGGCAACATGGCGCCCCATGAGCTGGAAGGCCTGTTCGACATGGAGCTTTTCAGCCTCAAGGAAGAGCTGGAGCACCCTTCCCACGCCGTGACCGGCATCGCCGACGGTATGCCCGGTTTCGGTATCGTGGCGGCGGTACTCGGTATTGTGGTGACCATGGCGTCCCTGGGTGAAGGCGATCAGAAGGCCATCGGCATGCACGTGGGTGCGGCGCTGGTGGGTACCTTCTTCGGTATTCTGGCGGCCTATGGTTTCTTTGGTCCGTTGGCGACGTCCCTGGCCCACGACGCCAAGGAAGAGGTCAACCTGTACGAAGCGATCAAGGCCTGCCTGGTGGCCTCGGCGTCCGGCATGCCGCCATCGCTGGCGGTGGAGTTCGGTCGCAAGGTGCTGTACCCGAAACATCGCCCAAGTTTTGCCGAGCTGGAACAAGCGGTTCGCGGTCGCTAAATCATGGAAAACAACCAGCCGATAATCATCAAGCGCGTCAAGCGCTTCGCTGCGGGGCACCATGGCGGCGCCTGGAAAATCGCCTTCGCCGACTTTGCGACGGCGATGATGGCGTTCTTCCTGGTGCTGTGGCTGATGTCCACCGCCACGCCTGAACAGAAGATCGCCATCGCCGGTTACTTCAAGGACCCGATAGGGTTCTCGGAAAGCGGCACGCCTTTCGTGATCGACCTGGGCGGTTCGCCGCAACTGGCGCCTGAGCGCACCATCAACCCGGAAATCAAGACCGACTCGCCCCAGGAAAAAATCCCGATCGAGCGCGACACCGTCGAGGCCATGGCCGAGCAGGTCGAGCAGGAGCGCCTGGAGTTGCTGCTGCAAGAATTGCAGACCAAGGTCGAGGAAAACCCGCAACTGTTGAAGTTCAAGGACCAGATTTCCTTCGAGATCACCCCTGAAGGTTTGCGCATCCAGATCACCGACGCCGCCAACCGGCCGATGTTCGACTCCGGCAGCGCGCGCTTGAAGCCGTACTTCGAAGACATCCTGCTGGCCATGGCCGACACCATCAAGGCGGTGCCGAACAAGATCAGCATCAGCGGGCATACCGACGCCAAGCCTTACGCGGGTCAGGGTGACTTCGGCAACTGGGAGCTTTCGGCCAACCGTGCCAACGCCGCGCGGCGTGCGCTGGTAGCGGGCAGTTACCCGGACCCGCAAGTGGCGCGTGTGGTGGGTTTTGCCTCTTCGCAGCTGTTTGATCATCAAGACCCGTTCAACCCGGTCAACCGCCGGATCGACATCGTGGTGCTGACCAAAAAGGCCCAACGTGCGATTGAAGGTGACCAAGCGCCAGTGGCCCCGACCCCAGGTGCCGGTGCGCCCGGTGAAGTGCCGGCAGATCCGAACGCTCTTCCGCCCGGGCAGGAACCCTTGCCGGCCCATGAGCTGCGGCAGAAGCTGAATCTGTTTGATGACGGTGGGGTGAAGGATCCTACGGTGCCGGGAACCGGCTCATAGAGGCGCCCTTGTGGTGAATGGGCTTGTTGTGGTGAGCGGGCTTGTCCCGCGCTGGGCTGCGAAGCGGCCCCAATAAGGCTGCCGCATTTAGTCAGCGAATTCGCGGTGTCGGGTTTCAGGGCCGCTTTGCGCCCCAGCGCGGGACAAGCCCGCTCACCACAATGGATCGGCAAAAAACCGCATGCAGGGCGCTTTTAGTAACTGCTCTCCGGCAAACTCGCGATGATCGACCGGTAGCTGTTCATCCGCTGCTGTTGCACGCGCCCATCCTCCAGGGCCTTGAGCAAGGCACAGCCAGGCTCGCGATCGTGCTTGCAGTCGCGGAAGCGGCATGTGCCGATCAGGTCGTTGAACTCGATGAAGCCGGCTTCCACATCACTGCGGCTGACATGGCCCAGGCCGAATTCGCGGATGCCGGGGGAGTCGATCAGTTCGCCGCCGCCTGGGAAGTGAAACAGCCGTGCGGTGGTGGTGGTGTGGGTGCCTTGGCCGGACAGTTCCGACAGCGGGCCGACCCGGGTGTCGACGTGGGGCAGCAGGCTGTTGACCAGCGACGACTTGCCCACGCCGGACTGGCCGACAAACACACTGATGCGCCCGTCCAACTGCTGTTGCAGCTGTTCCATGCCGTTGCCGTGGTGAGCCGAGACTTCCAGCACCGGATAACCCAGGGTGCGATACACCGCCAGCAGCGCGTTGAGCGCGGGGGCGTTCTGCTCGTCGATCAGGTCATACTTGTTCAGCAGCAACAGTGGGCGAATGCCGGCATGCTCGGCTGCGACCAGGTAGCGATCGATCAGGTTGGCATGGGGCTCGGGCAAGGGCGCGAACACGATCACGATCATGTCGACGTTGGCCGCCACCGGCTTGAGTTGGCCGCGGCTATCGGGGCGGCGCAGTTCGGTGGTGCGGGGCAACTGGGCGACGATCACGCCGATGCCCTGGTTGCCGGCACGCCAGACCACTTGGTCGCCGGTCACCAGCGCGGGCAGGTTGGCGCGCAGGTAGCAGCGTGACACCAGGCCGTCCTGGGCTTCGACTTCGACCTGCACACCAAAGTGCGCGATCACCAGGCCAGTCTGTTCGGGGCCCAGGTCGCCACCCTCCAGCGCTTCTACGGCGGAGGATTCACGTTTGGCGGCGCGAGCGGCGCGCTCGCCTTGAATCTTTTCGATGCGCCAGTTCTGGCGACGGTTGAGCTGGCGTTTGGCCATTGGTGTTCCGTGTCGACAATGCAAAGGTTGGATAAAACGGTCGCGAGTCTAGCACGCCCCTGCCTGCTAAACTGCGCAGCTAAGCCAAGGTGCCAAGAGAATCAAGCCATGCAAAACCCACAGAACCTGATTTGGATCGATCTGGAGATGACCGGTCTGGATCCCGACAACGACGTCATCATCGAGATGGCGACCATCGTCACCGACAGCAACCTCAATACCTTGGCTGAAGGCCCGGTGATCGCCATTCATCACAGCGACGAAGTGCTGGCGCGCATGGACGAGTGGAATACCCGCACCCATGGCAACTCGGGGCTGACCCAGCGTGTGCGCGACAGCCGCATCAGCATGGCAGAAGCCGAAGCCCGGACCATCGCCTTTCTGGAACAGTGGGTGCCCAAGGGCAAGTCGCCGATCTGCGGCAACAGCATCTGCCAGGATCGTCGCTTCCTCTATACCCATATGAAGGGGTTGGAGAGCTACTTCCACTATCGCAACCTGGATGTGTCGACGCTTAAAGAGTTGGCGGCGCGCTGGGCGCCGGAGGTCAAGGACAGCTTCCATAAGGGCAGTACCCATCTGGCGCTGGATGATATTCGCGAGTCCATTGCCGAGCTGCAGCATTACCGCAAGCATTTCATCAAGGCTTGAATCGGCGGCGCCTGAACCTGCGCCATCGCCGGCAAGCCAGCTCCCACATTTGATTGCATTCACAAATCAAACTGTGGGAGCGGGCTTGCTCGCGAAGGGCGTGACGCGGTCTTTCGCCAAGCGCCCCCTTTTGGTGCCATCACCAAATGATTAGACTGCGCGCCTCTTTGCAAGGATCGCCCTCATGCTGCTGATGCTCTACCTCATCGCCATCACCGCCGAAGCCATGACCGGGGCGTTGTCCGCCGGTCGGCGCGGCATGGATTGGTTCGGGGTGGTGTTGATTGCTTGTGTGACGGCGTTGGGTGGCGGGTCGGTGCGCGATGTGTTGCTGGGGCACTACCCGCTGACGTGGGTCAAGCACCCGGAATACCTGATACTGACCTCTGTTGCCGCGCTGGTGACAATTTTCATCGCACCGCTGATGCGTCACCTGCGCTCGCTGTTCCTCGCGCTGGATGCCGTGGGCCTGGTGGCCTTTACCCTGATCGGCAGCATGACCGCCCTGGAAATGGGGCATGGCATGTTGGTGGCGTCGGTCAGCGGGGTGATCACCGGCGTTTTCGGCGGCATCCTGCGGGACATTTTCTGCAACGACATCCCGCTGATCTTTCGCCGTGAGCTGTACGCCAGCGTGTCGTTCCTGGCCGCCTGGTTCTACATGCTGTGCCTCTATCTGGAACTGCCCAGCGAGCAATCCATCCTGTTGACGCTGTTCAGCGGCTTCTTACTGCGCCTGCTGGCGATCCGTTTTCACTGGGAAATGCCCAAGTTCGTCTACAACGACGACGTGCATTAACGGCTGGCGTGCTGTGCCAGCGCCCACTCCACGTGTTCGCGCACCAGCTCGGAAGGGTAGTCCCGCCGGGCTTTCAGGGCTTCCAGTACCGGGATGCTCGACGGTGCATTGCCCAG
The DNA here is from genome assembly GCF_054071795.1 of Pseudomonas sp. SDO5271_S396. NCBI lineage: Bacteria > Pseudomonadati > Pseudomonadota > Gammaproteobacteria > Pseudomonadales > Pseudomonadaceae > Pseudomonas > Pseudomonas sp. SDO5271_S396. The sequence goes on from NZ_JBSVWB010000027.1 coordinate 18,203, forward strand.
GCCCACGGCCAGGTTGCGCAGCCAGCGCTCGTAACCGGCGCGGCGTAGCGGCGAGCCTTCGGTGCTGCTGAGGAATTTGTCCTCGTTCCACATGAACAATTCGGCCAGCTCGGCGTTGTCCAGGTTGTGCCGTGGCTTGAAGTCACCTTCGGCGGTCGAGCGAGCGAAGCGATTCCACGGGCACACGATCTGGCAGTCATCGCAGCCGAATACCCGATTGCCGATCAACGGGCGCAGGTCTTCGGGGATCGCATTCTTGAGTTCGATGGTCAGGTAAGAGATGCAGCGTCGGGCGTCCAGCACATAGGGGCCGACGAAGGCATTGGTGGGGCAGATATCCAGGCAGGCGGTGCAACGTCCGCAATGTTCGGTGCTGTGGGGTTCGTCTACCGGCAGCGGTAAATCCACAAACAGCTCGCTGAGGAAAAAATAGCTGCCGGCCTTGCGGTTGAGTACCAGGGTGTTTTTGCCGATCCAGCCCAGCCCGGCCTTTTCGGCGATGGCCTTTTCCAGCACCGGGGCGCTGTCGACGAAGGCGCGAAAACCGAACGGGCCGATCTGCGCCTGAATGCGCTCGGCCAGTTGCTGTACACGTTTGCGGATCAGCTTGTGGTAATCGCGGCCCAGGGCGTAGCGGGAGATGTAGGCTTTTTCCGGCTTGGCCAGCAGTTGTGCCATTTGGGTGTCGCCGGGCAGGTAGTCCATGCGCAGCGACACCACGCGCAAGGTGCCTGGTACCAACTCGTCGGGGTGGGAGCGTTTGCTGCCGTGGGCGCCCATGTACTCCATCTCACCGTGGTACCCCGCCTCGAGCCAGCGCTGCAGGTGCTGCTCATGCTCGCCCAGCTCCAGACCGCTGATGCCGACTTGTTGAAAGCCCAGTTCGCGCCCCCAGTCTTTGATCGATTGGGCGAGGGTGGGCAGGTCGGGGGTAATGGCAGGCATGAGACAAGGGAAACCGCAGGTGAGATGCGTATAATTCTGCCAGACATCGGAGCTTGAAGACGCATGCCTCAGACAAAACACGAAATAACCGACGTGCAACCACTGCTGCACGGCCATTTACCACAACTCGACGCCCGTTCGCCGGATGCCCACAAAGGGCAGTTCGGCCACTTGCTGGTCATTGGCGGTGATCGCGGCTTCGGCGGCGCTGCCTTGCTGACTGCCGAAAGTGCGTTGCGCAGCGGGGCAGGGCTGGTTTCCCTGGCGACGCGCCCCGAGCATGTGCCTGCCGCGCTCGCCCGTTTGCCGGAAGTCATGACCCTCGGGGTGAGCTCGGCCAATCAGCTGATGGGCTTGCTGGAAAAAATCACGATCATTGTGATTGGGCCGGGCCTGGGCGATGCCGCCTGGGGCAAAAGCCTTTTGTCCGTCGCCGCCAACGCGGATCAGCCGCAGGTATGGGATGCCGATGCCTTGAACCAGCTGGCTACAGGTAGTGTGAGTCTTCCCGCCAACAGCGTGATCACCCCTCACCCGGGTGAAGCCGCTCGCCTACTGGGGATCACGACAGCCGAGGTTCAGGCCGACCGTCTTAAGGTGGCGCGCGCGTTGAGTCAGACATTCAATACAGTGGCTATCCTCAAGGGTGCTGGCAGTTTGATTGCCAGCCCGGACGGGCGTGTTTCGCGCTGCGACCAGGGCCATCCGGCGATGGCGACAGCCGGCCTCGGGGATGTCTTGGCTGGTCTGGTGGGCGCGTTGCTGGCGCAGGGCATGCAGGCCTATGAGGCAAGCTGCCTCGCCGTGTGGTTGCACGCCACGGCAGGGGATCGTCAAGGCACTTTTGGTCGCGGGTTGGCGGCCAGTGACCTGATACCCGCTATTCGTCAATTGTTGGAGGAGCAGTCGCCGTGCCTGAAGTAATCCTTTTTCTGGCCGATGAAGACGCCATGGTCGCGCTCGGGCAGCGCATCGCCCAGGTTGCGGCGGGGGCGGGGCTGATCTTTCTCGAGGGTGACCTGGGGGCCGGCAAGACCACCTTGTCCCGAGGGATTATCCGAGGGTTGGGCCATACGGGGGCAGTAAAAAGCCCTACGTTTACCCTGGTAGAACCCTACGAGATTGGCGCGGTTCGGGCCTTCCATTTCGATCTGTATCGCTTGGTGGACCCCGAAGAACTGGAGTTCATGGGCATTCGTGACTACTTCGACGAAGACGCGTTGTGCCTGATCGAGTGGCCAGATAAAGGCACAGGCTTTTTGCCAAAGCCGGACCTGACCATTACCATTACGCCGCATGAAACAGGACGTCGGTTGAAGTTGTTGCCCCAGAGCGAGCGTGGCCAGTCGTGGTGCGACGCTTTGGCATTGGAATTCAAATAATTGGTGGGGTTAGGTATGCGCTTTCGCGCGTTGGTTGCTGTCGTAGGGGTGTTGCTTGCGGCAATGACTGTCAATGCTCTGGCGGCTTCACAGGTGAAAAGTGTGCGCCTGTGGCGAGCGCCGGATAACACGCGACTGGTGTTCGACCTGTCTGGCCCGGTCCAGCACAGCGTCTTTACCCTGACGTCGCCTGATCGCCTGGTGATCGACATCAACGGCGCGACCCTGGCCGCGCCGTTGAAAGTCTCCACTGCCAACACCCCGATCACCGCCATGCGCTCGGCCCAGCGTACGCCGACCGACTTGCGTGTGGTCATCGACCTGAAAAAGGTCGTGACCCCGAAAAGCTTCTCCCTGGCCCCCAACGCCCAGTATGGCAACCGGCTGGTGGTCGATCTGTTCGACAACGCTGCCGACGCCAACCCACCGCCCGCGCCGGCTCCGAGTGTGGCGACGGTGCCGGCGGTACCGGTCAACCCGTCGCAACCGCAGGTCAAGTTGCCGCCCCCTCCACCGGCGCCCGCCGGCAAACGCGACATCATTGTGGTGATCGACGCCGGTCACGGCGGTGAAGACCCTGGCGCTTCCGGCTCCCGTGGGCAGCACGAAAAAGACGTGGTGCTGGCGATTGCCCGCGAGCTGCAACGCCAGGTCAACGCGATGAAGGGCTATCGCGCCGAGCTGACCCGTACCGGCGACTACTTCATTCCGCTGCGTGGCCGTACCGAAATCGCGCGCAAGAAAGGCGCCGACCTGTTCGTGTCGATTCACGCCGACGCCGCCCCTTCGGCTGCGGCGTTCGGTGCCTCGGTGTTTGCCCTTTCGGACCGCGGCGCCACCTCCGAGACGGCCCGTTGGCTGGCCGACAGTGAAAACCGCTCCGACTTGATCGGCGGTGCGGGCAACGTGTCCCTCGATGACAAGGACAAAATGCTCGCTGGCGTATTGCTCGACCTGTCGATGACCGCGTCGCTGACCTCCAGCCTTAACGTGGGCCAGAAGGTGTTGAGCAACATTGGTCGCGTTACCCCGCTGCACAAGCAGCGCGTGGAGCAAGCGGGCTTCATGGTGCTGAAGTCTCCGGATATTCCATCGATCCTGGTGGAAACCGGGTTCATCTCCAACTCCAACGAAGCCTCGAAACTGGCCACCGGCAGCCACCAGCAGGCGCTGGCACGCTCCATCAGCGCGGGTATTCGCCAGTTCTTCCAGCAGAACCCGCCACCGGGCACCTATATCGCCTGGCTGCGCGACTCCGGGAAGATCGCCCAGGGCCCACGTGACCATCGTGTGCAACCTGGTGACACTCTGGCCATGCTGGCCGTGCGTTTCCAGGTCTCTCCCGCGACGTTGCGCAGTGCCAACAACCTGAAGACCGATGAACTGAAGGTCGGCCAGGTGCTGACCATCCCTGGCACTGAACTGGCGGCACAGTAATGAGCGAATCCCTGTTGAACGGCTGCTCCCGTATCGAGCTGCTCAGCCCGCGCCTTGCCAACCAGATTGCGGCGGGTGAGGTGGTCGAACGGCCCGCGTCGGTGATCAAGGAACTGCTGGAAAACAGCATCGACTCCGGTGCCAAACGCATCGATGTCGATGTGGAGCAGGGTGGCGTCAAATTATTGCGGGTGCGGGATGATGGCAGCGGCATTTCCTCCGATGACCTGCCGCTGGCCCTGGCCCGTCACGCCACCAGCAAGATTCGCGACCTGGAAGACCTGGAGCGGGTGATGAGCCTGGGCTTTCGTGGCGAGGCGCTGGCCTCCATCAGTTCCGTGGCCCGCCTGACCCTGACGTCCCGTACCCGTAGCGCCGACCAGGCCTGGCAAGTGGAAACCGAGGGCCGCGACATGGCGCCTCGGGTCCAGCCCGCTGCCCATCCGGTCGGTACGTCGGTGGAAGTGCGTGACCTGTTCTTCAACACCCCGGCACGACGCAAATTCCTCAAGGCTGAAAAAACCGAGTTCGACCATCTGCAGGAAGTCATCAAGCGCCTGGCCCTGGCGCGTTTCGACGTAGCGTTTCATCTGCGCCACAACGGCAAATCCATCCTTAGCCTGCATGAAGCCAATGACGAGGCTGCTCGCGCCCGCCGCGTAGCAGCGGTGTGTGGCGCGGGCTTCCTGGAGCAGGCACTGCCGATCGAGATTGAGCGCAATGGCCTGCGCTTGTGGGGCTGGGTAGGGTTGCCGACGTTCTCCCGCAGCCAGGCGGACTTGCAGTATTTCTTCGTGAACGGTCGGGCGGTGCGCGACAAACTGGTGGCCCACGCGGTTCGCCAGGCGTACCGCGATGTGCTGTTCAATGGCCGGCATCCGACCTTTGTGCTGTTTTTCGAGGTCGACCCGGCTGTGGTGGACGTCAACGTGCACCCCACCAAGCACGAAGTGCGCTTCCGCGACGGGCGCATGGTGCATGATTTCCTTTATGGCACCTTGCACCGTGCCCTGGGCGATGTGCGCCCGGATGATCAACTGGCAGCGCCTATCGTGACCGCGGTGGTTCGCCCCAGCGGTCCGCTGGCCGGTGAATTCGGTCCGCAGGGCGAAATGAGCCTGGCGTCCAACCTGCTGCAATCGCCGCAGCCGCAACCCGCCTATACGACCCCGGGTTCTGGTTCGGGGGCGGGTTATCAGTATCAATACACCCCGCGTCCGCAATCGGCGGTGCCGGTGGCCGAGGCCCAGGCAGCTTATCGCGAGTTTTTTGCACCATTGCCCGGTGCCGAATCGGCAGCTCCCGTTGCCTTGCCGGAAGGGGGTGGGGACATTCCACCCTTGGGGTATGCACTGGCGCAGCTCAAGGGGATCTACATCCTGGCGGAAAACGCCCACGGCCTGGTGCTGGTGGACATGCACGCCGCCCACGAGCGAATCATGTATGAGCGCCTGAAAATCGCCATGGCCAGCGAAGGGCTCAGTGGCCAGCCGCTGTTGGTGCCGGAGTCCCTGGCGGTCAGCCAGCGTGAAGCCGATTGTGCCGAGGAACACCATGGTGTGTTCCAGAAACTGGGCTTTGAATTGCAACGCCTGGGTCCGGAAACCCTGGCCATTCGGCAAATTCCCGCGCTGCTCAAACAGGCTGAGGCCAATCGCTTGGTCGCCGACGTGCTGGCTGACTTGATGGAATACGGCACCAGTGATCGTATCCAGGCACACATCAACGAATTGCTCGGCACCATGGCCTGTCACGGTGCGATCCGCGCCAACCGCCGTCTGGCCTTGCCGGAAATGAACGGTTTGCTGCGCGACATGGAAAACACCGAGCGCAGCGGGCAGTGCAACCATGGCCGGCCCACCTGGACCCAAATGGGGCTGGATGATCTGGACAAACTGTTCTTGCGCGGTCGCTGATGAGTGCCTTGCCCCCCGCCATCTTCCTGATGGGCCCGACGGCCGCCGGCAAGACCGACCTGGCCATCGAGCTGACCAAAGTGCTGCCGTGCGAGCTGATCAGTGTCGACTCTGCCCTGGTTTACCGGGACATGGACATCGGCACGGCCAAGCCTTCGAAAGCGTTATTGGCACAGTATCCGCATCGCCTGATCGACATCATCGACCCGGCCGAGAGCTATTCAGCGGCGGACTTTCGTACCGATGCCCTCGCCGCGATGGCGGAGATCACCGCGCGCGGCAATATTCCGCTGTTAGTGGGCGGCACGATGCTCTACTACAAGGCTCTGCAGGAAGGGTTGGCGGATATGCCGCCCGCCGATGCCGATGTGCGCGCCGCTCTGGAAGAAGAGGCTGCACACCTTGGCTGGCAAGCCTTGCACGACCAGTTGGCCGCGGTGGATCCGGTGTCCGCCGCGCGCATTCACCCAAACGACCCCCAGCGCCTCACTCGGGCGCTGGAAGTCTGGCGGGTGAGTGGCCAGACCATGACCGAGCACAGACTGCGACAATCTGCGCAAAGTGCTGAAGCAGGCACATCGGGACAGTCACAATTGCCCTATACTGTGGCGAATCTGGCCATCGCTCCGGCAAATCGCCAGGTGTTGCATGAACGAATTGCACAAAGATTCACAATTATGTTGGAACAGGGCTTTGTGGACGAGGTCGTAGCACTGCGTTCCAGAGGCGACCTGCATCCCGGGTTGCCTTCGATACGTGCCGTAGGCTATCGCCAAGTCTGGGATCACCTGGATGGCAAGCTGACGTCAGCCGAAATGCAGGAGCGCGGCATAATCGCCACGCGCCAATTGGCAAAACGCCAGTTCACCTGGCTGCGAAGCTGGAGCGATTTGCACTGGTTGGACAGCCTGGATTGCGACAATCTGTCACGCGCCTTGAAATACTTGGGAACGGTCTCCATATTGAGCTGAGTCCTTGCAATTGCCGTCTATCCTTGGGGGTGTGACGGCCATAAGCTATCTATTTTCCGATTTTTTATTATTGATCCTTAAAGGAGTGCGGCACATGTCAAAAGGGCATTCGCTACAAGACCCTTACTTGAATACCTTACGTAAAGAAAAAGTGGGGGTTTCCATCTATCTGGTCAACGGTATCAAGCTGCAAGGCACGATTGAGTCGTTCGACCAGTTCGTGATCCTGCTGAAAAACACCGTCAGCCAGATGGTTTACAAGCACGCTATCTCGACAGTCGTTCCAGTTCGTCCAATTCGTCTGCCTAACGCAGCCGACGGTGAACAAGGTGACGCTGAGCCAGGTAACGCCTGATAGGAGTCTCCTTTGTTCTTTGAGCGCCACGGTGGTGGTGAGCGAGTCATCCTCGTTCACTTGGATGGACAGGACCCTGAGGCGCGCGAAGATCCGCAGGAGTTTCAGGAGTTGGCAAATTCGGCCGGCGCCGAGACCGTTGCGTTTTTTAACGTGCCGCGTCATCGGCCAACCGCCAAATTCCTGATTGGCAGCGGCAAGGTCGAGGAATTGCGCGACCTGGTTCATGCCGAAAAAGCCGATCTGGTGATCTTCAATCACACCCTCACGCCCAGTCAGGAACGTAACCTCGAACGTGTCTTCGAGTGTCGCGTGATTGACCGCACCGGTCTGATTCTCGATATTTTCGCCCAGCGCGCCCGTACCCATGAAGGCAAGCTCCAGGTCGAGCTGGCCCAGCTTGACCACATGAGCACCCGCTTGGTTCGTGGCTGGACGCACCTTGAGCGTCAGGGCGGCGGCATCGGTATGCGCGGCCCGGGTGAAACCCAACTGGAAACCGACCGACGCCTGCTGCGGGTGCGCCTGCGCCAGATCAAGGGGCGCCTCGAGAAAGTCCGCAGTCAGCGCGAGCAGTCCCGGCGTGGTCGTTCCCGTGCGGATATTCCGACCGTGTCTCTGGTGGGCTACACCAACGCCGGCAAGTCCACGTTGTTCAACAATGTGACGAAGTCCGAGGTGTACGCGGCCGATCAGCTCTTCGCCACCCTCGATCCGACGCTGCGCCGTCTGGATCTGGATGATCTGGGGCCGATTGTGCTGGCCGATACCGTGGGGTTCATTCGTCACTTGCCCCACAAGCTGGTCGAAGCATTTCGGTCTACGCTCGAGGAGTCGAGCAACTCCGACCTGCTGTTGCACGTGATCGACGCGGCAGAACCGGATCGCATGCTGCAGATCGAGCAGGTCATGGTGGTGCTGGGCGAGATTGGCGCCCAGGACTTGCCGATCCTCGAGGTCTATAACAAACTCGATTTGCTTGAAGGCGTTGAGCCACAAATCCAGCGCGACGAAGATGGAAAGCCCCGGCGGGTATGGCTTTCGGCGCGAGACGGTAGCGGCCTGGAGTTGCTTGAGCAAGCCATTGCCGAACTGCTGGGCAGCGATTTGTTCGTCGGCACCTTGCGCTTGCCGCAGCGTTTTGCTCGACTGCGTGCACAGTTTTTCGAGTTGGGCGCGGTACAGAAAGAAGAACACGACGAAGAAGGTGTCAGCTTGCTGGCCGTTCGATTGCCGCGCTCGGAACTGAATCGGCTGGTCAGCCGTGAAGGTGTGGTGCCGACAGAGTTCATCGAACAACACACTTTGCAATAAAAGCCTCCGAAAGCGGTTGTGCCGCACTGGCAGGCATTCTGTAGCATTGGTCGGCGCGCCGTGGGTGCGTCTTTGCTTTATCAGATGGAGAGCGCTATGGCTTGGAATGAGCCGGGTGGCAACTCGAACAATCAGGATCCTTGGGGTGGTAAGCGCCGCAATAACGGCGACCGCAAGGGCCCGCCGGATCTCGACGAGGCCTTCCGAAAGCTGCAGGAAAGCCTGAATGGGTTGTTCGGTGGTGGGAAAAAACGCGGTGGTGACGACGGTGGTGGTCGCACTGGCAAGGGCGGTGGCTATGGCCTGTTGGGCCTGGGCCTTGTCGTGCTGGCGGCCGTCTGGCTGTACAGTGCCGTGTACGTGGTGGACGAGCAGGAGCAGGCCGTGGTGCTGCGCTTCGGCAAGTACTACGAGACGGTCGGGCCGGGCCTGAATATCTATTTCCCGCCGATCGACAAGAAATACATGGAAAACGTCACGCGTGAGCGTGCCTACACCAAGCAGGGCCAGATGCTGACCGAAGACGAGAATATCGTCGAAGTGCCGCTGACCGTGCAGTACAAGATCAGCAACCTGCAGGACTTCGTGCTGAACGTCGATCAGCCGGAAATCAGCCTGCAGCACGCGACCGAAAGTGCGCTGCGTCACGTGGTGGGTTCCACCGCCATGGACCAGGTGCTGACCGAAGGGCGTGAATTGATGGCCAGCGAAATCAAGGAGCGTCTGCAACGGTTCCTCGATACCTACCGCACCGGCATCACCGTTACCCAGGTGAACGTACAGAGCGCAGCGGCACCGCGCGAAGTTCAGGAAGCCTTTGACGACGTGATCCGCGCCCGCGAAGACGAGCAGCGTTCGCGCAACCAGGCTGAAACCTATGCCAACGGCGTCGTGCCGGAGGCTCGTGGTCAGGCCCAGCGCATCCTCGAGGATGCCAACGGTTACCGTGACGAAGTGGTTTCCCGCGCCAAGGGTGAGGCGGATCGCTTCACCAAGCTGGTCGCCGAATACCGCAAGGCACCCGAGGTTACCCGCGAGCGTCTGTACCTGGACACCATGCAGGAAGTCTTCAGCAACACCAGCAAGGTTCTCGTGACCGGCAGCAAGGGTGGGCAGAACAACCTGCTGTACCTGCCGCTGGACAAGATGATCGAAGGTGGTCGTAGCAGCACCGGCGCGCCGTCCACCGGTTCGAATGCCGCTGCCAATGAAGCGAGCGCCCGGGCGGCCGCTGACTTGCTGCAACAGCAAACACGTACCAGGGAGAGTCGTTGATGAGCAATAAATCGCTGACAGCCCTGATTGTGGGCGTCGTGCTGGTCATCGCTGCCTGGAACTGCTTCTACATCGTGGCTCAGACCGAGCGCGCGGTGTTGCTGCAATTCGGTCGTGTGGTTCAGGCGGACGTTCAGCCTGGTCTGCATGTGAAGGTTCCCTACGTCAACCAGGTGCGCAAGTTCGACGCCCGCCTGATGACCCTGGACGCACCGACACAGCGTTTCCTGACCTTGGAAAAGAAAGCCGTGATGGTGGACGCCTACGCCAAGTGGCGCGTCAAGGATGCCGAGCGCTTCTACACCGCGACGTCCGGCCTGAAGCAGATCGCCGACGAGCGTCTGTCCCGTCGTCTGGAGTCGGGCCTGCGTGACCAGTTCGGTAAGCGCACCCTCCATGAGGTGGTTTCCGGTGAGCGTGACGCGCTGATGGCTGATATCACGCGTTCGTTGAACGCCATGGCGGAAAAAGAGCTGGGCATCGAGGTGATCGATGTTCGGGTCAAGGCCATCGACCTGCCGAAGGAAGTGAACCGCAGCGTGTTCGAGCGTATGAGCACCGAACGTGAACGTGAGGCTCGTGAGCACCGCGCCAAGGGTAACGAGTTGGCCGAAGGTATCCGTGCGGATGCCGATCGTCAGCGCCGTGTACTACTGGCTGAAGCCTATCGCGAGTCGGAAGAAGCGCGTGGTGACGGCGACGCACAAGCGGCGGCGATCTATGCCAAGGCTTATGGCCAGGACCAGGAGTTCTATGCGTTCTACCGCAGCCTGCGTGCCTACCGTGAAAGCTTCGCGAACAAAACCGACGTCATGGTGCTGGACCCAAGCAGCGAGTTCTTCCGCTACCTGGAGAAGGCCAAGTAACACGCCGGTGATTCTGTAGGGACACTCCGTCGGGCGGCTAAAACGCCTGGCGGGGTGATCCTTTCAGAAAACGGGTGTATGATGCGGCAGCCGGGAAATTCCCGGCTTTTTTGCGTCTGCATGTTTGATTGTTGTGTTGTCCTTGCAGATGCCACAGGTTTTTCGAGGAAAGTGCCCGACGAGGCCGCTGGCAGGCCATTTCGTCACGTCGTTCTTGCGCGTTGTTTATGCAGGAGACGGGCATTTTCTGCTTCACTCAAGGCTCGGCCGAGGGCTGGCCGCCCGGATCATAGGGGAATGGCGTAATGGCAACGGTAGACCGCTGGCTGCTGCCAGATGGCATCGAAGAAGTACTGCCACCAGAAGCTGCGCGCATCGAAGTTGCGCGTCGCCAGGTGTTGGATCTGTTCCAGAGCTGGGGTTACGAGTTTGTCGTGACTCCCCATATCGAGTACCTGGAATCCCTGCTGACCGGCGCGGGCCAGGACCTGGATCTGCGCACCTTCAAGGTCATCGACCCGCAATCTGGCCGGCAAATGGGTTTCCGTGCCGATATCACGCCGCAAGTGGCGCGCATCGATGCGCATACCCTGCGTCGCGAAGGCCCCAGCCGGCTGTGCTACGCCGGCAGCGTGCTGCATGCTCAGCCGCGTGCGTTGTCGTCGTCCCGCAGCCCGATTCAGCTGGGCGCCGAGTTGTATGGCGACGCGAGCCCGAGCAGCGACGTCGAAGTGATCAGTTTGATGCTGGCCATGCTGCAACTGGCTGATGTACCCGATGTGCACATGGACCTGGGCCATGTGGGTATCTATCGCGGCCTGGCCCGCGCGGCTGGTTTGTCCGGCGAAGTGGAACAACAGTTGTTCGATGCCCTGCAACGCAAGGCTATCGACGAAGTGATCGCCCTGACCGAAGGCGTCCCGGCTGACCTGGCTGGCATGCTGCGTTCCCTGGTCAACCTGTGCGGTGGCCGTGAAGTGCTGGCGGCTGCGCGTGAGCGCCTGGCCAACGCCCCGGCGCCGGTATTGGCTGCGCTGAACGATGTACTGGCGATTGCCGAGCAATTGTCGGCACGCTTCCCGCAACTGCCGTTGTATTTCGATCTGGGCGAGTTGCGTGGCTACCACTACCACACGGGCGTGGTGTTTGCGGTATTTGTGCCGGGCGTTGGTCAAGCCATCGCCCAAGGCGGTCGTTACGACGATATCGGTGCCGACTTCGGGCGCGCGCGTCCGGCCACCGGTTTTTCCACCGATTTGAAAACCCTGGTGACCCTGGGGCGTGCTGAGGTCGAGCTGCCGTCTGGTGGCATCTGGATGCCCGACAGTACGGACGCGGCACTCTGGCAGCAGGTTTGCCAGTTGCGCAGTGAGGGTCAGCGTGTCGTCCAGGCCTTGCCTGGTCAGCCATTGGCCGCCGCCCGTGATGCGGACTGCGACCGGCAATTGATTCTGCAGAACGGGCTTTGGCAAGTATCGCCATTGGCTTCTTGAGTTTTCCTGCCGGCCTTCGCCGGCACCAAGTTTGCGCGAATGAGGACAAGTGTTATGGGTAAGAATGTCGTAGTCCTGGGCACCCAATGGGGTGATGAGGGCAAAGGCAAGATCGTTGATCTGCTGACCGAACATGCTGCCGCCGTAGTGCGCTACCAAGGTGGCCACAACGCTGGCCACACCCTGGTCATCGATGGCGAAAAAACCGTCTTGCACCTGATCCCGTCGGGCGTGCTGCGCGAAGGCGTGCAGTGCCTGATCGGCAACGGCGTCGTGGTTGCGCCTGACGCGCTGCTGCGTGAGATCACCAAGCTGGAAGAGAAGGGCGTACCGGTGCGCGAGCGCCTGCGCATCAGCCCGTCCTGCCCGCTGATCCTGTCCTACCACGTTGCACTGGACCAGGCCCGTGAAAAGGCCCGTGGCGAGCTGAAGATCGGCACCACCGGTCGCGGTATCGGCCCGGCGTACGAAGACAAGGTTGCACGTCGCGGCCTGCGCATCGGTGACCTGTTCCACCGCGAGCGTTTCGCCGCCAAGCTGGGCGAGTTGCTGGACTACCACAACTTCGTGCTGGTCAATTACTACAAAGAGCCGGCCATCGACTTCCAGAAAACCCTGGATGAGTGCATGGAGTACGCCGAGCTGCTCAAGCCGATGATGCTCGACGTCACTGCTGAACTGCACAACCTGCGCCGTGCCGGCAAAGACATCATGTTCGAAGGCGCCCAAGGTTCCCTGCTGGACATCGACCACGGCACCTACCCGTACGTGACCAGCTCCAACACCACCGCTGGCGGCATTGCCACCGGTTCCGGCGTGGGCCCGATGTTCCTCGACTACATCCTGGGCATCACCAAGGCTTACACCACGCGTGTGGGCTCGGGCCCGTTCCCGACCGAGCTGTTCGACGATGTGGGCGCCTTCCTCGCCAAGCGTGGCCATGAGTTCGGTGCTACCACTGGTCGTGCGCGTCGTTGCGGTTGGTTCGACGCCGTGATCCTGCGGCGCGCCATCGACGTGAACAGCATCTCGGGCCTGTGCCTGACCAAGCTGGACGTACTCGACGGCCTGGAAACCATCAACATCTGCGTAGGCTACAAGAACCAGGATGGTGCAGTGATCGACGCGCCAACCGACGCCGACAGCTACATCGGCCTCGAGCCGGTGTACGAAGAGATGCCGGGCTGGAGCGAGTCGACCCTGGGCGCCAAGACCCTGGAAGAGCTGCCGCAGGCTGCCCGCAACTACATCAAGCGTGTCGAAGAGTTGGTCGGTGCGCCGATTGACATTATTTCGACGGGCCCGGACCGCAACGAGACCATCGTGCTGCGCCACCCGTTCGCTTGATAAGCTGTTGATGTAACAAACAAAGGGCTCCTTCGGGAGCCCTTTGTCGTTTCAATTGGCCGGGCGGCACGACCCTTGCTATGGTTCTTTCTTTCGCGGTGCTATCAGATTAATGGCACCCGTGGTGGAGGGATTCCCGATGTCTGCCGTTCTCTCATTGTTACAAAGCCGGCTGCTGCGGCCGGTGTTCGTTACCCTGGGTATCGCCCTTTTGGTGCAAGTGCTGGTAGCGGTTGCGCTCACGCGGAGCACAGTCACGGCGCTTGAGGCTGACCTGGGCAATCGCCTGGGGGTCGATAGCCAGAAGTTGTCTGGCGAACTGGCGCAAGCTGGCAAAGAAGTCACGTCCAGCCTGGACAACCTGTCTTCCAGTACGCGTCAGCGCCTTACCAGTGGATTGTCGACGCGTTTGCAGGAAGAGCAGAAGCAGTTGCGTGCGACCCTGGAAAAAGATCTGCAAGACTCCGCCAATGATATGGCGCAACTGCTGGCCTCAGTGGCGCCCCGCGCCATGTGGGACAGCGATGTGCCGACATTGTCCGAGTTCGCTCGACGTGCCCAGCGCAACCCCAACGTGCTGTTCGTGGTGTACGACGATGCGGCGGGTGAGCATCTGACCCGTTACCTGAATCGGGATAACCCGATCAACAAGGCGTTGCTGGAAAAGGGCCAAGGTGATCGTGCCTTGGACAAGGTACTGAATGCCGCCAGGAACGATCCGTCGGTGTACTACGTTGAGGCGTCCATCAGCCCCAACGGGGTAGAAATCGGCAAGGTCATCATGGGCGTCTCGACGGCGTCGGTGGAGACCGACCTGGCCGAGTTGGACAAGCGTTTCGCGGCGCTGATTGCCAGCAGTGATCAGTTGGTGGGCGACAGCCTCAAAGGGGCTGCCGCTGATAGCGCCGCGGCCATGGGCGCACGCCTGCAATCGGCGCAAGCCACCGCCACTCAGATGACCGCCAACACCAGCAGCGCCGTGCAGGATGCCGCCGGCACCCTGCGCTGGCGCATTGGCGTGGGCCTGGCGGTGGTCGGGTTTGGTGTGTTGCTGTTGATTGCGGTGGTGTTGGGGCGTCGCGTGGTCAATCGGCTCAAGTTGCTGATTGCAGCCATGGATGACCTGGCGGCGGGCGAGGGCGATCTCACCAAGCGCGTGCAGATCAGCAGCAAAGATGAAATCGGCGCCATGGCTTCGGCGGTCAATCGCTTTGTGGACAAGTTGCAGCCCATCGTGCGTGAGGCGGGTGATGTGGCCCAGCGCACTGGCGTGGAAATCGGCGCGATGTCCCTGCGCAATGCCGGCGCCGATGCGGCGGCGGGCTTGCAGCGTGACGAGGTGGCCGAGAGCCTGCGCGCACTCTCGCAAATGGCTGATGAGGCTCAGGCCGAAAGCCATGCCATGCAGGCGGCGTTGCAGCAGGTGGTGGATATTCGCCAGGCCACGGATGAGAACTCACGTACCTCGGCAGAAGTCGGTAGCTTGATCGAGGCGCTGGCGGGTCAGGTACAGGCCGGCTCCACGGTGATCGAGCGCCTGGCCCAGCAAAGCGAGCAGATCGAAGTGGTGTTGACGGTGATCCATGGGATTGCCGAGCAAACCAACCTGTTGGCGCTCAACGCGGCGATCGAGGCGGCCCGTGCCGGCGAGACCGGGCGCGGTTTCGCGGTGGTGGCGGACGAAGTGCGTGCGCTGGCGAGCAAGACCCAAAGCTCGACCGGTGACATCCAGGCACACATCGTGGCGCTGCAGCAGGGTGCCCGTGAAGCCGTGGAAACCATCGGCAAGGCGGGGCGCCAGGCCAACGAAGGGTTGCTGGTGCTGCGCGACAGCGTGCGGCTGCAACAGACCGTGCAGGCGTCGGTGGAGCAAGTGCATGCGGCGATTGGTTTGGCCACGCGCGCCGCTGAGCATCAGGCACAGGGCGCCCACGCCGTGCGCGGACGGGTCGAGGTGATTCATGCCCAAGCCGAGCGTGCGGCGCAGGCGGTAGTAGAGACGACTGCCAGTGGCAAGGTGCTGGATGGGTTGGCGGCGCAGTTGAAGGCGAGTCTGGGGCAGTTCCGGGCCTGAGGTTGTCTGTTCCAGCCTCATCGCAGGCAAGCCAGCTCCCACATTTGACGGTGTTCACAAATCAAAAATGTGGGAGCTGGCTTGCCTGCGATGGCTATTTCAGCGGCTCAGATACATCCGGGTTGTAAGCAGATAAACCGGTAACCCTGACACCAGAATCAGCAGCACTGCATAAGGCGCCGCCGCCGCGAATTCCACATTCGAGGTGTGCGCCCACACCGCCGTTGCCAAAGTGTTCAGTCCGGTCGGACTGAGCAGCAAGGTCGCCGTCAATTCCTTCATCGCATCCAGAAAAACCAGCGCAAACGCAGCCCCCAATGCCGGGAAGATAATCGGCAGCGTCACCCGGCAAAACGCACTGAACGACGACGCGCCCAGCGTGCGTGCCGCCTCTTCCAATTGCGGTGCGGCTTTGTTCAGGGCTGTGCGGATCGGTGCCTGGGCCAACGGCAGAAACAACAGCGCATAAGCGATCAGCAGCAGTGCCGATGTTTGGTAGAGCGCCGGCACGTAATGCAGGGCGAAGTACACCAGCGTCAGTGCGATCACCAGGCCCGGCAGGGCGTGTAGCAGATAGGGCAGGCGTTCCGCCCAGATTGCCAGTCGGCCCTTATAGCGCACCACCAGGAGCCCCACCGGCACGGCCAGTACCAGGCACAGGGCGGCTCCGCCCAGTGAGAGTGCCAGGGAAGACAGCAGCGCCTCACCAATCTCGGCCACCGGAAACGCCGCCGACGAGCCAACGGCCAGCCAATAGCCGAGCATGCCCAGCGGAATGCCGCTGCCGACGAGCGCCAGCGCCAGGCAATACGCCTGGCCCAACGGTGCCCATCTGCCCAGTCGAACGGGTTCGGCATGCCGCGCTGCGCCCTGACCGGTGCGCACGTGGCGGCCCTTGCCACGTGCGCACAACTCCAGCCACAGCAGAGTCAGGCACATCACCAGCAGTACCGCCGACAGCATCGCGGCATTGGCGTTGCTGAATTCCAGCTCGAATTGCTGGTAGATCGCGGTGGTGAAGGTTTGCAGGCCGATGATCGACAGCGCGCCGAATTCCACCAGCATATGCAGTGCGATCAACAGTGCTCCGGCCAGTAGCGAAGGCCAGAGCAGCGGCAGCGTGACGCGAAAAAACACGCCCCGGCGGTTCTGTCCCAGGGTGCGCGCCGACTCCTCCAGGGACGGGTCCAGGTTGCGCAACGTCGCCGCTACCGGCAGAAACACCAGCGGGTATTTGGACAGGCTCATCACCAGGATCGCCCCGCCCAGGCCCTCGAAGTGCGCGCTGAGCGAGACCCAGGTAAAGCTGCTGACGAACGCCGGCACGGCAAACGGCAGGCACAGAATCACGCCCCAGATGCGCCGCCCCGGCAGGTTGCTGCGTTCCAGCAGCCAGGCCAGGCTCAGGCCGATCACGGCGCAGACTATCGTCACCCCGACCATCAGCGCCAGGGTATTGCGTAGCAACCCGAACACATAAGGCCGCCACAGCAGACGCACCGCTTCTGCCCAGCCGGCTTGCCAGGCCTTGAGTCCCACATACAGCAACGGCAACAGGCTCAGGCCCACCAACAGCAGCACGGGGAGCACCAGCCAGGGCGAGGGCCGCCTGCGTGGTTGGCTGAAGCCGCTACGCAAAGTCGAGAGCGATGGGGTCATCAGTTCAGGCCAACGTCACGTTCCAGGTCCAGAGCTTCTTCCGCATTGCCCAGGTCGGCGGGAGTGACTTTCGGCGGTTGCAGCTCGCTGAAGGGTTTGAGGCCGCGGCTGGATTCCATGCCCTTGCGCAATGGGTATTCAGCCGAGGTGTTGGTGATCACGCGCTGGCCTTCTTCGCTGGCCATGAACGCCAGCAACTGCTGGGCTTCTTTCGGGTGTTTGCTGGATTTCAGTGCAGCAGCGGAAGACACGGTAATCAAGCCGCCCGCGTCGCCATCGGTGAAATAGTGCAGTTGCGAGTCCAGGTTGGTTTTTTCCTTTTTCAGGGCAAACCAGTAGTAGTTGTTCACCAGTACGGTAGCGACTTCGCCATTCTCCACGGCTTTGAGGGCGACCATATTGTTGCTGTAGACCTTGCCAAATGCGCGCAGGCCGGTGAGCCATTCTTCTGCGGCTTCGCGACCGTGCAGCTTGATGATTGCCACGGCCTGTTCCTGGAAGGCGCCGCTGGTGGGCACGAAGCCCACTTTGCCTTGCCACTCGGGGCCAGCGAAATCCAGTACTGACTTGGGCAGGTCCTTTTCCGCAATCAGCTTGGGGTTGAATGCCACGACGCGGGTGCGTGCGGTGACGCCCATCCAGTCGCCGTTGCTGCCGACGTAATCCTTGGGTAGTACGTCGAGGGTGCTGGCGTCGATCCTGGCAAGCAGGCCTTGCTCGCCGAGTTTGTTCAGTGGCGGCGATTCTTCGGTGTAGATCACATCGGCAGGTGAGCGCTCACCCTCTTCGACGACCTGGCTTGCCAATTGGTTGCTGCTGCCTTTGCGCACGTTGACATGGATGCCGGTCTTGGCTTCGAAGGCCTTGGCGAGTTCGTCGCCGACTTCCTTATGCTGGCCGTTGTACAGGGTCAGGGAAATCTTGTCGGCGCATTGGGCGGCGGGCGAGAGCAGGGTCAGGCCCAGCAGAGTGATGGTCAGGCCACGCAGAAGGGATGTCTTGAGACGGGTATCGCGGATCATCATCCGGGGTGTTCCTCACTTGAGTGCAACAAATCTTTGCAAGGATAAACGATAAAGCTTCTCAGGTGCGGACGAGGGGGAGAGGGGCGGGGATGTTTTCAAACCCCGGAAACGAAAAAACCCGCTTTCGCGGGTTTGATCTGAATTTGGTGCCCAGGAGAAGACTCGAACTTCCACGACCGTAAGGTCACCAGCACCTGAAGCTGGCGTGTCTACCAATTTCACCACCTGGGCATCATCGTCAACGTTGCCGTCGTCGATGGCGCGCACTATACGGAGAGGTTTTTGAGCTGTAAACCCCCGTTTTCAAAAAAGCCTGGAAAAAAGTGCCAGTGGTCGCGCAAGGTGCGTTTTGGCGGCTGTGGAGGGCTTTTAATCGTTTGTTGCTGCCTGAAATTTCCCGTTTCAATACGCGTATGCCAAACTAACCCGCATATAGACAAGGTGAAAACTCTCTAATGGCCGATTGGCAGTCCCTCGATCCCGAGGCCGCTCGTGAAGCGGAAAAATATGAAAACCCCATTCCTAGCCGCGAACTGATTCTGGCGCATCTCGCCGATCGGGGTTCGCCTGCTAGCCGCGAGCAGCTGGTTGAAGAATTCGGCCTGAGTACCGAAGACCAACTCGAAGCCCTGCGTCGCCGTTTGCGCGCCATGGAGCGCGACGCTCAACTGATCTACACCCGTCGTGGTACCTATGCGCCGGTGGACAAGCTCGACCTGATCCTGGGGCGCATCGCCGGGCACCGTGACGGTTTCGGTTTCCTGATTCCCGATGATGGCAGTGACGACCTGTTCATGAGCCCGGCGCAAATGCGCCTGGTGTTCGATGGCGACCGCGCACTGGCACGCGTTTCCGGCCTGGACCGTCGCGGTCGGCGTGAAGGCGTGATCGTCGAAGTGGTCTCCCGTGGTCACGAAACCATCGTGGGCCGTTACTTCGAAGAGGGCGGCATCGGTTTTGTGGTGCCGGACAACCCCAAGGTGCAGCAGGAAGTGCTGATCACCCCGGGTCGCAACGGCAACGCGAAGATCGGTCAGTTCGTCGAGGTGAAAATCACCCACTGGCCGACGCCGCGCTTCCAGCCTCAGGGCGATGTGATCGAAGTGGTCGGCAACTATATGGCGCCGGGCATGGAAATCGATGTCGCGCTGCGTACCTACGACATCCCGCACGTGTGGCCGGAAGCCGTAGTGAAGGAAGCGCGCAAGCTCAAGCCCCACGTCGAGGAAAAGGACAAAGAGAAGCGCATCGATCTGCGCCATCTGCCGTTCGTCACCATCGACGGCGAAGACGCCCGCGACTTCGACGACGCCGTCTACTGCGAAGCCAAGCCCGGCAAGCTGCGCCTGTTTTCCGGCGGCTGGAAGCTGTACGTAGCGATTGCCGACGTTTCCAGCTACGTGAAGATCGGTTCGGCGCTGGACGCCGAAGCCCAGGTACGTGGCAACTCGGTGTATTTCCCCGAGCGTGTGATCCCGATGTTGCCGGAGGAGTTGTCCAACGGCCTGTGCTCCCTGAACCCGAAAGTCGACCGTCTGGCGATGGTGTGCGAGATGACCATCTCGAAAACCGGCGAGATGACCGACTACCAGTTCTACGAAGCGGTGATCCATTCCCAGGCGCGGTTGACCTACAACAAGGTCAGTACCCTTCTGGAACACCCGAAAACCAGCGAAGCCAAGGCGCTGCGCGGCGAGTACGGCGACGTGGTGCCACACCTCAAGCAACTTTATGCGCTGTACAAAGTGTTGCTGGGTGCCCGTCATGTCCGTGGCGCGATCGACTTCGAAACCCAGGAGACGCGGATTGTCTTCGGTTCCGAGCGCAAGATCGCCGCGATCACGCCGACCACCCGCAATGATGCGCACAAGCTGATCGAGGAATGCATGCTGGCGGCCAACGTGGCCACTGCCGAATTCCTGCAGAAGCATGAAATCCCAGCGCTGTATCGCGTTCACGACGGCCCGCCGCCAGAACGTCTGGAGAAGCTGCGCGCCTTCCTGGGCGAGTTGGGTCTGTCCCTGCACAAAGGCAAGGAAGGCCCGACGCCGAAGGATTACCAGGCATTGCTGGCCAGTATCAAGGATCGCCCGGATTACCACGTGATCCAGACGGTCATGCTGCGTTCCCTGAGCCAGGCGGTGTACAGCGCTGAAAACGAGGGCCACTTCGGCCTGAACTACGAGGCGTACACCCACTTCACCTCGCCGATTCGTCGCTATCCGGACTTGCTCACGCACCGTGCCATCCGCAGCGTGATCCATTCCAGGCAGAACACCCCGCACGTCAAGCGTGCCGGTGCGATGACCATTCCCAAGGCGCGGATCTATCCTTACGACGAAGCCGCCCTGGAACAGTTGGGCGAGCAGTGCTCCATGAGCGAGCGCCGTGCCGACGAAGCCACTCGCGACGTGGTGAACTGGCTCAAGTGCGAGTTCATGAAGGACCGCGTGGGCGAGTCGTTCCCAGGGGTGATCACCGCCGTGACCGGCTTTGGCCTGTTCGTCGAACTGACCGACATTTACGTCGAGGGCCTGGTGCACGTCACCGCCTTGCCGGGCGATTACTACCATTTCGATCCTGTGCATCACCGCCTGGCGGGCGAGCGCACTGGCCGCAGCTTCCGCTTGGGCGACACGGTGGAAGTGCAGGTCATGCGCGTCGACCTCGATGAGCGCAAGATCGACTTCGGCATGTCTGAAAAGACCGTCGAAGCGCCGGTTGGCCGCAAAAAGCGGGGTGCGCCAACCCCTACCGAGGCGCCGAAGGGTAAGTCGACCCCGGCCAAGGCGGCAGCTGAGCCTGCACCGGCCAAGCCGCCACGCCGTTCCACCAAGGAAAAGGCTTCCGATGCCTATCGCCCGAGCGACGCGGCAGCCAATAACGCCGAGGTGCGCAAAAGCCGCGAGTTGAAGCAGAAGCTGCTCAGTGAGGCCCGGGCCGGTGGCAAGCCGGCCGCCAGCGGCAAGTCCCAGGCCGGCGAGAAAAAACCGTCCAAGCACCGTAAAGGCCCATCCCCTGCAAAAAGCGGCGGGGCACGCAAACCTAAGGCCAAGTCATGAGTCTGGAAAAAATCTACGGCGTGCATGCCGTGGAAGCATTGCTGCGTCACCACCCCAAGCGCGTCAAGCAGGTGTGGCTGGCAGAAGGGCGCAGTGAGCCGCGTGTACAGGCGCTGGTCGAGTTGGCCAACGAAAACCGCGTAGCCATCGGCCAGGCTGAGCGTCGCGAGATGGATGCCTGGGTTGAAGGCGTGCATCAAGGTGTGGTGGCGGATGTCAGCCCGAGCCAGGTCTGGGGCGAGGCGATGCTCGACGAGCTGCTGGATCGCACCGAAGGTTCGCCCTTGTTGCTGGTACTGGACGGCGTGACCGATCCGCATAACCTGGGCGCTTGCCTGCGCTCGGCGGATGCCGCCGGTGCACTGGCGGTGATCGTGCCCAAGGACAAGTCGGCGACCTTGACGCCTGTAGTGCGTAAAGTCGCCTGCGGCGCCGCGGAAGTGATTCCGCTGGTGGCTGTGACCAACCTGGCGCGCACCCTGGAAAAACTTCAGCAGCGCGGCCTGTGGGTCGTGGGGACGGCAGGAGAGGCGGAGGTCAGCATTTATGACCAGGACCTCACCGGCCCGACCATCCTCATCATGGGTGCCGAAGGCAAAGGCATGCGCCGCCTGACCCGTGAGCACTGTGATTACCTGGTGCACCTGCCGATGGCCGGCAGTGTCAGCAGCCTCAACGTGTCGGTCGCGACGGGTGTGTGCCTGTTCGAGGCCCAGCGTCAGCGCGGTGCCAAGAAGGCTGTGAAGAACGGCTGATCGCAACGCAGTACCCTGTGGGAGCCGGGCTTGCCCGCGATGACGGTGTGTCAGTCGGCAGAGACGCTGCCAGTGCCGCCGCCATCGCAGGCAAGCCAGCTCCCACAGTTGTTTTGCGTCTATGTGGCTGCTGCGCTGTTCAAATAATCACCAATTGCCTTGCACCCTTTCTCCCCCTTCTCTACAATTGCGCCCCTTGCCTTGGAGGCCGGCACGCAGGTGCCTCCCCCGCAGCAAGGTCCATAAGTGTCATTCACTCCTTGTCTGACCGTTTTCAAGCGGCAGGCTACAACCCGTAAGGAGCATTCATGCGTCATTACGAAATCATCTTTTTGGTCCACCCGGATCAAAGCGAGCAAGTCGGCGGCATGGTTGAGCGTTACACCAAGCTGATCGAAGAAGACGGCGGCAAAATCCACCGTCTGGAAGACTGGGGCCGTCGTCAACTGGCCTACGCAATCAACAATGTTCACAAGGCTCACTACGTGATGCTGAACGTTGAGTGCACCGGCAAGGCCCTGGCCGAGCTGGAAGACAACTTCCGCTACAACGATGCAGTGATCCGTAACCTGGTCATCCGTCGCGACGAAGCCGTTACCGGCCAGTCCGAGATGCTCAAGGCTGAAGAAAACCGCAGTGAGCGCCGTGAGCGTCGCGACCGTCCTGAGCATGCTGAAAGCGCCGATGGCGACGACAGCGATGACAGCGACAACAGCGATAACGCTGACGAGTAATCCACGGACCTTTTAAGGAGCCTATCAAATGGCACGTTTCTTCCGTCGTCGTAAATTCTGCCGCTTCACCGCTGAAGACGTGAAAGAGATCGACTACAAAGATCTCAACACTCTGAAAGCCTACGTATCCGAGACCGGCAAAATCGTTCCAAGCCGCATCACCGGTACCAAAGCTCGTTATCAGCGTCAGCTGGCCACCGCTATCAAGCGCGCCCGCTTCCTGGCCCTGCTGGCCTACACCGACAGCCACGGCCGCTGAGACCGGGCAGTCGACAAGTAGTAAGGGATTGAATGCATGCGCGCCTTAGCTGAGTTCATCATGCGCGGTCGTATGCAGGCCACTCTGGTAGTGGCTGGATGTGTGGCATTGCCGTTGCTGTATTGGTTGGGTGCTGCCGCTGGATGCCTTGTGCTCCTGCGGCGCGGTTTGCAGGACGCCGTGGGTGTCCTGGCCCTGGGGTTGCTGGCTGCCTTGATCTGGTGGCTGCAACTGGGTGAACCCAAGGTGCTTATGGTGCTGTTGGGGTCATCGAGCCTTGCGTTGGTTTTGCGCGCAAGTGAGTCCTGGGTCCGCACGCTGCTGGTCAGCGTGGCAGTGGGTCTGGTTTTTTCAGTGTTGCTCGGCGCGGCTTTCCACCCGCAGATCGAGGCGCTGGCGCAAGAGATCGTCAAGGTCCTGCCGCTGGCTCTCGGGGATCTCTACCAGCAATTGTCGGTAGATGAGCGAGCGCGCCTCGCGGCACTGATCGCACCGGCCCTGATCGGCCTTATGGCAGTGGTGCTGCAGATCGTCAGCGTGCTGAGCCTGATACTGGGGCGTTATTGGCAGGCGTTGTTGTATAACCCGGGCGGTTTTGGTCGCGAGTTTCGCAGTATCAGAATCCCCGCGGGCGTGGCGATGTTGCTGCTGGCCTGCATGGTGGTCGGACCGAATCTCGGTCCCCAGGCTGCCCTGCTGTTGCTGTTTTGCAGCGTACCGCTGGTGTTTGCCGGGCTGGCTCTGATTCACGGGCTGGTCGCGCAGAAGCGCCTGGCCAGGTTCTGGCTGGTGGGGTTGTACGTGACGCTGTTGCTGTTCATGCAGCTGATCTATCCGTTACTCGTGGTTCTGGCCATTGTCGACGGCCTGATTGATTTTCGCGGTCGTCTGGCGCCGAAAGACGCCGATAACGCGAACGGTGAAGGTTAAAAGTTAGAGGATTTTCACATGCAACTGATCCTTCTGGAAAAAGTCGCCAACCTGGGCAACCTGGGCGACAAAGTGAACGTTAAGGCCGGTTACGGTCGTAACTACCTGCTGCCATACGGCAAAGCCACCGCTGCAACCGCTGCCAACCTGGCTGCGTTTGAAGAGCGTCGCGCTGAGCTGGAAAAAGCTGCAGCAGACAAGAAAGCTTCGGCTGAAAGCCGCGCTGCCCAACTGGCCGAGCTGGAAGTGACCATCACTGCCACCGCTGGCGACGAAGGCAAGCTGTTCGGTTCGATCGGCACCCACGACATCGCTGATGCACTGACCGCCTCCGGCGTTGAAGTTGCAAAAAGCGAAGTTCGTCTGCCGAACGGCACCATCCGCAACGTGGGTGAATTCGACGTGGCCGTGCACCTGCACTCCGACGTAGAAGCCACCGTACGCGTTGTCGTGGTAGCAGCTTAAGCCGCACCTAACTGACTGGCACCTCGCGTGCCAGGCGGTTAACATCGGGCACGATCCTGTTTACAGGTCGTGCCCTTTGTTTTTCTACAAACCCCGAATTCCAAGTGGCCATGAACGATATTTCAGCTCCCGAGCAATACGATCTGCAAACCGCTGCCCTGAAGGTGCCGCCGCATTCCATCGAGGCCGAACAGGCCGTGCTCGGTGGCTTGATGCTGGACAACAACGCCTGGGAACGTGTGCTGGATCAAGTCTCGGACGGTGATTTCTATCGCCATGACCACCGCCTGATCTTCCGTGCCATCGCCAAGCTGGCCGATCAGAACTCCCCGATCGACGTCGTGACCCTGGCCGAACAGCTCGACAAGGAGGGTCAGACCTCCCAGGTCGGCGGCCTGGGTTATCTGGGTGAGCTGGCGAAAAACACGCCATCCGTCGCGAACATCAAGGCCTACGCCCAGATCGTTCGCCAGCGCGCCACCCTGCGCCAGTTGATCGGCATCAGCAACGACATCGCCGACGCGGCCTTCAACCCCGAAGGACGCACCGCCGAAGAAATCCTCGATGAGGCCGAGCGCCAGATCTTCCAGATCGCCGAAGCGCGCCCCAAGACCGGCGGCCCGGTGGGCGTCAACGACCTGCTGACCAAGGCCATCGACCGTATCGACACGCTGTTCAATACCGCCGATGCGATCACCGGCCTGTCCACCGGTTACACCGACCTCGACGAAAAGACCAGCGGCCTGCAGCCTGCCGACTTGATCATCGTTGCCGGTCGTCCTTCGATGGGTAAAACCACCTTTGCGATGAACCTGGTGGAAAACGCCGTGTTGCGCAGTGAAAAGGCGGTGCTGGTGTACTCCCTCGAGATGCCAGGCGAATCGCTGATCATGCGTATGCTCTCGTCCCTGGGGCGCATTGATCAGACCAAGGTGCGTTCCGGCCAGTTGGAGGATGACGACTGGCCACGCCTGACGTCGGCGGTCAACCTGCTTAACGACCGCAAGCTGTTCATCGACGATACCGCCGGTATCAGCCCGTCGGAAATGCGCGCACGTACGCGGCGCCTGGTGCGTGAGCACGGTGATATCGGCCTGATCATGATCGACTACCTGCAGCTCATGCAGATCCCGGGTTCCAGCGGTGACAACCGGACCAACGAAATTTCCGAGATTTCCCGGTCCCTCAAGGCGCTGGCCAAAGAGTTCAATTGCCCCGTGGTGGCCCTGTCCCAGCTCAACCGCTCCCTGGAGCAACGCCCGAACAAACGCCCGGTGAACTCCGACTTGCGGGAATCGGGAGCGATCGAGCAGGACGCCGACGTGATCATGTTCGTGTACCGCGATGAGGTGTATCACCCCGAGACGGAACACAAGGGCATCGCCGAAATCATCATCGGCAAGCAGCGGAACGGCCCCATCGGCTTTATCCGCCTGGCGTTCATCGGTAAGTACACGCGCTTCGAAAACCTCGCGCCGGGCAGCTACAACTTCGACGACGACGAGTAATGCTCCTGCGCCTGTAAGAGCCTCATCGCGGGCAAGCCCGCTCCCACACTTGGATTGCAAATACCTTCGAATGTGGGAGCGGGCTTGCCCGCGATGGGCGCACCACAATTCCGACTGTCGTCGTCGGAATTGGTCAAAATTTGTGCTATATTCCGCGCCCGCGATTTTCCATCTCAACACCGGTCACCGTCATGCAAACAGCCAAGCCGTTATTTGACTATCCCAAGTACTGGGCCGAATGCTTCGGTCCGGCGCCATTCCTGCCGATGAGCAGGGAGGAGATGGATCAGCTTGGCTGGGATTCGTGCGACATCATCATCGTGACCGGTGACGCCTACGTCGACCATCCGTCCTTTGGCATGGCCATCATCGGCCGTCTGCTGGAGTCCCAGGGCTTCCGTGTCGGGATCATTGCGCAGCCGAACTGGCAGTCCAAGGACGACTTCATGAAGCTCGGCGAGCCGAACCTGTTCTTCGGCGTCGCGGCCGGCAACATGGACTCGATGATCAACCGCTACACCGCCGACAAGAAAATCCGTTCCGACGACGCCTATACCCCTGGCGGCATGGCCGGCAAGCGCCCGGACCGCGCCAGCCTGGTGTACAGCCAGCGTTGCAAGGAAGCCTACAACCATGTGCCGATCGTGCTCGGTGGCATCGAAGCCTCCCTGCGCCGCATCGCCCATTACGATTACTGGCAGGACCGGGTGCGCAACTCGATCCTGATCGACGCCGCCGCCGACATCCTGCTGTACGGCAACGCCGAGCGCGCCATTGTCGAAGTGGCCCAGCGTCTGTCCTGGGGCCACAAGATCGAAGACATCACTGACGTGCGCGGCACCGCGTTCATTCGCCGTGACACCCCGCAGGGCTGGTACGAAGTGGACTCCACCCGCATCGACCGCCCGGGCAAGATCGACAAGATCATCAACCCGTACGTGAATACCCAGGACACCCAGGCTTGCGCCATCGAGCAGGAAAAGGGGCCGCAGGACGATCCGGAAGAAGCCAAGGTCGTGCAGATCCTGGCCAGCCCGAAGATGACCCGCGACAAGACCGTGATCCGCCTGCCGTCCGTGGAAAAAGTGCGCAACGACGCGGTGCTCTATGCTCACGCCAACCGTGTGCTGCACCTGGAGACCAACCCGGGCAACGCCCGTGCGCTGGTGCAGAAGCACGGTGAAGTGGACGTGTGGTTCAACCCGCCGCCCATTCCGATGACCACCGAAGAAATGGACTACGTGTTCGGCATGCCTTACGCACGTATCCCACACCCGGCGTACGGCAAGGAAAAAATCCCGGCCTACGACATGATCCGTTTCTCGGTGAACATCATGCGTGGCTGCTTCGGCGGCTGCACCTTCTGCTCGATCACCGAGCACGAAGGCCGCATCATCCAGAACCGTTCCGAAGAGTCGATCATTCGCGAGATTGAAGAAATTCGCGACAAGGTCCCGGGTTTTACCGGGGTGATCTCCGACCTCGGCGGCCCTACCGCGAACATGTACCGCATCGCGTGCAAGAGCCCGGAAATCGAATCCGCGTGCCGCAAGCCGTCGTGCGTGTTCCCCGGTATCTGCCCGAACCTGAACACCGATCACTCGTCGTTGATCCAGCTGTACCGCAGCGCCCGTGCGTTGCCGGGCGTGAAGAAGATCCTGATTGCCTCCGGCCTGCGTTACGACCTGGCCGTCGAGTCGCCGGAATACGTTAAAGAGCTGGTGACCCACCACGTGGGTGGCTACCTCAAGATCGCCCCGGAGCACACCGAGGAAGGTCCGCTCAACCAGATGATGAAGCCGGGCATTGGCACCTATGACCGCTTCAAGCGCATGTTCGAGAAGTTCTCGAAAGAGGCGGGCAAGGAGCAGTACCTGATCCCGTACTTCATCGCCGCCCACCCGGGCACCACCGACGAAGACATGATGAACCTGGCGCTGTGGCTCAAGGGCAACGGCTTCCGTGCCGACCAGGTGCAGGCGTTCTATCCGTCGCCGATGGCCAGCGCCACGGCGATGTACCACTCGGGCAAGAACCCGCTGCGCAAGGTCACTTACAAGAGCGACGCGGTGACCATCGTCAAGAGCGAGGAGCAGCGCCGTTTGCACAAGGCCTTCCTGCGCTACCACGACCCGAAAGGTTGGCCGATGTTGCGTGAGGCCCTGCTGCGCATGGGCCGTGGCGACCTGATCGGGCCGGGCAAGGATCAACTGATTCCCTTGCACCAGCCGAACACCGACAGCTACCAGAGTGCCCGTCGCAAGAACTCGACGCCGGCTGGCAGCCACAAGGTGGCCAAGGAAACCACTACCAAAATCCTCACCCAGCACACCGGTCTGCCACCCCGTGGCAGCGACGGCAGCAACCCGTGGGACAAACGCGAACAGGCCAAGGCCGCCGCTCAGGCGCGCAACAAGCAGGCTGCCAAGGAGCGTGCGGACGCGGCCAAGGGCAAAGGCAAGAAGCCGGCGCGCAAGCCGGTGGTGCCGCGTTGATCGCTGCTTGAACATGCAAAGCGCCAGCCTCGTGCTGGCGTTTTGCTTTCTATTCGAGGGTGAGCCTGTTTGTTAAGGTGGCGCCCATTGAATCGTCATCGCAGGCAAGCCAGCTCCCACAGTTGATCGGATTCACTCGGTTACTGTGGGAGCCGGGCTTGCCCGCGATGGGGCCAGTGCGGCCAACATCATCATCAAGGAAGAACATTCATGGGCAACCCCCTGGCCTCCATCGGCATGGACTCCAACCGCTCCCAGTTCATGGCGCGCCAGCGCATCGAAAGCCGGATCAACCTGCCGCGGCTGTTCGCCGCCATCGATGCCGACCCGGGCATCGTCGGCGCGGGCGTGGTGTATATCGATGCTGATTTCAACGTCGTAACGCTGCGTGAGTTCAAGCCGATTTGCAGCATCAAGCCCAAGCGCATCATCTTGCGCGAGGCGCAGAAGTACATTGCGCCGACGCAGTTTGCTGAGCATGTGGTGAGCAACCCTCGCGAATCTCGCCTCATCGGTGAAGCCGTGAATACAGGAATCTCCTGCCTGGGCGCTGTCATCAGTTGGGCGGCGATCGCCAGTGGAACAATCCTGGTGCCTTTCAGTGCCGGCGCCAGTTCCGTCATCGTAGTGGTGGGGTATGCAGCTGCCGGCGCCAGTTCGCTCCAGTGTTTCAATGGTATTGCCCGCACAGCGCTGGAAGTTGCCAAGCCAGAGGTAAACGATTGGCTCGACAGTGAAGGCTGGTACCAGAATGCTTCCATTGTGCTGGACGCTGCTTCGCTGGCAGGCGTTGGCGCGTCGGCCCTCACGACGGTCAAGCTGGTCAAGGTCGCTAAGGCCTCGACGGGCAAGAGTCTGCGAGAAGTGCTTCGCGGTTTGAATCGCCAGGAAAGGGCCAAACTGACAAAAGAACTGCTGAGCATCAATGATCCAAGTTTGACCTCGAAGTTGCTCAAGCTCAGGCAGGCATCGGGTGAACTCACCAAGCGTTTCACCCCGACGCAGCTAAAGCACAGCACAACCACCCAGATCAAAGACGTCTTGGGCGCAACCGTAGGATTCGGTGGGAGTGCCTATTCCGGAAACATCAATACCATCGCGATCGGGTTGTACGAGGAGGTCAACGAATGAGCGAATTGATCACGCTGCGCGACTTTTTCAGGCACTACTTTCTGACGTTTATGGGCGGCGTATTTGCCGCATGTTTTTCTTTGGCATTGGCTGTGGCGTTGGCGTTCATTACCTACTTTCGTGATGCGCCCCTTGCCCAAGTGGGGCTCAAGATTATGTCTGTCGGGGCGCTGCTGGTTCTGTTGACGGTCCACAGCAACTTTATGATTTTGCGAGGCCGACCCTCCTGGGTGTGGGTGATGGTGGGAATCTACGTCGGCTGCCTGCTGTTTGTGTTTCCAATGGTTCAATACCAGCCTCAAAAGGTTCTCTTTGGGTTGGCTCTGTTATTCCCATTGCTCGGATTATTGACACTTAACAGCAAGGTTCAACGAGAGATGCGCCAAAAACTGCTGGAGATCCGCTATCTGCGCCAAGCCGTTATAGCGGCGGATAAAAAGCGTTAGCTCCACTGGTCCGTGTCTGCGCCAACCCTGTGGTGGTTTTTTAGTTGTATTCAGTGGCGTGTCCAATTGTTAAAACTGTGCTCCTTAAACCGCCTTCGCAGGCAAGCCAGCTCTCACAGTTGACCGCGTTTTTACTTCGAAATCCGGCCAACTGTGGGAGCCGGGCTTGCCCGCGATGGGGCCAGGTTGGTCAGTAGGACTGTATGAGGAAATCAGCGATGAATGAACTACCTGGCATTCGCAGTTTCCTGTCGCAGTACTTCCCGGTTTTTATGGGCGCGATTTTCGCGGCGGTGTTCAGCCTTGTTTTTGCGGTACCGCTGATTTTCGACAGTTATTTCCCACGCTTGCCAATGAATGACAACCTCAAGTATTCCTTCCTGGGTGGCCTTGCGCTGGCCTGGGGCATCGTGCAGTGCAATTTCATGATCGCGCGCGGGCGGCCGCAGTGGGTACGGCCGCTGGTGGCGCTGCTCGCACTCTGTATTCTGGCAGTACTACCCACTATTGCCTTTGGTCCGCATCCGCTGTCCTATGGATTGAGCCTGCTGTGCCCGCTGCTGGGGTTACTGCTGCTCAACAGCAAGCGCCATCGGAAGATGCGCCAAAAATTGCTGGAAATCCGCCAACTGCGCCAAGCGATGATTGCCCGACACAAAGCCCGCTGACTGGGTAGATTCCCCACCCCCGTTTCACACCAGCGCCACAAATATGTGCGTCACTCGCACCATGGCACCCGCGTCGGCGCTGTTTTGGTGCTGTACTGCACCGGGTCTCACGATAAAGCGCACTGGCCGCCGCTCTGGCATAAGTCTTGCGCGCTTTGTTTTCATGCCCTGGCTCGCAGGAGGCCGCCGTGTCGATTCATGTCGCGTTGCACCACGTTACGCATTACCGCTATGACCGTGCCGTCGAGCTTGGCCCGCAGATTGTGCGCTTGCGCCCGGCGGCCCATAGCCGTACGCGGATACTGTCTTATGCGCTGAACGTGCAGCCCGAGCAGCATTTCATCAATTGGCAGCAAGACCCCCAGGGTAATTACCTGGCGCGTCTGGTGTTCCCGGAAAAGACCGATGAGCTGCGTATCGAAGTCGACCTGGTCGCCGAGATGGCGGTGTTCAACCCGTTCGATTTCTTCCTCGAACCTTACGCCGAGAAAATCCCCTTCAGCTACGCCGCCGACGAGCAGCGCGAGCTGGCGCCGTACCTGGAAACCTTGCCGCTGACGCCCAGGTTCGCCGCCTACCTGGCGGGTATCGACCGCACACCCTTGCCGGCGGTGGATTTTCTGGTGGGCCTCAACCAGCGCCTGGCCGCTGACATCGGCTACCTGATCCGCCTGGAGCCCGGCGTGCAAACCCCGGAATTCACCCTGGAAAATGCATCTGGCTCCTGCCGTGATTCGGCCTGGCTGCTGGTGCAACTGCTGCGCAACCTGGGGCTGGCCGCGCGGTTTGTGTCCGGCTACCTGATCCAACTGACGGCTGATGTGAAAGCCCTCGACGGTCCGTCCGGTACCGAAGTGGACTTCACCGATCTGCATGCCTGGTGCGAAGTGTACTTGCCCGGCGCTGGCTGGATCGGCCTGGATGCCACCTCGGGCCTGTTCGCCGGGGAAGGGCATATCCCTTTGGCTTGTAGTCCTGATCCGTCGTCTGCCGCGCCGATCAGTGGGCTGGTGGAGCCCTGCGAGTGCGAATTTACCCACGAAATGTCAGTGGAGCGCATTTGGGAGGCCCCTCGGGTTACCAAGCCCTACACCGAAGAGCAATGGCGGGCGATCCAGGCCCTGGGGCGACAGATCGACGGCGACCTGCTTGAACATGACGTGCGCCTGACCATGGGTGGCGAGCCGACCTTCGTGTCCATTGACGACCCTGACGGCGCCGAGTGGAATACCGCCGCCCTGGGGCCGGACAAGCGTCGATTGTCCGCCGAGCTGTTCCAGCGCCTGCGCAAACATTATGCCCCCCAAGGCCTGGTGCATTTCGGCCAGGGCAAGTGGTACCCCGGCGAGCAACTGCCGCGTTGGTCGCTCAATTGCTATTGGCGCCGAGATGGCGTGCCGATCTGGCACAACAGCGCCTTGATTGCCGACGAGCAACAGGATTACGGCGCCGACGGTGTGCTCGCCGGGCGTTTCCTCGCCAGTGTCGCTGAGCGCCTCAAACTGCCGGCGCGCTTCGTGTTCCCGGCCTACGAAGACAACTTCTACTACCTGTGGCGCGAAGGCGCGCTGCCGCAGAATGTCAGCGCCCAGGACCCGCGATTGAGTGACGAGCTGGAGCGTGAGCGCCTGCGCAAGGTGTTCAGCCAAGGCCTGGATAAAGTCATCGGTCAGGTGCTGCCGCTGGCGCGCACGGCAGCCAACGACCGTTGGCAGAGCGGGCGCTGGTACCTGCGCGACAACCACTGTCGCCTGGTGCCGGGGGATTCGCCGCTGGGCTATCGTCTGCCGCTGGCCTCGCAACCCTGGGTGACGGCGGCGGAGTATCCGTTCGTGCACCCCACCGACCCGAACCAGGATCAGCCGGCGTTGCCGGGCACCGCCGAGCTGAACAATCCGGGCGAACCCGCACCCAGCGATGAGCGCGTGCCCCAGGTCGATCAGTCCGCCGACTGGTTGACCCGCACCGCGCTGTGCGCCGAGGCACGGCAGGGGCGGTTGTACCTGTTCATGCCGCCGCTGGAACGGGTCGAAGATTATCTGGAGCTGGTCGCCGTCATCGAAGCCACCGCTGAGGAGCTGCATTGCCCGGTGTTGCTTGAAGGTTATGAACCACCGACGGATATGCGCCTGAGCAATTTCCGGGTCACGCCGGACCCCGGTGTGATCGAAGTGAATGTGCAGCCCTCCGCCACCTGGGATGAGTTGGTGGAGCGCACCGAATTCCTCTATGAAGAAGCACGGCAAACCCGGCTCACCACGGAAAAGTTCATGATCGACGGGCGCCACACCGGCACCGGCGGCGGCAACCACTTCGTGCTGGGCGGCGCGACACCCAAGGACTCACCCTTCCTGCGTCGCCCCGACCTGCTGCGCAGCCTGATCAGCTACTGGCACAACCACCCGTCGCTGTCCTATCTGTTTTCCGGTTTGTTTATCGGCCCGACCTCCCAGGCCCCACGGGTGGATGAAGCGCGCAACGACGCGCTGTACGAGCTGGAAATCGCCTTCGCGCAAATGCCCGCGCCCGGCGAGGAGTGCCCACCGTGGTTGGTGGACCGGCTGCTGCGCAACCTGCTGATCGACGTGACCGGTAACACCCATCGCGCCGAATTCTGCATCGACAAGCTCTACTCCCCGGATGGCGCCACGGGCCGCCTCGGTCTGCTGGAACTGCGCGCCTTTGAGATGCCGCCCCATGCGCGCATGAGCCTCACCCAGCAATTGCTGCTGCGGGCACTGGTTGCACGGTTCTGGCGCGAGCCCTACGCACCGCCGAAACTGGCACGCTGGGGCACCGAACTGCATGACCGCTTCCTGTTGCCGCACTTTATCGAGCAGGACTTCGCCGACGTGATCGTCGAGCTGAACGCTGCCGGCTACCCACTGCGCGCCGAGTGGTTCGCTGCGCACCTGGAGTTTCGTTTTCCCAAGGTCGGCGACTACGCCGTCAGCGGTATCGAGCTGGAACTGCGCCAGGCCTTGGAGCCTTGGCACGTGCTGGGCGAAGAAGGGGCGGCGGGCGGCACGGTGCGTTATGTGGACTCGTCGCTGGAGCGCTTGCAGGTGAAGCTCAGCGGCGTACCACCGCAGCGCTACGTGCTGACCTGCAACGGCATTCCGCTGCCGCTGCACGCCACCGGGCGGGTGGGTGAGTTCGTCGCCGGCGTGCGCTATCGCGCCTGGCAACCGGCCAACTGCCTGCAACCGACCATCCCGGTGCATGCGCCGTTGGTGTTTGATGTGCTCGATACCTGGATGCAACGTTCCCTGGGAGGCTGCCAATACCATGTCGCCCATCCGGGCGGGCGCAATTACGACAGCCTGCCGGTGAATGCCAATGAAGCCGAGAGCCGGCGCATGGCGCGGTTTTTCCGCTTGGGGCATAGCCCAGGCAAGCTTCCCGTGCCGAGCGTGGTCGTGAACGACGAGTTGCCCATGACCCTGGACCTGCGGCGTTTCCCCAATAAAAATGACTAAACGCAATCCAGAATGTGGGAGCTGGCTTGCCTGCGATAGCGATTTATCAGTCACCCAAATATCGACTGAGCCACCGTCATCGCAGGCAAGCCAGCTCCCACATTAGATTGCAGTGAATTTGAATTAAACTGAGCCCCCTTGCCTCTGCCGAGCGTTCCATGTCCGACTTGCTCGACCGTTACCCGCTGACCGCGGGCACTTACCACGAACTGCTGGACGACAGCGGCGCGGTGCGTGCCCATTGGCGGCGTCTGCTTGATCACCTGCAACGCAGCACACCCGCGCAGCTGGCGCAGCGCCAGGCATTGTTGACCCGGCAGATCCAGGAAAACGGTGTGACCTACAACGTCTACGCCGACCCCAAAGGCGCCGACCGCCCCTGGGAGCTGGACCTGCTGCCCCACGTGCTGGCCGCCGATGAGTGGCAACACCTGGCCGCCGGTATCGCCCAGCGCGCGCGTCTGCTCAACGCGGTGCTGGCCGACCTGTACGGGCCGCAGCGCCTGATCAAGGAAGGCTTGCTGCCGGCGGAGCTGGTGTTTGGTCATAACAACTTCCTGTGGCCGTGCCAGGGCATCCAGCCGCCGGACGGTGCGTTCCTGCACCTGTATGCCGTGGACCTGGCCCGCACGCCGGATGGCCGCTGGTGGGTCACCGCCGACCGTACCCAGGCGCCGTCGGGCGCAGGCTATGCGTTGGAAAATCGCACCATCGTGTCGCGCGCTTTCCCGGATCTTTACCGCGACTTGCAAGTACAGCACCTCACCGGTTTCTTCCGCACGCTCCAGGAAACCCTGGCCCGCCAGGCCCCTGGCGATGACCAGCCGCCGCTGATCGTGCTGCTCACCCCCGGGCGTTTCAACGAAAGCTATTTCGAACACCTCTACCTCGCCCGCCAACTCGGTTACCCCCTGGTGGAAGGGGGCGACCTTACGGTGCGGGACAGCACGGTATTCCTCAAAACCCTCAGCGGGCTACGCCGGGTGCACGCGATCATGCGGCGGCTGGACGATGACTTCTGCGACCCGCTGGAACTGCGCACCGACTCGGCCCTGGGCGTGCCCGGTCTGCTCGATGCGGTGCGCCAGGGCAATGTGCTGGTGGCCAATGCCTTGGGCAGTGGCGTGCTGGAGTCTCCGGGATTGCTCGGCTTTTTGCCGAAGATCAACCAGTTTCTGTTTGGTGAAGAACTGATCCTGCCGTCCATCGCCACCTGGTGGTGCGGCGAAGCGCCGGTGCTGGCCGAAGCGCTGGAAAAACTGCCGGAGCTGTTGATCAAGCCGGCCTTTCCGTCGCAAAGCTTTGCCCCGGTGTTTGGTCGTGACTTGAATGACCTGCAGCGCCAGGCCCTTGCCGATCGCATGCGTGCGCGGCCTTATGCCTATGTCGCCCAGGAGCTGGCGCAGCTGTCCCAGGCGCCGGTGTGGCACACCGTCGACGACCACCTGCAACATCGCGCCATCGGCATGCGCGTGTATGCCGTGGCCAGTGAGGACGGCTACCGCGTGCTGCCCGGCGGCCTGACCCGTGTGGCTGCCGAGGCGGATGCCGAGGTGGTGTCGATGCAACGGGGGGGCGCCAGCAAGGACACTTGGGTGCTCGGTGAGCGTGCCTCCGGCGCCGAACACTGGCGCGCGCAACGTGCGATTGGCGCCCACGATCTGGTGCGCCGGGACCCCTATCTGCCCTCGCGGGTCGTGGAGAACCTGTTCTGGTTCGGCCGCTACTGCGAGCGCTGCGATGACAGCGCGCGCTGGCTGCGTATCGTGCTGGCGCGGTACGTGGACGGCGACGATCCACTGGCGTTGCAGGCGGCGGTCGAGCTGGGCGAAAGCCTGCGCCTGTTGCCGGAGGACGGCGAGTTGCCCGAGCGTTTGCAAGCCGCGTTGCTCGGTGACGATTGGCCGTCGAGCCTGCGCGCCAACTTGCAGCGCTTGCAGTGGGCGGCATCCCAGGTACGCGGCAAGTTGTCCCGGGAGAACTGGCAGGCGTTGGTCGAGCTGCAACGCGAGGCGCTTGAGCTGGAGCGCGACAGTCCGGATTTTGGCGAGCTGCTGGACTTCCTCAACCGCCTGGTCATGTCGCTGGCGGCACTGTCCGGGTTTGCCCTCGATGACATGACCCGCGACGAAGGCTGGCGCTTCCTGATGATGGGCCGACGCATCGAGCGCCTGCAATTTCTCAGCAGCAGCCTCGCGGCGTTCCTGCGCGGTGTGGCGGTGTTCGATCAGGCAGGGCTGGAGTGGTTGCTGGAGCTGGGCAACAGCAGCATCACTTATCGCTCGCGCTACCTGGCGGTGCCGCAACTGATCCCGGTGCTCGACCTGTTGTTGCTGGACGAACAGAACCCCCACGCGGTGCTGTTCCAGCTCAAATTGGTGAGCCGCACGTTGCGGCGTCTCAACGATGATTTCGGAGTGCCCCGGGAGACCGGCCTCGGTCCGTTGGTGGAGCGCCTGGCACGCTTTGACCTCGGCTGTCTGGAGAACCCGTTGTTTGGTGAGCCCAGCGTGCGAGCCGCCCTGGATGGGCTGGCCGGACTGTTGCAAGCGGTGGCCGATGAAAGCGGACAGGTGTCGGATCGCCTGGCGTTGCGCCATTTCGCCCATGTGGATGATGTCAGCCAGCAAACGGTGTCGGTGTGATGAGTGCGCGCTACCAGATTTTCCACGATACCCATTACCACTACGACAGCCCGGTGTCCCTGGCCCAGCAGCTGGCGCATTTATGGCCACGCCCCTGTGCCTGGCAGCGGTGCTCGGCGCAGCGCCTGGATATCAGCCCGGAACCGACGGCGCGCCGGGATGAGCTGGACGTGTTCGGCAACCCCATCACGCGCCTGGCGTTCGAGCGGCCCCACGATGAGTTGCTGGTGAACGCCGGGCTCACCGTGGAAGTGCTGGCGCGGCCTGCGCTGGATTTCCTGCAGTCGCCCGCCTGGGAGCAGACCCGCGACAGCCTGACCTACAGCAGCCAGGCCCTGTCGCCGGACTTGATCGAGGCGTGTCGCTATCGTTTCGAATCGCCCTACGTGCACCTGAAAAAATCGTTCGTGGCGTTCTCCGAAAGCTGCTTCCCGCCGGGCGAGCCGCTGCTGGTGGGCGTACGGGCCTTGATGCAAAAGATCTTCAGCGAATTCACCTTCGATGCTGAAGCCACTCAGGTCGCCACGCCCCTGGTGGAGGTGTTGGAACGTCGTCGTGGCGTGTGCCAGGACTTCGCCCACTTGATGCTCGCCTGCCTGCGCTCTCGGGGCCTGGCGGCGCGTTACGTCAGTGGCTACCTGCTGACCCAGCCACCACCGGGCCAGCCACGGCTGATCGGCGCCGATGCCTCCCACGCCTGGGTCTCGGTATATTGCCCGGTGTCGGGCTGGGTGGATTTCGATCCGACCAACAATGTGCAGCCGGCACTGGAACACATCACCCTGGCCTGGGGCCGGGACTTCTCCGATGTGTCGCCGTTGCGTGGTGTGATTCTGGGAGGAGGGAGCCATGACCCGGAGGTGCGGGTGACGGTGATGCCTTTAGAGTAGGTTTGTGTGGGAGCTGGCTTGCCTGCGATGGCAGCGACTCGATCTGACTGATACATCGAGTCGCCTGCATCGCGGGCAAGCCCGGCTCCCACATGAGCGATCAATTATTCAGCAGGATCTTTTGGTGTTTCGCTCGCGTCGTTCGTTACTTCAGCATCGGCCTCTGCGTCCGGCCCGTTGGCGTCTTCGACGGCGGCTTTCTTGCGTTGCAGTTTTTCCTCTTTCTTCTGCTCCTTGGCCAAGTCTCTCTGACGTTTGGCGAAGGAGTAATTGGGTTTGGCCATGGGCAATCCTCTAGGGTCGAAGGTGAGGGGGGCGGCGCGCAGCTGCCTTGGGTGGTCATGGTAGCAGCTTAGCAGCGCGCCCGGCCTTCACTTGCCGCAGGCGTAGGCGGCCAGCAGGCCGTTGAACAATTGATTGAGGCGCATGGTCCGGACTCCGTTGGGTGATGGACCGATCATAGGCAGGCGCAGCGACTTTGGCTGGTAGATTGTGTTGATCAGTCTGATAGCCTAAAGTTGTATACAATCTGTTGATTCAGATCATAGGAATCATTGCCTGCCTCAGGCACCCTTGTCGCATTACGCGTTTTTAAACCCTGCCTTGGAGATTCACATGTTTGCCAAACTCGTTGCTGTTTCCCTGCTGACTCTGGCGAGCGGCCAGTTGCTTGCTGCAGAGTGCAAGGTCACCGTCGACTCCACTGACCAGATGTCCTTCAACACCAAGGAAATCACGATCGACAAGAGCTGCAAGACGTTCACCGTCGAGTTGACTCATTCCGGCAAGCTGCCGAAAAACGTCATGGGCCACAACTGGGTGCTGACCAGCGCCGCCAATATGCAGCCTGTCGCGACCGACGGCATGGGCGCCGGCCTCGACAAGGATTATCTGAAAGCCGGTGATGACCGCATCATCGCCCACACCAAGATCATCGGTGCTGGTGAAAAAGATTCGGTGACGTTCGATGTCGCCAAACTGACCGCCGGGACCGACTACGCGTTCTTCTGCTCGTTCCCGGGCCACATCTCGATGATGAAGGGCACTGTGGTCGTCAAGTAAGACCGCGTTATCGTTCTTCGCAGGCAAGCCAGCTCCCACATTTGACCGCATTCTCCTGCTGGAACTCGGGCAACTGTGGGAGCTGGCTTGCCTGCGATGGCGATCGAACAATCAGCACAAACCTTGCTGGCTCACCTCACGGCGCAAACGGCATCACCCGCTTGTGTTCGGTCTTGCGGTAGGTGTCGCAGATGATCTTGAACGCTTCCTCGCGCACCGGCTCGCCGTGCAGGAACGCATCGATCTCGGCGTAAGTCACCCCGTGTGACGCTTCGTCCGGCTTGCCCGGCGACAGGTCTTCCAGGTCCGCCGTCGGCACCTTCTCCACCAGTGACTCCGGTGCGCCAAAGTACCGCGCAATCGCCCGTACCTGGTTCTTCACCAGCCCGCTCAGCGGCGCCAGATCGCACGCGCCGTCGCCGAATTTGGTGAAAAAGCCCATCACCGCTTCCGCCGCATGGTCGGTGCCGATGACCAGGCCGCCGGCCGCGCCGGCGATGGTGTATTGGGCCACCATGCGCATGCGCGCCTTGGTGTTGCCCAGCACGAAGTCCCGGGACACCGCCGCCTTGCCTTCGAACGCCGCCACTTCATTGGCCAGGGCTTTCACCGCCGGGCCGATGTTCACGGTGTGACGCTCATCCGGCTCGATAAAGTCCACCGAAGCCGTGGCATCGATTTCGTCGAACTGGGTTTCGTAAGGCAGGCGTACCGCGATAAAGCGGTAAGCGTCGTTGCCGGTTTCAGCGCGCAGCTCTTTCATGGCCCGCTGGGCCAGCAGGCCGGCGGTCAGGGAATCGACACCACCGCTGATGCCCAGCACCAGCGTCTTGAGCCCGGACTTGACCAGGCAATCCTGGATAAAGGCCACGCGGCGGGCCACTTCGGCTTCAAGGGCCGCCTGGTCGTTGAACGGCGCCTGGACATTGAGCTGCTGCGCAATCTCACGCTGTACGGCTTGCATGATTCACTCCTTGCTGGAAACGGCAGGTACTTTGAAAACGTGGCGCAAATAGGCGACAAAATTCGGATCCGTGCAGTGGGTCTTGCCCGCTTCATCGGAGATCTTGGCGACGGGCTGGCCATTGCAGGCCGTCATTTTAAGCACGATGCTCATCGGTTCCACACCTGGAATGTCACAGGTCAGGTTGGTGCCGATGCCGAAGCTCACATTGATGCGGCCGCGCAGCGAGCGGAAAATCTCCAGGGACTTGGGCAACGTCAGGCTGTCGGAAAACACCAGGGTCTTGCTCATCGGGTCGATGCCGAGCTTGTGATAGTGGGCGATGGCTTTTTCGGCCCATTGCACAGGGTCGCCGGAGTCATGGCGCAGGCCGTCGAACAGCTTGGCGAAGTACAGGTCGAAGTCGCCCAGGAACGCGTCGGTGGTGATGCAGTCGGTCAGGGCGATGCCCAGCAGGCCGCGGTATTCGCGGACCCAGCAATCGAGGGCGGCGATCTGGCTGTCGATCAGGCGGGGGCCCAGCTGCTGGTGGGCCATGATCCATTCATGGGCCATGGTGCCCAAGGGTTTCATGTTCAGCTCGCGGGCCAGGTGCACATTGCTGGTGCCGACGAAACGCCCGGGGAAATCATGCTTGAGCACGCTGACCACCTCTTCCTGCACCCGGTACGAGAAGCGCCGGCGGGTGCCGAAGTCGGCCACTTGCAGCTCGGACAGTTCTTCGCTGCTGGCGTTGGCGGTAAGCCAATCGAACTTGCGGTACAGCTGTTCGCGGGCCTGTTCGAGGATCACGGTCTGGTAGCGATAGCGGTTGCGCACCTCGCTGACGATGGCCAGCATCGGCACTTCAAACAGGATCACATGCAGCCAGGGACCGCGCAGGCGGATGAACAACTCACCGTTCTCGATGCCGGTCTGCACGTAGCGCAGGTTGAAGCGGAACAACCCGAGGAAGCGCAGGAAGTCCGGTTTCATGAAGCTGATGCGCTCCAGGAAACCCAGTTGATCGGGGCTCAGGCTCAGCTCGGCCAGGCGCTCGATCTGGTAGCGGATTTCCGCCAGGTACGGGCGCAGGTCTTCACTGTTGCGGCAACGAAACTCCCATTCAACTTCCACATTGGGATAGTTGTGCAGCACCGCCTGCATCATGGTCAGCTTGTAGAAGTCGGTGTCGAGCAGGTTCTGCACGATGCGATCGGCAAACACACTCTCGCTCATAACGGGACTCTCCAGACGGGACGGCGTTGGGCGCCGCCCTTTACGCACAATTGAGGAATGGCGCTAGTGGCGCATAGACCTGTGGGGTTTTGCCAGTGATTTTTTCAGTGCAGTCACTGGCCTCATTGCAGGCAAGCCAGCTCCCACAGGTGAAACCCATTCCAGAGGTGGGAGCTGGCTTGCCTGCGATAGCGATATTCCAGGCGCTAAATAACTTGCTCCATCATCCACTTCACAAACTCCCTTACCTTCGGCACCTCCGCCGCATGCTCCGGATACGCCAGGTAATACGCATCCTGGCTCGGCATCGCATGCTGCCAGGGGATCACCAGCTTGCCGTCCGCCAATTCCTCTTCCACCAGAAAGCGCGGCAGCAATGCCACGCCACAGCCCACCTGCGCTGCGCGAATGCACATATAGAAGGTGTCGAAACGCGGTCCGTGGTAGCTGTGCTCAGTCTGATAACCCTGGCTGGCGAACCAGTCGTGCCAGCCCTGGGGGCGTGAGGCATTTTGCAGCAGTACCAGGTCGCTCAGTTGCGTTGGGTCAGTGAAAGGCCGTGCCGGCAGGCTGTCCGGGGCGCATACCGGCACCAGCTCTTCGCTGAACAACTTCAGGCTTTCGGTGCCGGGCCGTGAGCCCTGGCCGAAGTAGAAAGCCATGTCGGCCTTGCCTTGCAGCAGCTCGTCCGGCTCCTGCTCGTTGCACAGGTCCAGGTGGATCTGTGGATGACGCAGCCGCCAGCCCTTGAGGCGCGGCACCAACCAGCGCGCGCCGAAGGTATAGGGCGTGGACACGCGCAGCACTTCGGTTTCGCCGCCGTAGGAGCGCAGGTAGTGGGTGGACATCTCCACTTGCGTCAGGATCTTGCGCACTTCCACCAGGTACAGATCGCCCGCCGGGGTCATTTGCAGGCGCCGGCGCACGCGGCGAAACAGCAGGTGCTGCAAGAGTTCTTCCAGCTGCGCCACCTGTTTGCTCACCGCGCTCTGGGTGAGGTTCAGTTCCTCGGCGGCGCGGGTGAAGCTCAAGTGGCGGGTGGCGGCCTCGAAACACTGCAGGGCGGTGATCGAGGGCAAATGTCTTTTGTTCAGCACGGCGTGCCTCTTTTTAGGCTTTGCATGAATAAACGGAATGATATCTCGCCTAATCGTCGTTTGTTGGCAAGTCTTGGGCCAGCTACAAATAAGGTCTGGATCGCCGTGCAGGCCGCGGCGCGAATTTTCTGTTTGAGATTGAAGGAGTGACCCATGGTTGCCGCATTGCTTGATCGTCTCGGGGTGAACCCGGCGCTGTACCAGTCGGGTAAACAACCCGTGCATTCACCGATCGACGGCAGCCGTATCGGCAGCGTGCAGTGGGAAGGCCCGGCTGAAGTGGAGCAACAGGTCAGTCGTGCCGAGCATGCATTCGAGGCCTGGCGCAAAGTGCCGGCCCCGCGTCGCGGCGAGCTGGTGCGCCAGTTCGGTGACGTGCTGCGCGAATACAAGGCTGACCTGGGCGAGCTGGTGTCCTGGGAAGCCGGCAAGATCACCCAGGAAGGCCTGGGCGAAGTGCAGGAAATGATCGACATCTGCGACTTCGCCGTCGGTCTGTCCCGCCAGTTGTACGGCTTGACCATCGCCTCCGAGCGTCCGGGCCACCACATGCGTGA
Source organism: Pseudomonas sp. SDO5271_S396 (assembly GCF_054071795.1). NCBI lineage: Bacteria > Pseudomonadati > Pseudomonadota > Gammaproteobacteria > Pseudomonadales > Pseudomonadaceae > Pseudomonas > Pseudomonas sp. SDO5271_S396. Next base: position 60,627 of record NZ_JBSVWB010000027.1, read on the forward strand.
GACCTGGCATCCGCTGGGCGTGGTCGGTGTGATCAGCGCCTTCAACTTCCCGGTGGCTGTGTGGGCGTGGAACACCACCCTGGCCTTGGTCTGCGGCAATGCCGTGATCTGGAAACCCTCGGAAAAGACTCCGCTCACCGCCCTGGCCTGCCAGGCGCTGTTCGAGCGCGTGCTGAAGAACTTCACCGATGCCCCGCAGTACCTCAGCCAGGTGATCATCGGTGGCCGCGATGCCGGCGCCGCACTGGTGGATGACCCGCGCGTGGCACTGATCAGCGCCACTGGCAGCACGCGCATGGGCCGCGAAGTGGCGCCTAAAGTGGCCGCGCGGTTCGCTCGCAGCATCCTTGAGCTGGGCGGTAACAACGCGATGATCCTCGGCCCGAGCGCCGACCTGGACATGGCCGTGCGCGCCATCCTGTTCAGCGCCGTCGGCACTGCCGGTCAGCGTTGCACCACCCTGCGCCGCCTGATCGCCCATGAGTCGGTCAAGGAAGAAATCGTCACCCGCCTCAAGGCTGCGTATTCCAAGGTGCGCATCGGCCACCCGCTGGAAGGCAACCTGATCGGCCCGCTGATCGACAAGCAGGGCTTCGACAACATGCAGGACGCCCTTGAGCAGGCCCTGAGCGAAGGCGGCAAGGTCTTCGGCGGCAAGCGCCAACTGGAAGACAAATTCCCCAACGCCTACTACGTGTCGCCGGCCATCGTGGAGATGCCCGAGCAGAGCGACGTGGTGCGCGACGAAACCTTCGCGCCGATCCTGTATGTGATCGGCTACACCGACTTCAACGAAGCCCTGCGCCTTAACAACGCCGTGCCCCAAGGCCTGTCATCGTGCATCTTCACCACCGACGTGCGTGAGGCCGAGCAGTTCATGTCGGCGGTGGGCAGCGACTGCGGCATTGCCAACGTCAACATCGGCCCGAGCGGCGCGGAAATCGGCGGCGCGTTCGGCGGCGAGAAAGAAACCGGTGGCGGTCGTGAATCGGGTTCGGATGCATGGCGCGGGTATATGCGTCGGCAGACCAATACCGTGAACTATTCGCTGGAATTGCCGTTGGCCCAGGGCATCACCTTCGACTGATCCCTCAATTCGGAGCACGGTCAATGTGGGAGCTGGCTTGCCTGCGATAGCATCACCGCGGTGTATCTGATGCACCGAGGTGCCTGCATCGCAGGCAAGCCAGCTCCCACGGTGGATTGGGTTTGCAATTCAGAATAATGGTTGTTTGTTGGGTCTCATCGGAGTCTGGCAATGGCATTACGCGATACATGCTTATGGGAGCACCTCACCCCCAATCGGCCGGACCGTGCCGCGCTCAAGGGTGAGGTCAGGGTGGATGTGTGCGTGATCGGCGCCGGGATCACCGGCCTGTCGGCGGCCATTCACTTGCTGGAACAGGGTAAAAGCGTCGCCGTGCTGGAGGCCCATCGCACCGGCCATGGCGGTTCGGGGCGCAACGTGGGGCTGGTCAACGCCGGCCTGTGGATCCCGCCGGACGAGATCGAAGCCGGGTTCGGCACCGAGGTGGGCAGCCAGCTCAACCGCATGCTGGGCGCGGCACCGGCGCTGGTGTTCAGCCTGATCGACAAATACAACATCGACTGCCAATTGCGCCGCGAAGGCACCCTGCACATGGCGCACAACGCCCGTGGCGAGGCGGATTTGCGCAGCCGTGAAGAGCAATGGAAACGCCGTGGCGCGCCAGTGGAATTACTCACCGGCCAGGCCTGCGAGCAAGCCACCGGTACGCGGAAGATCGCAGCCGCGTTGCTGGACCGGCGTGCGGGCACCTTGAACCCGATGGCCTACACCAGTGGCCTGGCCAATGCCGCCACAGGGCTTGGCGGGCAATTATTCGACCATTCTCCGGTCACTCAACTTGAACGCCAGGGGGCGCACTGGTCGGTACAAACCGCCCAGGGTTCGGTGCAGGCCGCTCAGGTGGTGATCGCTTCCAATGCCTATACCGAGGGCGAATGGACCGAGCTGCGGCGTAATTTCTTTCCCGGTTATTACTATCAGGTCGCGTCGGCCCCGCTGACCGATGAGGCCGCCCGACAAATTCTGCCTGGAGGGCAGGGCTCGTGGGACACCCGTCAGGTGCTGAGCAGCATCCGTCGCGATGCAGACGGTCGCCTATTGCTCGGCAGCCTGGGCAATGGCAATCAGAAACCGGCCTGGTTTCTCAAGGCGTGGGCCGATCGGGTGCAACAGCATTACTTCCCGTACCTCAAATCGGTGCAATGGGAATACACCTGGACCGGCTGCATCGCCTTCACCCCGGATCATCTCATGCGTCTGTTCGAACCGGCTCCCGGTCTCGTGGCCGTTACGGGCTATAACGGGCGTGGCGTGACCACGGGCAGTGTGGTGGGCAAGGCGTTCGCCGACTATTTGTGTCACCAGAATCCCCAGGCGCTGCCGATTCCGTTCGCGCCCATGCAGCCGTTGGCCGGGGCCGGGTTGCGCAGTTGTCTTTACGAGGCGGGGTTCTCGCTGTACCACGCCGGGCAATGCCTGAGGATCGTGATCTGATCAGCGAAATAGCCCTCAGAAGCCTGCATTTTCTTAGCAGGCTACCCATCTGTATTGGTGCAAGTCGTAGCAATCGCGCACTGTAAATGTGCAGTTCCGTTACGCATATTGTTACAGGCGTCGGAACTGTCGTTTCTCCGTCTGGTTGCAGGTGCGACCCGTAAAGGTTGTACTTTTTGAGTCCAATGGTTGCACCTCCGGACGCCAGAGGGTTGCACGTACTGGCGAACGGAGTCGAAACGCCAGCATTCACAATGACACCGTGTCTTTTTTGTTAATAAAAACGTAATGGCACGCGGCTTGCTCTAGCCTTCTCTTGAAGCTTTAAGTTGAAGGTTTGCAGTGAATTCGTAGTGCCAATAAACAAAAACCTCGGAGCACCACTCATGTCCCAGACGTTTTACAAGAAAGGTTTCCTGGCCCTCGCCGTTGCAACGGCGCTCGGTGTTTCTGCGTTTGCTCAAGCTGATGTGAAGATTGGCGTGGCGGGCCCCATGACGGGTGCCAACGCGGCTTTCGGTGAGCAGTACATGAAGGGTGCCCAGGCGGCAGCCGACAAGATCAACAAGGCTGGCGGCATCAACGGCGAAAAAATCGTGTTGGTGGCCGGAGACGATGCCTGCGAACCCAAACAAGCGGTGGCCGTGGCCAACCGCCTGGCTGACCAGGACAAGGTGATCGGCGTGGTCGGGCACTTCTGCTCCTCCAACACCATCCCGGCCTCCGAGGTCTACGACGAAGCGGGCATCATCGCGATCACCCCGGGCTCCACCAACCCGCAAGTGACCGAGCGCGGCTTGGGCGCCATGTTCCGCATGTGCGGCCGTGACGACCAGCAAGGCGTTGTGGCGGGCGACTACATCGTCGACGTGCTCAAGGGCAAGAAAATCGCGGTGATCAACGACAAGGACACCTACGGCAAGGGCCTGGCCGACGCCACCGCTGCCCAGTTGACCAAGCGCGGCGTCAAGCCGGTGCTGGAAGAAGGCCTGACCCGTGGCGAGAAAGACTTCAGCGCCCTGGTCACCAAGATCCGTTCCACCGGCGCCGATGTCGTGTACTTCGGCGGCCTGCACCCGGAAGCCGGTCCACTGGTTCGCCAGATCCGTGAAGCCGGCCTGAAAGACGTCAAGTTCATGTCCGATGACGGTGTGGTCACCGACGAACTGGTCGCCACTGCCGGCGGCAAGCAATACGTCGACGGCGTGTACATGACCTTCGGCGCCGACCCGCGCCTGCTGCCAGACAGCAAGGCGGTGGTGGAAGAGTTCCGCAAGAACGGCACCGAGCCTGAAGGCTACACCCTGTACGCCTATGCCTCGATCGAGGCGCTGGCTGCCGGCTTCAACGGCTCCAAGTCCAACAAGGGCGAAGACGCTGCCAAATGGCTCAAGGCTCACCCGGTGAAAACCGTCATGGGCGAAAAAGCCTGGGATTCGAAGGGCGACCTGAAAATCTCCGACTACGTGGTTTACCAGTGGGATAAAGACGGCAAATACCACCAGCTGGAAAAACAGAAGTAATCAACGCAATGGGTTGAGTGCTGCTGACCTCCTGTGGGAGCCGGGCTTGCCCGCGATGGCCGACCGACAGTCGACATCCGTGTCGGATGTGAAATCGCTATCGCAGGCAAGCCAGCTCCCACAGGGATCGCGGTTGTCGGTTCCATCGCGTCCAGCCACAAATCTGTTTTTTCTTCCCAGAAGCGCCGCACATCCTCCGGGTGTGCAGGTGCTCACCGCGTGAGATTGCGTTATGGATGGTATTTTCCTGCAGCAACTGGTCAACGGCCTGACCCTCGGGTCGGTCTATGGCCTGATCGCCATCGGCTACACAATGGTCTATGGCATCATTGGCATGATCAACTTCGCCCATGGCGAGGTTTACATGATCTCCGCTTACCTCGCGGCGATCAGTCTGGCACTGCTGGCTTACTTCGGCATCGAATCCTTTCCGCTGCTCATTCTCGGCACCTTGATCTTCACCGTCGTCGTTACCGGCGTTTACGGATGGGTCATCGAGCGTGTCGCCTACAAACCGCTACGCAACTCCACCCGCCTGGCACCGCTGATCAGCGCCATCGGTATCTCCCTGATCCTGCAGAACTACGCGCAGATCGCCCAGGGCGCCAAGCAACAAGGTATCCCCACCCTGCTGGCCGGGGCCTGGCGTGTCGATTTCGGCAGCGGGTTCGTCCAGCTCACGTATACCAAAGTCTTCATTCTGGTCGCCGCCTTCGCGGGCATGGGCCTGCTGACCTACGTGATCAAGTACACCAAGCTCGGCCGCATGTGCCGCGCTACGCAGCAAGACCGCAAGATGGCGTCCATCCTGGGTATCAACACCGACCGGGTGATCTCCTATGTGTTCGTCATCGGTGCCGCCATGGCGGCCCTGGCCGGTGTGCTGATCACCCTCAACTACGGCACCTTCGACTTCTATGCCGGCTTCATCATCGGCATCAAGGCATTTACCGCAGCGGTACTCGGCGGCATCGGCTCCCTGCCTGGGGCGATGCTGGGCGGGATCATCCTGGGTATCTCCGAGTCGCTGTTCTCGGGGTTGATCAACTCTGACTACAAAGACGTGTTCAGTTTCTCCCTGCTGGTGGTGATTCTGATTTTCCGTCCCCAGGGCCTGCTTGGTCGCCCACTCGTGGCGAAGGTGTAAACATGTCTGCTGCCAAATCGATTGATATCAAGAAAAGTGTGGTCGATACGGTCCTCGCCGGGCTGATTTCGCTGGTCGTGTTCGGTCCGATCGTCGGCGTGGTCCTCGACGGCTATGGCTTCAACCTGGAACCGGCCCGCGTGGCGCTGCTGGTCGCCATCGTGATGGCCGGGCGCTTTGCCATGAGCCTGTTTCTGCAAACCCCCAAGGGCCTGAAAATTCTGCAAGGGTTCGAGAGCAGCGGCTCCGGCGTGCACGTGCTGGCGCCGGACTACAAGTCGCGGCTGCGCTGGATCATTCCGGCCCTGATCGTGATCGCCATCGTGTTCCCGATCTTCGCCAACAAGTACCTGCTGACCGTGGTGATCCTCGGGCTGATCTACGTGTTGCTCGGGCTGGGCCTGAACATCGTGGTGGGCCTGGCCGGTTTGCTCGACCTCGGTTACGTGGCGTTCTACGCCATCGGCGCCTACGGCCTGGCATTGGGTTATCAGTACCTGGGCCTGGGTTTCTGGACGGTGCTGCCGCTGGCGGCCATCGCCGCAGCTTTGGCGGGGTGCATACTTGGCTTCCCGGTGCTGCGCATGCACGGTGACTACCTGGCCATCGTGACCCTGGGCTTTGGTGAAATCATCCGGCTGGTGCTCAACAACTGGCTGTCGTTCACTGGCGGGCCCAACGGCATGCCGGTGCCATCGCCGACCTTCCTCGGCCTGGAGTTCGGCAAGCGCGCGAAGGATGGCGGGGTTCCCTTCCATGAATTCTTCGGCATCGACTACAACCCCAACATCAAATTCCTGTTCATCTACATCGTGCTGTTCCTGGTGGTGCTCGCCGTGCTGTACATCAAGCATCGCCTGACGCGCATGCCGGTAGGCCGCGCCTGGGAAGCGCTGCGTGAAGATGAAATCGCCTGTCGCTCCATGGGCCTGAACCACGTGCTGGTCAAGCTCTCGGCGTTCACCATCGGTGCATCCACCGCAGGCCTGGCCGGGGTGTTCTTCGCCAGTTACCAGGGCTTCGTCAACCCGTCGTCGTTCACCTTCTTCGAGTCGGCGCTGATCCTGGCCATCGTGGTATTGGGCGGCATGGGTTCGACCGTCGGCGTGGTGATTGCGGCGTTCGTATTGACCGTGGCGCCTGAACTGCTGCGCAGCTTCTCCGAGTACCGGGTGCTGCTGTTTGGCGTATTGATGGTGGTGATGATGATCTGGCGACCACGCGGGTTGATCCGCATCAGCCGTACCGGTGTGACACCGCGCAAGGGGGTGGCGCCATGAGCAAGGAAGTCGTGCTGTCTGTAGAACACCTGATGATGCACTTCGGTGGCATCAAGGCCTTGAGCGATGTGAGCCTCAAGGTCGAACGCAACTCGATCTTCGCCCTGATCGGCCCCAACGGCGCCGGCAAGACCACGGTGTTCAACTGCCTCACCGGGTTCTACAAAGCCAGTGGCGGCAAGATCGAACTCAACCTGCGCGGCAAGCAGACCAACGTGATTCAACTGTTGGGCGAGCGTTTCAAGCCCACCGACTTCGTGTCGCCCAAGGGCTTTTTCAGCCGGGTGTACTACAAGATGTTCGGCGGCACCCACCTGGTCAACCGGGCAGGGCTGGCGCGGACGTTCCAGAACATTCGCCTGTTCAAGGAAATGTCGGTGGTGGAGAACCTGCTGGTGGCCCAGCACATGTGGGTCAACCGCAACATGCTCGCGGGTATCCTCAACACCAAGGGCTACCGCAAGGCCGAAAGCGATGCCCTCGACCATGCGTTCTACTGGCTTGAAGTGGTGGACCTGGTGGACTGCGCCAACCGCCTGGCCGGCGAACTTTCCTACGGCCAGCAGCGCCGCCTGGAAATCGCCCGCGCCATGTGCACCCGGCCGCAGATCATCTGCCTGGACGAACCCGCCGCTGGCCTCAACCCCCAGGAAACCGAAGCCCTCAGCGCGATGATTCGTCTGCTGCGCGACGAACATGACATCACGGTGGTGCTGATCGAACACGATATGGGCATGGTGATGAGTATTTCCGACCACATCGTGGTGCTGGACCACGGCAACGTGATCGCCGAAGGCGGGCCGGACGCGATCCGCAACGACCCGAAAGTGATTGCCGCCTACCTGGGCGCCGACGAGGAGGAGTTGGTATGAGTGCGCCTATCCTCGAAATGAAGGACCTGGACGTGTACTACGGCCCGATCCAGGCCCTGAAGAAAGTCTCGCTGCACATCAACGAGGGCGAAACCGTCAGCCTGATCGGCTCCAACGGCGCGGGCAAGTCCACGCTGCTGATGTCGATCTTCGGCCAGCCACGGGCCGAGTCGGGGCAGATCCTTTACAACGGCGTGGACATTACCCACAAGTCGTCCCACTACATCGCCTCCAACGGCATTGCGCAGTCGCCGGAAGGGCGGCGGGTGTTCCCCGACATGACCGTCGAGGAAAACCTGCTGATGGGCACCATCCCGATTGGCGACAAGCACGCGCAGGAGGACATGCAGCGCATGTTCGAGCTGTTCCCGCGGCTCAAGGAGCGGCGCAATCAGCGCGCAATGACCATGTCCGGCGGTGAGCAGCAAATGCTGGCCATCGCCCGCGCCCTGATGAGCCGTCCCAAGCTGCTGCTGTTGGACGAGCCGAGCCTGGGCCTGGCGCCGATTGTGGTGAAGCAGATCTTCTCTACGCTGCGCGAGCTGGCATCCACCGGGATGACCATCTTCCTGGTGGAGCAGAACGCCAACCACGCGCTGCGTTTGTCGGACCGGGCTTATGTGATGGTCAACGGCGAGATTCGCCTGACCGGCACCGGCAAGGAACTGCTGGTCAATGAGGAAGTGCGCAACGCCTACCTTGGCGGGCACTGATCCAAAGTCTGGCGCCAAACCCCCTGTGGGAGCGGGTTTTGTGTGGGAGCTGGCTTGCCTGCGATGCAGACACCTCGGTCTATCTGGTGAACCGAGTCGATGCTATCGCTGGCAAGGCAGCTCCCACATAAGCGGCTCCCACATTTGTTTTGTGGTGTCCACAAGGCTGGTACCAAATTGTGGAAAACAAATCCAGCCACCCTCCAAAGCGCGACATATAGCCGCCGCAAATCCCTGTTTTGTCACAGTTTTGACTTGTCCCCATCCGCTGTGGAACCGGCTGTGGGTAACGTGGGAGTAGCTGGCTGAAAGCCAATAACTACGTGGCCTGTAGCGGGGTGATTGTTTTTTGATCAGTAGGTTTTCAGTGTTCCGTCGCAGCCTTTGTCAACCTGTTTAAAGACACAGGTATATGACCGAAATATGTCCTTCAGGCCTGTGGATAAGTCTGTGATTAAACTCTGGAAAGACAGCCGCAGGGGCCGGAATGACTGGCCTGGAGCCATCGTTCTGATTTCTCTCGCGCCGACAGGCGTACATAGGGCCTGCTGAAGGTCAAGCAAAAAACTTTCTGAAACCGCCTGCAGCCCTTGTATATAAAGGCCTGAGACTTTTGCACTTGCCCCCAAAGACTGTGGGCGCAGTTGTGGATAACCTGCGCGCATATGGCTGCAAGCCACGGCCCGCAAGGTTTTGCGCGGCATGGTTAAAAAATGATCAGTGGAACATGAAGTTGTGCGCTTAGCGGTTGCCGCAACGGCGGCGTAAGGGCATTCTGCTGGCTGTTTTTTTCCCGATGCCCGCAAGGAGAACACCATGTCCAACACGCTGTTTATTACTGGCGCAACCTCAGGTTTCGGCGAAGCCTGCGCCCGTCGTTTTGCCGAAGCCGGCTGGAAACTGGTGCTCACGGGCCGTCGTGCCGACCGTTTGAATGCGTTGGTCGAAGAACTCTCAAAACAGACCGAAGTCCACGGCCTGGTGGTGGATGTGCGTGACCGCAAGGGCATGGAAGACGCCATCGCCAACCTGCCACCGTCGTTCGCCAAGCTGCGCGGGCTGATCAACAACGCCGGCCTGGCAGTGGGCACGGACCCTGCGCCCAAGTGCAACCTCGACGATTGGGAAACCATGGTCGACACCAACATCAAGGGCCTGCTGACCACCACCAGCCTGCTGTTGCCGCGCCTGATCGCCCATGGCCGTGGCGCAGGCATCATCAATCTGGGATCCATCGCCGGCAGCTACCCGTACCCGGGCAGCCATGTGTATGGCGGTTCCAAGGCGTTCGTCAAACAGTTCTCGCTGAACCTGCGTTGCGACCTGCAAGGCACCGGCGTGCGGGTGACCAACATCGAGCCAGGCCTGTGCGAAAGCGAGTTCTCGCTGGTGCGTTTCGGCGGTGACCAGGCGCGTTATGACGCAACCTATGCCGGCGCTGAGCCGATCCGGCCGCAGGACATTGCCGACACGATCTTCTGGGTCATGAACACCCCAGCGCACGTGAACATCAACCGCCTGGAGCTGATGCCGGTGAGTCAGAGCTGGGCCGGGTTTGCTATCGAGCGCGGCGCCAAGTAAGGCTTCAGACCGCGTCGCGCCTATCGCAGGCAAGCCAGCTCCCACATTTGACGGTGTTCACAAATCAAACCTGTGGGAGCGGGCTTGCCCGCGAAGAGGCCTTTGAAGTCAACCCAGATGCTGGATCAGGCCCTGATAGCAGGTCGCCAAATGATACGGCGTGGTCGACGGCATATCCCGTCGGCTGACGAGGCCCTGGGCATCCAGGCATTCGTTCCAGCCCTTGTCATGCAGGAAGCGCTGTTGCAGCGCCAGCAATTGGCGTTGCAGCACGGCGTCACTGCCAGGACGCAAGGTCAGTGCCCGCAGGTACTCGGCCTGAGCCCAGATCCGCTGGGTACCGTCACGCACGCGGCCGTCGAGGGCGAGCATGCCGCTGACGGCACCGGTGATCTTATCCACACCCGTATGTTCGGCGTAGGTGAAGGCCCGGTTGAGCGAAGCGTGCAGCGGGGAGCCGCGCAGTACGTCCGAGGAGTCCAGCAAGAAGAACCATTCGAACTGATGCCCGGGCTCGAACCAGTTATCCACAGCGCCCAGCGGTTTTTCCATCATCACGCCATGCTGGCGATCGATGAAACGCGTCTGCATGGCGTCGGTCAGCGCCAGTAGAGCCGCTTGTACGGTGGCGTCGTCACGCACCTGCAAGGTGGCGAGGAAACCTTCGGCCAGGTGCATCAGCGGGTTTTGCAACGGCCCGGATTTGAGCGACGACCAGTTGCGTTCCAGCACGGCCTCATACAGGCCATCGCCGCTGGCGAAACGCTCGGCGACCACTTCCAGCGCGGCGTTGAGCACCGACTCCACCAACGGTTCGCGCACCTTGGCCCAGTAATGGGCGCAGGCAAAGATAATGAAGGCATGGGTGTAGAGGTCTTTGCGCTTGTCCAGCGGCTGCCCGGCCGGGTCGATGCTGTAGAACCAGCCGCCGTGTTCGGCATCGTGGAAGTGCCGTTGCAGGGAGCGGAACAGCGCCGCTGCGCGGTCTGCGGCAAAGTCTGCGCCGGGCTCGCCGATCAGGCTGGCGAACAGGTACAACTGACGGGCGCAGGCCATGGCGCGATAGCGTTGCGGGGGTAGCGGCTGATGGTCGGCGTCCAGCGCCTCATAGGGCAGCGCCAGCTCGGCATTCCAGCCCGGACCCTGCCAGAGCGGCACGATCAGGCTGTGGAAGTGTTGGAGCACGGTGTTCAAGGCGGGTTGGGAAGCGCTGGGCATTGGCTGGCGTCGTCACGGCAGAGGTGTTGGCGCGCATGGTAGCAGGGTTGAGGTGGGTGGTGGCTTTGAGTCCGTCACCGCGGGCAAGCCCGGCTCCCACAGTTTTGGCTTGTGAACCCGATCAACTGTGGGAGCTGGCTTGCCTGCGATGAGGCCCTTGGCTGCGCCGTAAATCAGCCGGCCAGCAACCAGACTCCGGTCGCCGCCGAAGCTGCCCCGGCAATCCGCACCAGTGGTGCCGCAGCAGCCGGCAGGAAACGCACCACGGCATAACCGGCGGCGTGCAGCGCGGCGGTCGCGCCGACGAAGCCGGCGGCGTATGCCCACGGGCTGGACATGTCGGGCAGTTCCAGGCCATGGGCCACACCGTGGAACAGCGCGAACAGGGCGGTCGCGCCCACGGCCACGAACAGCGGTGGGCGCACCGCCAGTGCCACGGCCAGGCCCAACGCCAATACCGACGCGGCAATCCCGCTCTCCAGCGCCGGTAGTTCCAGGCCTTCGAAGCCCAGCAATCCGCCGATCAACATGGTGCCGACAAATGTGCAAGGCAGCGCCCAGCGTGCGTTGCCTTTTTGCTGCGCGGCCCAGAGACCGACTGCAACCATGGCCAGCAGGTGGTCGATACCGCCCAGGGGGTGGCTGATACCGGCGACCAGCCCGTTGTCGCCGTGCCCGGGGTGAGCGAAGGCGAGAGCAGGGGCCAGCAGCAGGGCGGCGGTGGCGAGAAGTTTGTTGAGACCCATGAGCAGGTTCCTTGTGAAGTGAGATCAGGCGGCGGTCAGCAAGCCCTGGCGTTCGATGAAGGCAACGATGTCGTCCAGGCCGACACCGGTTTTCTGGTTGCTGAACACAAAGGGTTTGCCGTTGCGCATGCGTGTGGTGTCGCTGTTCATCAGTTCCAGCGAGGCGCCGACCAACGGAGCCAGGTCGATCTTGTTGATCACCAGCAGGTCGGATTTGCAAATACCGGGCCCGCCCTTGCGCGGCAGCTTGTCGCCGGCGGACACATCGATCACGTAGATGGTCAGGTCGGACAGTTCCGGGCTGAACGTCGCCGACAGGTTGTCGCCGCCCGACTCCACCAGAATCAGGTCCAGGCCGGGAAAGCGGCGGTTGAGCTGGTCCACGGCTTCCAGGTTGATCGAGGCGTCTTCGCGGATCGCCGTGTGCGGGCAGCCGCCGGTTTCCACACCGATGATGCGTTCCGGCGCCAGGGCCTGGTTGTGCACCAGGAAGTCGGCGTCTTCGCGGGTATAGATGTCGTTGGTGACCACCGCCAGGTTGTAGCGGTCACGCAACGCCAAGCACAGAGCCAGGGTCAGGGCTGTCTTGCCGGAGCCCACCGGGCCGCCGATACCGACGCGCAAGGGTTGTGTATTCATGTGTTTCTCCACGATAAGCAGGTCTTCTAGGAACGAAACAGGCGGCTGTACTGACGCTCGTGGGCCATGCACGCCAGGGCCAGGCCGAATGCAGCGCTACCGATTTGATGGGGGGCGATGCGCCCGGCGTCCTGCTGGGCCTGTTGCAGCAACGGCAACAGCTCAGTGGTCAGGCGCTGGGCGGCTTGCTGGCCCAGGGGCAGGGTTTTCATCAGCACGGCCAATTGGTTTTCCAGCCAGCTCCACAGCCAGGCCGCCAGTGCGTCCTCGGCGCTGATGCGCCAGGCGCGTGCCGCCAGGGCCCAGCCCAGGGCGAGGTGCGGTTCGCGGTGTTGTTCGAGGAACGTGCGGGCGTCTTCGTCCAGTTCCGGCAACCCGTTGAGCAGTTGTTGCAGGGAATAGCCCATCTGCCGGCTCTCCTGATACAGCTCCCGGGTCTCACGGCTGGCGCGATGTTCTTCGCACAACTGCGCCAGGCGTTGCCAATCCTGTGCGGCGGCTGCGCGGCAATGGGCGAGCAACAACGGCGCTTCGAAACGCGCGAGGTTGAGCAGCAGTTGATCGCTGATCCAGCGCCGGGCGCTGGCCGCATCCTCGACGCGCCGGTCTTCCACCGCCATTTCCAAGCCTTGGGAATAGCTGTAGCCGCCAATCGGCAATTGCGGGCTGGCCAGTCGCAACAGTGCCCAGGCTGGGTTCACAACCGTACGCCGAACTGGTGCAGCTTGGGCGGGTAGTTGAAGTCTTCATCACCGTGTCGCGAATGATGATGGCCACCGCCGTAGGCACCCTGTTCCGGCTGAAACGGCGCTTCAATCGCTTCGGTGACGGCGCCCAATTGTTCGAGCATGGCTTTGAGGACGTAGTCATCAAGCAAGCGCAACCAGCCATCCCCCACCTGCAACGCCACATGGCGGTTGCCCAGGTGATAGGCCGCGCGGGTCAGTTCGAAGGGGCTGCTGCACGTGACATGCAGCAACTGTTCAGGACGGGCGCAGACACGTACGACGCGTCCGTCTTCGGCCTGTAGGCATTCGCCATCGTGCAGCGGCGGTTGGCCGCGCTCCAGAAACAGGCCGACGTCTTCGCCATCGGCACTGAAACAGCGCAGGCGGCTTTTGCTGCGGGCTTCGAAATTCAGCAGCAACTCCGCGTCCCAGAGGGCTTGCGGGGCGATTCGGCGGTGGATCACCAGCATCAGAAGGCTTCCAGCTATGAGCGATGAAAGAGCTAGAGCAAGGGCCTTGCCAATCACGCTTTGAAGTAGGAATTCCCTGTAGGCAGGCACGGGTGTGCTTCCCAATAGGGCGTCGTGAGATTCAGAAGATGTTTCAAGATGGTGCGTGACGGGATTTATAGCACCACGACGGGGCGATTCACGTTGAGAACGGCTGATTGCTGCATGAAATATCTTTCATCCGTTTCTTTGTGGTGTTTTTTCGGATTTGTCCTACGCATGTTCGGGATTAGGAGTTCATGAGCTTACTCGTCGCTTCTTTAGGCTTTGCGCCGTGTTTAATTCACTGCGACGTTCATCATGTTCAAGTCATTTTTCTGTTTAGCCATTCTCGGCCTGTCATTTTCCATTTCGTCGGTATCGGCCAATTTCCAACCCCAGGTGCGTATCGGAACACCATTAAAGGCCACGGCGATCACCAATGTGGTCGACCGAGCCCATGAATTGCTCGGTACACCCTATAAGTGGGGTGGCACATCGGCGGAGCAGGGGTTCGATTGCAGCAGTTTCCTGGTCTATCTGTTCAAGACCGAAGCCAACCTCAACATTCCGCGCACCACGGCGGCGATGCACCGCTCAACGGCGGCGACCATCGCGCGCAGCGCGCTCAAGCCTGGCGATGCGGTGTTCTTCAAGGGCAATGGGCGGGGTCAGGTCAGCCACGTGGGCCTTTACATTGGCGAGGGCAAGTTCATTCATTCGCCGCGCACCGGCAAGAGCATCCGTATCGACTCGCTGAGCAACAGCTATTGGAACAAGCACTACACCACCGCCAAGCGTTTCCATAACGCCGGCTGACCGGTTATTCGGTGCTGCCCAGGCCTTGCCAGTGCTTGAGGCCGATAAAGATAAAGCGCAGTTGCTGGGTGATTTTCGCCTGGGGCGTGAGGTGGTCCGGCAGGGCCTGGGCCGGTGGATCGATGATATCGGGGAGGGTGGCGAAGACACTTTTGACGATCAGGTCGGCCATCACGTGCAAGCCTTCGGCGTCCAGGTGTTGCAGCTTGGGCATCAGCGTCAGGTCGGCGGCCAGGTCGCGGGTGATGTCTTCGCGCAAGGCGCTGATAGCCTGACGCACCGCCAGGCTACCGCCGTACTGCTCGCGGGCCAGGAACAGGAATTGCGAACGGTTGGCCGAGACCACATCGAGGAAGATCCGCACGGAGGCGTCGATGATGCCGCCCATCACGAATTCGTTGTGGCGCACCAGGCGAATGGTGGCGCGGAAGGTCTGGCCGACTTCACTCACCAATGCCAGGCCCAGTTGGTCCATGTCGGCGAAATGACGATAGAAACCGGTGGGCACGATACCCGCTGTCTTGGCCACTTCCCGCAGGCTCAGGCTGCCAAACCCACGGCCACACTCCATCAGATGGCGGGCTGCGTCCATCAGGGCGAGGCGGGTCTGTTGCTTCTGTTCGGCGCGGGGCAGCATCGGCGGGCGGGCTTTGTCGGCAAGTACAGCGACGCACTCTAGCAAAACAGCTTCGTGGGCGTCGAACTTGGTGGGTGCTGGGGGCAGGGAATAACGGGGCAAGTGCTATAGAAAGTCAAAAGCCCGATCCAGGGATCGGGCTTTTTTACGGGCCACCACGGGCTCAGCTCTGTGCTTGATGCAGTTCTTGCAGACGGTCTGCACCGCCTTCGGCTACAGCGTTGCGTTCCAGCAGGCGGTCGGCACCACCTTCAGCGACACCTTCGGTGTAGGCACGTTTGTTGGCTTGCTCGGCACCACCTTCAACCAGACCTTTCTGTTCCAGGCGATCACGGCCACCTTCTGCAACGCCTTCGGTGTAAGCGCGTTTGTTGGCTTGTTCAGAACCGTTTTCAGCAACGCCTTTGGCGTAGTCACGGTTCTCTTCTTCTTGCGAACCGCTGCGAGCCAGAGTCTGGCTGGACTCAATGGCCTGGGCTTTATTCTGTGGAGTCGCTTGTTCGGCGGCTGGCAGAGCAAAGGCACTGGAAGCCAGGATGGATAACAGGACGGTAGCGAGTACTTGGCGTTTCATGATGGGTTGCTCCTCGGGAGGGCGATAAAGTGGGTACAGGGCTAATGTTACTCTCGGTAAGTCGATATAAAAGTTCATAAACACAATGGTAATAATCAACAGAATTGATTGTTCAGGGCGAGGGCTCTAGATCGGGCCTCTCAAGCCCGCGCTTTTGCACCGAGGTGGGTATTTTCGACACGAACGTGGGTAACAATGGTGCGTTAACGTAGGGTTAATCTGTCTATGTGGTCAGAAATTGATGTTTTTCCGGGCTGGCGGGCGATTGAGTTAAACCCCTGCGGCGTTTGCCAGTCTTAGTTCTATGAGCTGTTCTCAAGGGCAGGATCCCGGCCCGTCGTATTCAGGAGTGCTGTGCAATGACGCGCACGCGTAAAATCGTCGCTTGGAGCTGCGCCAGCTTCGTTGTGTTAATCGCCGCCGTGGTGCTGGTTCTGGTGTTCTTTGACTGGAACCGCATCAAACCGCCCCTCAATGCCAAGGTCTCCGAAGAGCTGCATCGACCGTTTGCCATCAATGGCAACCTGGCGGTGGTGTGGGCCCGCGAGCCTGATGAAGGAGGCTGGCGCGCCTGGGTGCCGTGGCCCCACGTGATTGCCGAGGACCTGACCCTGGGTAATCCGGAGTGGTCCAAAAACCCGCAAATGGTCACGCTCAAGAAGGTCGAACTGCGCATTTCACCCCTGGCGTTGCTGGTACAGCGCGTGGTCATCCCGCGTATCGACCTCACCGAACCGAGCGCGCAGTTGCAGCGTCTGGCTGATGGCCGCGCCAACTGGACCTTCAAGTTCGACCCCAAAGACCCCAATGCCGAGCCCTCCAACTGGGTGGTGGACATTGGTGCAATCGGTTTTGACAAGGGCCACGTGACCCTGGACGACCAGACCCTCAAGACCCAGCTGGATGTGATCATCGATCCCCTGGGCAAGCCCATTCCGTTCGGCGAGATCGTCGGTGATGCCGATGCCAAAAAAGCCCGGGAAAAAGGCACCGCACCCCAGGACTATGCGTTCGGGTTCAAGGTCAAGGGCCAATACCATGGCCAGAAACTCGACGGTGCCGGCAAGGTCGGCGGCCTTCTGGCCTTGCAGGACGCGGCCAGGCCGTTCCCGCTGCAAGCCCAGGCGAAAATCGCCGACACCAGCATCGCCCTGGCGGGTACCCTGACCGACCCGCTCAACCTCGGCGCTCTGGACCTGCGCCTGAAACTGTCCGGCAGCAGCCTGGGCAACCTCTATCCGCTGACCGGCGTGACCCTGCCGGACTCTCCCGCCTATTCCACTGACGGCCGTCTGATCGCTCAGTTGCACGACGCCAACGGTGCGTCATTCCGCTATGAAAACTTCAACGGCAAGATCGGCGACAGCGATATCCACGGCAACCTCGGCTATGTCGCCAGCCAGCCTCGGCCCAAGCTGACCGGCGCACTGGTGTCCAATCAACTGCTGATGACCGACCTGGCGCCGCTGATCGGCGCCGATTCCAACGCCAAGCAAAAGGCCCGTGGCGGTGAAAGCAAGCAGCCGGCGACCAAAGTGCTGCCGGTAGAAGAGTTCCGCACGGAACGCTGGCGTGACATGGATGCCGATGTGGAATTCACCGGCAAGCGCATCGTGCAAAGTGCCGAGCTGCCGTTCACGGACCTTTATACCCATCTGGTGCTCAACGACGGCGAACTCACCCTCGAACCCCTGCGATTCGGCGTGGCCGGCGGCAAGCTGGATGCACAGATTCGCCTGAACGGCCGCACCACGCCCATGGAAGGCCGCGCCCGGCTGACGGCGCGCAATTTCAAGCTCAAGCAGCTGTTCCCGACCTTCGAACCGATGAAGACCAGCTTCGGCGAGCTCAACGGTGATGCGGACATCTCCGGGCGGGGCAATTCCGTCGCGGCCCTGCTGGGCACCTCCAACGGTGATCTGAAAATGCTGATCAACGACGGCGCCATCAGCCGCGGCCTGATGGAAATTGCCGGGCTCAACGTCGGCAATTACGTGATGGGCCGTCTGTTCGGCGACAAAGAAGTGAAGATCAACTGCGCGGCGGCGGACTTCGGCATCAAAACCGGCCTGGCCACGACTCGCTTGTTTGTGTTCGATACCGAGAACGCGATCATCTACGTCGACGGCACCGCGAACATGGCCACGGAGCAACTGGACCTGACCATCACGCCGGAGTCGAAAGGCTTCCGCCTGTTCTCGCTGCGTTCGCCGCTGTACGTCAGCGGGCCGTTCATCAAACCCAATGCCGGTGTGAAAGCGGTTCCGCTGGCGTTGCGTGGTGCGGGCATGGTGGCGCTGGGGGTGATCGTGGGGCCGGCGGCTGGCTTGCTGGCGCTGGTAGCGCCGAGTGGCGACGAGCCTAACCAATGCGCGCCGCTGTTGCAGCAGATGAAGGAAGGCAAGGCGCCGAAGACCGTCAAGGGCTGACTGACAAAGCCGATCATTCCCACGCTCTGCGTGGAAATGCATCCTGTGACGCTCCGCGTCACGACTTCAAAGGCGGACGCGTAGCGTCCAGAGCGGCATTCCCACGCGGAGCGTGGGAACGATCAGAGCCGGCTCCTTCAAAGATGGCTTACAGGTCTTGCAGAATATCCGCCATGTCATCGGCGTGTTCTTCTTCCTGAGCCAGGATGTCTTCGAAGATACGGCGGGTGGTCGGGTCTTTGTCGCCGATGTACTGGATGATCTCGCGATAGCTGTCCACCGCGATCCGCTCGGCCACCAGGTCTTCGTAGACCATCTCTTTCAACGTGTTGCCCGCCACATATTGCGCATGGGAGTGCTTGGACAGCAGGTCGGGGTTGAACTCCGGCTCGCCACCCAATTGCACGATGCGCTCGGCCAGCTTGTCGGCGTGCGCCGACTCCTGGTTGGCGTGTTCCAGAAACTCTTCGGCGGCGACGTGGGCCTTGACCCCGTTGGCCATGAAGTAGTGGCGCTTGTAACGCAGCACGCAGACCAGTTCGGTGGCCAGCGACTCGTTGAGCAGGCGCAGGATCTCTTGGCGGTCGGCGTCGTAGCCTTCGGTTACGGCACCGTTTTCGACATTTTGTCGAGCGCGGTTGCGCAGGGTGGCTACGTCGGACAAATGTGAGTCAGTCATCTCAATCTCCTGGGGCTAATCCGGTTTTACGCCACGCTCTGCCGGCGTGATCGTTCCCAGTTGTGAGTGCTGCGCCACGCAAAAAGTTTTATCGGATTTTACCGGGCCTGACCGGACAGCCTGGCCTCCTCCTGCACCCACTGAAAGAACGCCCGCACCGGCGAATGCCGCTCGCGCCCCGGCACGCACAAGGCGCTGTAACCGGCACCCTCTACGCGCACCTGTGGCCGGTAGGGCAACAGCAGGCCTGCCGCCACGCTTTCCGACACCAGGATATTGCTGGCCAGCACCAGCCCTTGTCCTGCGATGGCGGCTTGCAGGGCGTAGTGTTCTTCGTCGTATTCGCGCAGCAGCGAAGTGTGGGCCAGCCACGGCTCGCCGGCCTTTTCACACCAGGCCTGCCAGCCCAGGGCGTACAGATCGGAGTTGTGCCAGCGCACGCTGATCAGCGTCGGCGTGTGGGTGGCGGCGCGTGTGACTTGTTCCGGGGAGCCGTACACCGCAAACGATTCGTCGAACAGACACTGTCCGTACAGGTGCGGGTAGTCGCCGAGGCTGTAGCGAATCACCAGGTCGACGCTGGCGTCCTGTTGCAGGTCGACCACTTCGCAACGTGTGTCCAGGCGCAGGCTGATATCGGGGTGGGCGGTGTAGAAACGGCCCAGGCGCGGCACCAGCCATAACGCTGCAAAGGCGGGCGTGGTGGACACTGTGAGCTGGCCGACGCTGCGCTGCGGGCGCAGGGTGTCGACGCTCTGCGCCACCTCGAGCAGGGCACCGTGCACGCTGCGAAAGAGCCGCTCACCGCCTTCGGTAAGGCGTACCTGGCGTGGCAGGCGTTCGAACAGTGCCACCCCCAGCCAGGTTTCCAGGCTGCGAATCTGGTGGGACACCGCCGTGGGCGTGACCGATAACTCCTCGGCCGCCGCCTTGAAGCTCAACAGGCGTGAGGCCGATTCAAAGGTGCGCAGGGCCGTGAGGGGCAACGAGGCGAACATGCGGGCTCCATGGGTGAGTTGTATTCATCTGGATCAACTATTGCTCATTTGTCGAACATGCCTGTCGGCTATAGATTTTCGAGCAACAAGGGCGAGCATTCAGGCCGCCTGAGTCTAACTCGAGAAGGTTATACAGATGAAAAAAATGCTAGTCATCCACGCCAGCCCCCGCGGTGAACGCTCCCACTCCCGACGCCTCGCCGAATCGTTCCTCGGCGCCTGGCAGGCTGCCAACCCCGATGCCCACATCACCCGGCGCGAGGTCGGGCGGGCGTTCATCCCCCACGTCACCGAAGCGTTCGTGGCGGCGAATTTCTACCCCGAGCCGCAGTCCCTGCCGAAGGTGATGCAGGCCGACCTGCAATTGAGTAATGAACTGGTGGGCGAACTCATCGACCATGAGCTGCTGGTGATTTCCATGCCTCTGTACAACTTCGGTGTGCCCAGCGGCCTCAAGGCCTGGATCGATCAGATCGTGCGCATGGGGCTTACCTTCGACATCAGCCTGGACAGCGACGGCAACGCGCAGTACCAGGCGTTATTGCAGGGTAAAAAGGCATTGATCATCACCAGCCGGGGTGGCAGCGGGTTTGGCCCGGGCGGCGAGTTCGAATGGATGAACCATGCCGACCCGCATCTGCGCACGGTGCTGGGGTATATCGGCATCGACGACGTCAGCGTGATCGCCGCCGAAGGCGAAGAGTCGGACAAAAGCGTGTTCCAGCGCTCCTTTGAAAAAGCCGACCGCGAGCTGCATGAGGTTGCGCGCAGCTTTTAAGTTGTCATGGGTTGGTCATGGGGCGGTCATATCGGTTTATCCATCGCTGATCTAGCATGGAACCATCGCCCCCATGATCAGGATGTCTGCGGCATGTCCCACGCCCTTGCCACGCGTTACCCCCTGGTGCTGGTGCCCGGCATGCTGGGCTTCGTGCGTGTGGGCTGGTTCCCCTACTGGTACGGCATCGTGCCGGCGCTGCGGGCCGGGGGCGCGCGGGTGTTCCCGGTGAAGGTCGCGCCGCTGGATTCCAGTGAGGTGCGCGGCGAGCAGTTGCTGGTGCAGATCGAGCGCATTCGCCTGGAGACCGGGGCCGACAAGGTCAACTTGATCGGCCACAGTCAGGGCGCACTGACTGCGCGCTATGCAGCGGCTGTGCGCCCGGAATGGGTGGCTTCGGTAACGTCAGTCGCCGGGCCCAATCAGGGCTCTGAGCTGGCCGACCATATCCAGGCCCATTATCCCGTCGATGGCCTCAAAGGCCGCTTGATGAGCGCCCTGTTTCACCTGGTCGCCTGGCTGATGGCGTTGCTGGAAACCGGCGCTCGCGGGCCGCGCTTCAAGGCGGACTTGCGGGCGTCGCATCTTTCCTTGACCAGCGGGGGCGTGGCCCTGTTCAACCGCCAGTATCCCCAAGGCTTGCCTCAGACGTGGGGTGGACAGGGCGACGAAGTGGTCAATGGCGTGCGCTATTACTCGTGGTCGGGCACCTTGCAGCCCGGCATCACCGACCGTGGGCGCAACCTGTTCGATGGCACGAACCGCAGCTGCCGCTGGTTCGCCCGCAGTTTTGTGCGCGAGAAGGGCCAGTGCGACGGCATGGTCGGCCGCTACAGTTCGCACCTGGGAAAGGTGATTGGCGATGACTATGCCCTGGATCACTTCGATATCGTCAACCAGTCCATGGGCCTGGTGGGCAAGGGCGCCGAGCCGATCGGGCTGTTTGTCGAGCATGCCAAAAGGCTGAAGGCCGTGGGGGTATAGCGGGTAGACCGCGTCATCGTTCATCGCAGGCAAGCCAGCTCCCACAGGGGAATTGCGATAGCGATGGATCAGGCCCCCTTGACCTGATGACGCACCGGCGTGGTCCAGCGTTCCGACAGAATCACTCCGCCCAGCGTCA
This sequence comes from Pseudomonas sp. SDO5271_S396, assembly GCF_054071795.1. Classification (NCBI taxonomy): domain Bacteria; kingdom Pseudomonadati; phylum Pseudomonadota; class Gammaproteobacteria; order Pseudomonadales; family Pseudomonadaceae; genus Pseudomonas; species Pseudomonas sp. SDO5271_S396. The sequence continues at coordinate 82,141 of NZ_JBSVWB010000027.1, forward strand.
GCACGCCCCCCACCAGGTGATACAGCGCCAGCTCTTCTTTCAACACCACCGCCGCGATCAACGCCGTGAGCAATGGCAGCAGGTTGAAAAACAAGGTGGTGCGGCTGGGGCCCAAGGTTTTCACCGAATGCATCCACGCCAGCGGCGCCAGCATCGAGGTGGGCAGGCAGGCATACAGCACCAGCGGGATATTCGCCATGCTCAGTCCGGCCTTGGGCGAGAACAGGAACAGCGGGAACAGCACGATCACCGCCACCCAGATCTGCAAATACAGCAATACCAGCGGTGGCAGGCGCAATTGCCATTTTTTCAGCAGGGTGCTGTAGATCGCGTAGGCCAGGGTCGCCACCAGCATCATGGCGTCGCCCAGATTGACCCCATGCTGCAACAAGGCCCCCAAACTGCCCGACGATACCACCACCACCACGCCGGCAAACGACAGTACCGCGCCGGTGAGGGCTCCGTAGGTCAGGCGCTGGCCGAGGCTGATGATCGCCGCTGTCAGGGCCATCAGGGGCATCAGCGACAAGATAATGCCCATGTTGGTGGCGGTGGTCATCGACGCGGCGTAGTACGCCAGGCTCTGGTACACCGCCATGCCCATCAGGCCGAGGACAGCGATCTTGCCCAGGTGCGGGCGGATCGACGCCCAGTGAGTGAACACCGGCTTGAGCATGAAAGGCGTGAACAGCAGCGCGGCCAGCAGCCAGCGGTAAAAGCCGATCTCCGCCGGGAAGATCACGCCCACGGCCATTTTGTTGACCACGGTGTTGCCGGCCCAGATAAAGATAGCCAGCAGGGGATACGCGTATTGCATCGAAAGAAAACCAGGTGGGTAGATGAGACAGGATTATCCCTTGTCTGGATCGAAGCCTATACTGCGAACCGGACAAACGACCTCTGTATCCAGACAACATGCCCAGACACACCGTACGCCTTGCGGATTTCCCCAGCCTGCCGAGCCCTGTTTACTTCCGTTACTCGGAATTCGCCCCGGACACCGAGTGCACGCCGCATCGGCATCTCTGGGGGTCGCTGGATTATTCGGCGAGCGGCGTGATGCGCATGGAAGTGGCCGGCAACCGCTTTATGTCGCCCCCGCAGTACGCGGTATGGGTCCCACCGAACACCGAGCACAGCTCCTACAACGCCCAGGCGATTGTCTATCGCTCGGTAGGGCTGTCGCCGCAATTGTGCGAGCAGTTGCCCAAACAGCCATGCACCCTGGCGATCAGCGAGATTCTCAAGGCGATCCTCAGCGATTTCGCCCAGCGCGACGTCAATATCCCCCACAGTGAAGCCGATGTGCGCCTGGCCCAGGTGCTGGTGGACCAGCTCAAACAGGCGCCGATTCACGATTGCTTTCTGCCCTACGCCCGCCACCCTGGGGTGCTGGGCGTGCTGGAGGGCATGCAGGCCGACCCGGCCGACAACCGTCCGCTGGCGCAATGGGCCGAACAGGTGCATGTGAGTGAGCGTACCCTCGCACGGCAGTTCGTGCGGGAACTGGGCATGAGCTTCGGCGAATGGCGCCAGCGCCTGCGCTACCTGGCGGCCCTCGACGCCCTCGACAGCCAGCGCAGCGTGCAACATGTGGCGTTCGACCTGGGTTACAGCACGGCTTCGGCCTTTATCGCGATGTTCCAGCGCCATGCCGGGTGCACCCCGGAGCAGTACCGGCGGTCGAATATGCGCAGTCGGTGAAGATGTAACAGGCTTTGACTACACTGCTGGATAGGCCGTGCCCCCCGGTGCGGTAACAGGGAGAAAACTCCATGAAGATGCTGCGTATTCCGCTGTTGATGATGGGCTTGCTGCTGTGTTCCCAGGGCTTTGCGGCCACCGCCCAGCAAAACAAGATGACCACCTGTAACGCCGAAGCCACCACCAAGACGCTCAAGGGTGATGAACGCAAGGCCTTCATGAAGACCTGCCTGTCGGCCCCGGCGGCCAATGACGCCAAGACCCTGACGCCGCAGCAGCAGAAGATGAAGGATTGCAATGCGTCGGCGAAAACCAAGGCGCTGACCGGCGACGCGCGCAAAACCTTCATGAGCACGTGCCTGAAAGGTTAGCCACGAATTCACGGGCACTGATGATCGGCTGTGGGAGCTGGCTTGCCTGCGAATGCATCACTTCGGTTCGACTGATGTACCGAGGCGTCTGTATCGCAGGCAAGCCGGCTCCCACAGATATCAGCTCCCGCCGTGTCGATATTCGCAACAGTCAGAGTTCTCGCTTGATTCTCTCAAGGCTGGCAGACTGCCCTTCCTTCAACGCCGTTCGTTTTGAGGCTGTATGCCAACGTTTTCTCAGCGTCACGTGATATTGCTGGCCAGCTACATCATTATTTTTGGCGGACTGCTGCTGGTATTGCCGCTCAAATTGCTGCCCAGCCTGCTGGCCGGCCTTCTGGTATTCGAGCTGGTCAACATGCTCACCCCGCAACTGCAACGGCTGATCGAGGGGCGGCGGGCGCGTTGGCTGGCGGTGGCCTTGCTGGGCACCTTGATCGTCAGCGTGCTGACCCTGATCTTTGCCGGCGCCATCAGCTTTCTGCTCCACGAAGCGGAAAACCCCGGGGCTTCCCTCGACAAATTCATGGGCGTGGTCGACCGCGCGCGCGGCCAGTTGCCGCCGTTCCTCGACGCCTACCTGCCCGCCAGCGCCGCCGAATTCCGCGTGGCCATCGGTGACTGGCTGAGCAAGCACCTGAGCGAACTGCAACTGGTGGGCAAGGATGCCGCCCACATGTTCGTGACCCTGTTGATCGGCATGGTGCTCGGCGCCATTATCGCCCTGCAGCGCGTGCCCGACCTGACCAAGCGCAAGCCCCTGGCGGCCGCGCTGTTCGACCGCCTGCACCTGCTGGTCCAGGCGTTTCGCAATATCGTCTTCGCCCAGATCAAGATCGCCGCGCTCAACACCGCGTTCACCGCCGTGTTCCTGGCCGTGGTGCTGCCGCTGTGCGGGATTCACCTGCCGCTGACCAAAACCCTGATCGTGCTGACCTTCCTGCTCGGTCTGCTGCCGGTGATCGGCAACCTGATGTCCAACACGCTGATCACCATCGTCGCGCTGTCGCTGTCGATCTGGGTGGCGGTGGCGGCACTGGGCTACCTGATCGTGATCCACAAGATCGAGTACTTCCTCAACGCGCGCATCGTCGGCGGGCAGATCAGCGCCAAGTCCTGGGAGTTGCTGCTGGCGATGCTGGTGTTCGAAGCCGCATTCGGCCTGCCCGGCGTGGTGGCAGGGCCGATTTATTATGCGTACCTCAAGAGTGAGCTGAAGCTTGGGGGGATGGTTTAAGTCTTGTATTGCCTGGTCTGACGCCATTGCGGGCAAGTCGAATCGTCGCACCGCCGCTCCCACATTGGAATGCGAT
>NZ_JBSVWB010000028.1:0-79854 GCF_054071795.1 Pseudomonas sp. SDO5271_S396
TACCGGCCTGTCACGCCGGGGGTCGCGGGTTCGAGTCCCGTCCGCTGCGCCATATCTGCTTCAAGGACCACTGAACGCCTTGAAGCACAAAGCAAGCCACAGGCAGCTTTGATCCGATAGCAAAGACCCTGGTCGAAAGACCGGGGTTTTTTGTTTCCGGGATTTGATCCTGAGATCACCTTGATCAGCAATGTGGGGGCGGGAGTTATGTGGGAGCAACTGACTTGATGATCGATCGTTCCCACGCGTGGGAACAATCAAATGTGGCAAGCTGTCGAGCCCCGGCGAGGCTGCGAAGGCAGTGGGTCAGGCGGTATCTGTGTCGGCTGTGCCGCCGTCTTCGCAGCGATGCGGCGACCCGACAAGCCAGCTCCCACATTGGTTCTCTATCGTTGGTGAGAAAGTGCTCGATGCGATGGCCCTGCTGATAGAGTTTCTTTGGCCACTGGCAACCTCTGTGGGAGCTGGCTTGCCTGCGATGGCATCACCGCAGTGTGACTAACACACCAAGGTTTCTGCATCGCGGGCAAACCACGCAACCCCCGTCCCAGGGTATGTTGGGGTCAGAAGCCCAGCTTATCGCGCAGTCCGTAGTACCAGGCTCCCAGCGCCGCAAACGGCGTGCGCAACAGTTGCCCGCCCGGGAACGGGTAGTGCGGCAGGTCGGCAAACGCATCAAAACGCTCTGCCTGGCCTTTGAGAGCCTCCGACAATACCTTGCCTGCCAGGTGTGTGTACGTCACGCCATGGCCGCTGCATCCCTGTGAGTAATAGATGTTGTCGCCCAGGCGGCCGACCTGCGGCAAGCGCGACAGGGTCAGCAGGAAATTACCGGTCCACGCGTAGTCGATCTTCACGTCCTTGAGTTGCGGGAACGCCTTGAGCATCTTCGGTCGGATGATCGCTTCGATATTCGCCGGATCGCGCGCGCCATACACCACACCGCCACCGAAGATCAGGCGCTTGTCGGCCGTGAGGCGGTAGTAGTCGAGCAGGTAGTTGCAGTCTTCCACGCAATAATCCTGCGGGAGCAGGGTCTTGGCCAGTTCATCGCCCAACGGCGCAGTAGTGATGACTTGCGTGCCGCAAGGCATCGACTTGGCCGCCAGCTCCGGCACCAGGTTGCCCAGGTAGGCATTGCCCGCGACGATGATGAACTTGGCCCTGACCTTGCCCTCGGCGGTGTGCACCACCGGGTTGGCGCCGCGCTCGATGCGCACCGCCGCCGATTGCTCGTAGATCGTGCCACCCAGGGACTCCACTGCCGCCGCTTCACCCAGCGCCAGGTTAAGCGGATGGATATGCCCGCCGCTCATGTCGAGCAGGCCGCCGACATAGTTGTCACAGGCCACCACCTCGCGAATGCGGCGTTCGTCGAGCAGTTCCAGTTGTGTGTGACCAAAGCGTTCCCAGAGGCGCTTCTGCGATTCCAGATGGCCCATGTGCTTGCTGTTAAGCGCTGCGAATACGCCACCGTCCTTCAGGTCGCACTGGATCTGATATTTGGCCACACGCTCGCGGATGATCCTGCCACCTTCGAACGCCATCTGCCCCAGCAACTGCGCCTGTTGCGGTCCGACGCTGCGCTCGATGACGTCGATATCACGGCTGTAGCTGTTGACGATCTGTCCGCCATTGCGGCCTGACGCGCCGAAACCCACCTTGGCGGCTTCCAGCACCGTCACGCGAAAACCGCTTTCCAGCAGGAACAGCGCGCTGGAGAGGCCGGTATAGCCAGCGCCGATGACGCACACATCGGTTTCAACCTCGCCTTGCAACGCCGGGCGTGGCGGCACCGCATTCGCGGATGCGGCGTAATAGGACTGGGGGTAGGGGGTGTTCGCCATCCTGGAACCTCTGTTTTATATTTTTTACGAGTGGCCCGATCCTACCTGAGTTGAAAATTGCCCGCCAGCCACCCGAAAAACACGGATGCACCTGCCGCAAATAAAAAATTCGCATATTCATAGGGTTAGCTGCAAAAAAGATGTTGACACCCCTCCGGAATTCCGTAGAATTCCGCCTCACAGCAGGCACGTAGCTCAGTTGGTTAGAGCACCACCTTGACATGGTGGGGGTCGTTGGTTCGAGTCCAATCGCGCCTACCAAACAAAATCCGCTCTGCTGGGCGGTCTGGAAGGGCTCACCGAAAGGTGGGCCCTTTTTTGTTGCCTGCGATTTGCAAGACAGTCATTCATTCTTCGCGAGTGATGTCGTGCATGGCTGAGTATCGTTCTGTCCCGGGGGAGGTCATGACGGTGTGCGGTATCAAAGACTAGTTTTCTGGCGCCTCTCTGGGTTTATTTTTGAGTTACAAGACGTTGATGGGGAGCGCTTTTAACCTCTGCTCCAACTCACCGCGTCTGCGTCACCTTCTTCAAAAACCTCGGCTGATCAGGATCGCGCCCGCGTGCCACGGCTAGTTGTGCGGCGTTCAGGTAAAAGCCCTGGATCATCGTGAACGGCTCCAGCAGTGGATGCGCGGTCGACACACTGGGCAGTAGCCCTTTGCAGGGGGTGCCGCGTGGCGCCACGACCAGTACCCGGGCACCGCGCGCGCGCATTTCGTCGGCGAACGCCAGGGTGCCGGGTTGTTCCGGACCGGACGGGGCGAAGACCAGCACGGGGTAGCCGGCTTCGATGATTTCCATGGGGCCGTGGCGCACTTCGGCGCTGGAAAATGCTTCGGCCTGGATGCCGGCGGTTTCCTTGAGCTTGAGGGCGGCCTCCTGGGCGATGGGCAGCGCGGCGCCTCGGCCGATGACGATCATTTTGTCGGCATTCGCCAGCACTTCGAGCATTGGCGCCCAGTCGCCAGCGGCGACGTCGCGCAGTTGCCCGGGCAGCTGTTGCAGGGCTGCGCTCAGGCCATTATCGAGGTCCAGCGCGTTGGCCAGATGGGCCACCACTTGCGCGCCGGCCATCAACATTGCCATGTAGCTTTTGGTGGCGGCCACGCTCTGCTCGTGGCCTGCGGGCAGCAGCACGGCATGATCGCTGGCAGCGGCCAGCGGCGAGTTGTCGGTGTTGACCAATGCCACCGACTGCGCGCCGCGCTGTTGCAGGTAGCGGACGCTGTCGATCAGGTCGGGGCTTTTGCCGGACTGGGAAAATGCCGCCACCCAGGTTTTTTTCAAGCGCAGCGGTGGCTGCTGCAAGCTGACCAGTGACAGCGGGATCGACAGGCTGGGCAGGCCGATCTGGCTCATCAGCGCATAGCCGAAATACGCCGCGGCGTGGTCCGAACTGCCCCGCGCCACGGTGATCACCAGCTCGGGTAGTGCCTGCGCCCATTGTTGGCTCAGGGTGCGCAGGGTCTGGTCATCGTCGAGCATGCGTTGCACGATCGACGGGATGGACAGGGTCTCACTCAACATGAACGACATGTTTGACTCCAGTAGCGTCAAGGGATTCGCCGGCGGCGAGCACTTGGTGGGCAATTGCGTTCAGCCCTGCTGCCTCCATGGCCATGCTCAAGGCGCCCCAGAGCGGCGCATCGTGGGTGAAATGGGCGGCAACGATGTCGGGCGGGAAGGGCACCACGCGCTGGATCAACTGCTCGATGACCGGCGCCAGTGTCGCCGCCTGACGGTACAGGCCGCCGCCGATGGCGATGCGCTCGACATCCAGGGCCACCGCCAGGTTGGCCACCTGCACCGTGCAGGCGGCGATACGCCGTTGCAGCGCCAGATTCACGACCGGGTCGGCGCTGGCGAACAGGTCCAGCGCCTGGTTGCCGTGCCCGAGCAGGTCGCTGGCCAATTGACCGAGGGCATTGCCCGAGAACAGTTCTTCCAGCGGCGCGTGGCCGTTCTGGTAAGTGGCCCATTGCTCGGGCTGCGCCGGATCGAGAAAGGGCGACAACAGGTAACCGATCTCCATGGCCGCGCCGTTGTGCCCGCGTACCAGCTTGCCATTGATAATGGCGGCGGCGGACAGGCCGGTGCCGAGGTTCAGGTAGAGCCCATTGTCGATGCCTGCCAGCGAACCCCAGCGGACTTCCGCCAGGGCGCCGGCCTTCACGTCGTTGTCGAGGTTCACGGCGATGTTGCCGAAGGCTTGGGCGATCAGCGCCTGCAAGTCCAGGCCCTCAAAGTCCGGTGTGTTGGGCGCCATCAGCAAAGCAGGGCCACGCACCACCCCGGGGAACACCGCGGCCACGCTCAGGACCTGGGCGTTGTCGAACTCGGCCACGCAATCGCGTGCCGCGCACAGGATACGTTCCAGCGCGGGTACGCCGGACAGGCCGTCGGAGTGGGTCGCCAGGATCCGCGTATTCATGCGCTGGCGGGCGGTGTCGTAGCAGGCGACCTGGGTCTTGGTGCCGCCCACATCGATGGCCAGCAACACGCCTCGCCGGGGTGTCGCAGCGCCCGTTGATTCCAAAGGTTCGTGCATTGCATTGATCACTTATTGAAAGGCCACAGCCGTTGGATGCGTGCCCAGAACAGATAGGCCACGCTGCCCGCCAGTACCCACACCAGCGACCACTGGATCGGGTAGGCGCCGGGCGCATTGTGGTTGGACGCCAGATAGATATAGACCCAACCCAGCAGCGCAATCACGGCAGGAATGGGGTAAAGCCACATTTTGTAAGGCCGTGCCAGGTGCGGCTTGGTTTTGCGCAGCACCAGCAACGACACGATCTGCGCAACGGACTGCACCAGGATCATCACAGTGGTCAGCAGTTGGATCAGCGTGTTCAGGTCGGTCAGGCGCCCGATCATGAACCCCACTGACGTCAGCAGCCCCATGCTCAGGATGCCCCAGGTGGGGAACGCGTGCTTGGGGTGGGTCTGGCTGAAGGCGTTGAAGAACACCTTGTCCTTCGCCGCTTCGAACGGCACGCGCGAGCCGCCCAGCAAGCCGGCGAATACCGAGGCGACAGCGGTGATCAGGATCAGCACGGTGACGATGCCGGCGGCGGTATTGCCCCAGGTTTCGCTGAGCACCACCGAGGCCACGGATTTGTAGGCGGCGGAGTCGGGATCGAGCATGCGGTGCCAATCCACCACGCCCAGCACGCTCACTTGCATCACCAGGTAGATCGCGAGGATGCCGATGATCGACAGAATGATCGACTTGGGAATCACCCGACCCGGCTGTTCGACTTCACCGGCCAGGTACGCCGAGGTGTTGTAGCCCAGGTAGTCATAGATGCCGATGGTCAGGCCGCCGGCCATGCCGAACCAGAAGCCGCTGTCGGCCAGGTTGAACGCGCCTTCGGGAAAGGTGAACGCCAGGTCGGCGTGGAAGTTCGACAGGGCGGCGGCGATCAGCGCGCCGATGCTCACCAGCATGATCACCCACAGCACGATGCTCAATTTGGCGATGGATTCGATCTTGCGCCAGAGCATGGCGACGATCAGCCAGATCACTGCCAGACCGATCAGGTTGCCGGCGGTAGGGCTCATGTCCGGCCAGAACCAGGTCAGGTATTGCACGAAACCGATGATGCCGGTGGACATGATCAGCGGAATAAACAACATCGCCGTCCACACGAACAGGAAAGGCAACAGCTTGCCGGTGCGTTTGCCGAACGCTTCACGCAGGTACACATAGGTACCGCCGGCTCCCGGCAACGACGCGCCGAGTTCGGCCCAGACCAGGCCGTCGCACAGCGCCAGCAACGCGCCGAGGATCCAACCCAGGTAGGCCTGGGGACCGCCCATGATCACGATCATGGCCGGGATGGTGATGAAGGGCCCCACGCCGCACATCTGGCTCATGTTCAGGGTGATGGCGGGGAAAAGGCCGATCTTGCGCTTGCCGTTGGGCAAATCCGGATCGACGGGTGTCAGCGTACTCATGGGGACGACCTCTTGTTCGGGCGACAGAAGCGAAGGGCAGTCAGCAAGGGGCATTCCGTGCCATCGAGGGTTCTGTCGACCCGTCATTGTTGTTATGGGACGTAACCGGTGTTCGCATTGGCTGCGGGACCGAGGCGCCTAGAAAACCACAGCACAAGTATTAATTCAACTTGATTTAATTAATCAAGGGCACGGATGATCGCCCCATGAAAAGTCCCCGGATCCAACGCACTGTCACCACCGGCACCAATGCCGAACACGCCCGCTTGCATAACCGCCGGGTAGTTCTCGAAGCCATCCGTCAGAACGGCCGCTTGACCCGCGCCGACCTCACGCGGCTGACGTCGCTGACGGCGCAGACCATTTCCAACATCGTCACCGAGTTGCAGGACGAAGGCATCTTGCTGGCCCACGCTGCCGAAAAGGGCGGGCGCGGCCAGCCGCCGGTACCCTTGTCGCTGAACCCTGAGGGCGGGTATTCGATTGGCATTCATGTGGAACAACACCGCATCATTGGTGTGCTGCTTGACCTGCTGGGCGAGACGGTGGGGCAGGTCAACCTGACAGTCAGCTATCCGACGTTCGAGCAGGCGCTGCCGCTGATGCTCGACACCGTGAACGGCTTTCGGCAGCAACGCCCGGCAGGGCGTTTCCTCGGCGTTGGCGTTGCCTTGCCCGGCCCGTTCAGTGTCGAAGGCATGACCGCAGTGGGTCCTACGGCAATGTCTGGGTGGGATGACCCGAACATCCCACAGCACCTGCAGCACGCCATCGGCCTACCGGTGCTGATCGAAAACGACGCCACCGCCGCCACCATGGGCGAGCGTCTGTATGGCCTTGCCAGCGACTTGAACCATTTTGTGCATTTGTTTATCGGCAGTGGGCTGGGCGCGGGCTTGTACCTGGATAACCGACTGTATTCCGGGCATTGGCACAACGCTGGTGAGATCGGTCACATGACGGTCATCCCGGGCGGCAAGACCTGCTATTGCGGCAATCAGGGTTGCCTGGAGCGTTACATCTCGATTGCCGCGTTGCTGGAACACCTGGGCTATCCCACCGAACATGACCTGCATGCCTGGGACGCCGAGGACCCGGCGCTCAACCAGTCCATCGAGCGCTGGCTGGACGAGGCCGCGCCAGCACTGCGCCAGGCCATCAACATTCTCGAGTCGGTGCTCGACCCGCAGACCATCCTGATCAGCGGCTTTCTGCCCGAGGCGTTGTTGGCCCGCCTGATCTCCCGGTTGGAGCCGCTGAGCCGTTCAATCAGCAGCCGCTCCGACCGCCGCTACCCGCGCATTCAAATGGGGACCGCCGGCCACGATGCGGTAGCGTTGGGGGCGGCGGCGTTGATGATCCTTGCGGAAATCAGCCCGGACTACGAGGCGCTGCTCAAGCCGGAGTAGGCCGGGCAAGTTTCAGTTGACCACCGTGATCGCGCCGATCGCAATGGCGACGACCAGCATCACCAAGACCGTGCCCACCGTCCATTTCAGCGATACGCGCTGGTTGTCGCCGTAGTCGATGTCCAGCAGCCCGCACAGCAGATAGGTCGACGCCACCAGCGGGCTGAGCAGGTGCACCGGTTGACCGATCAATGAGGCGATCGCCATTTCCTGCCCGTCGATCCCGTAATGCGCAGCGGTCTGTGCCCAGATGGGCAGCACGCCGAAGTAGAAGGCATCGTTGGACAACACGTAAGTGAACGGCATGCTCAGCAGCGCGGTAATCACCGACAGGTAGGGGCCGGACTGCTGCGGGAGGATTTCGATAAGGTTGTCGGAAATCGCCTTGACCATACCCGTACCGCTCATGATGCCGACAAAGATACCCGCCGCGAAAATCAGCAGGCTCACCGCCATGACGTTTTCCGCGTGCCGCGCGATCACTTCTTTCTGCTGCTTGAGGGACGGGAAGTTCACCAGGCACGCCAGGCCGAAAGCGATCATGAACAGAATCGGCAACGGCATCAGGTTGATCATCATGCAGGTGATCAGCGCCACGGTCAGTGCCACGTTGAACAGGAAGCGCGGGTCGTTCAGACGAACATGGGCGTAGCCCTTGAGTACCTCGTCGGCACTGATGTTCACCACGCCCAGGCGACGAAACTCCATGCGGCCCAGCCACCACGCCGCGAACAACACCCAAATGCCGCCGGCCAGCATGATCGGCACCATGGCGATGAACAGCTCGGTGATGTCCACATGCATTGCACCGGCGGCGCGGGAAAACGGCCCGCCCCAGGGCAGGATATTCATCACGCCGATGGCCATCAGCAGTACGGTGGCCATCACCTGCAGGCGAATGCCGGTCAGACGGTACAGCGGCAGGAAGGCAGCGGTGGCGATGATATACGTGGTGGCGCCATCGCCATCCAGGCCCACGCACAGGCCCAGCACGGCGGTGCCTACCACGATCTTGCGCGGGTCGCCCTTGACCAGGCGCAGGATCACTTTGATCAGCGGGTTGAACAGGCCGGCGTCGGTCATCATGCAGAAATACAGGATGGCGAACGTCAGCATGATGCCGGTGGGTGCCAGCATCTTCAGGCCGTCGTACATCATGCCGCCCAACTGCGGCGCGAAGCCCGCGAGGCTACCAAAGACAATCGGTACCAACAGCAGCGCCACCAGGGGCGACAGGCGCTTGCTCATGATCAGGTACATGAAGCAAACGATCATGGCGTAGCTCAGGAATATCAGCATGGGTATACCTTGTGGCGATCTTGTTGTTGTTCTATCAGATAGAACGCTATGCTTTCTGACAGAACAAATGTCGAGGTTAATTTCCTTGGTGTCAACTGAAGATTTTGCGTCCCTACCGTTGTTCAACCGGTGGAGCGCCTGTGTAGTCCGCGTAGGTTGCGCGGATAGGCGAAGGCGTTGACAGCTAAAAATTTGGCGATCATTATTTATTTCAGAACAGTGTTCTGTTGGATAGAACAATTATGAATCGACCGCAAAAGGCCCGGTGATGACCCCTGAAAAACCCATCGACATTCTGATCAGCGAAGTCGGCCCCCGCGACGGCCTGCAAAGCGTCAAGACCACTCTGCCGACCGAGTTGAAACTGCAGTGGCTGACCGCGCTGGCCGACAGCGGCCTGAGGGAAATCGAGATTGGTTCCTTCGTGTCGCCCAAGCTGTTGCCGCAAATGGCCGATGCCGCACAACTGGTGGTGCATATGCGTCAGCGTCCCGAGGTGTTCGTCACCGCGCTGGTGCCCAACCTCAAGGGGGCGCAGGCGGCGTTCGACGCCGGGGTGCAGAAAGTCACCCTGCCGATTTCCGTCAGTGAACCCCATTCCCTGAGCAATATTCGCAAGACCCATCTCCAGGTGTTCGAAGAAGTGCGCGCGGTGGTCGCGTTGCGTAACCAGCACTTTCCCCAGGTGGAGATCGAGGCAGGGTTGTCCACGGTGTTCGGCTGCACGATCCAGGGCGAGGTGCCCGAAGACGATGTCATCACCATGGCCTTGCGCATGGCCGAACTGGGCGTAGATGAAGTGGGGCTGGCGGACACTGTCGGCTATGCGAACCCGACTCAGGTGCGACGCGTGTTCACCCGCCTGCGCACTGAAATCGGCAGCAAGGCCGGCAGTGCGCACTTCCACAACACCCGGGGGCAGGGCCTGGCGAATGTGCTGGCGGCGCTGGATGTGGGGGTCACTACGTTTGATGCGTCGCTCGGTGGCCTGGGCGGCTGCCCGTATGCACCGGGCGCGTCGGGCAATATCGTCACCGAAGATCTGGTTTACCTGCTGGAGTCCATGGGCCTGCGCACCGGGGTAAACATCGACAAGCTGGTGGCTGCGCGCGAATGGCTCAAGCGCGGTTTGCCGGGCGAGCCGCTCTACGGGTTTATCCCCGACGCCGGCGTTGGCAAGAATTTCCATTACGCCGGAGGTGCCCGATGAACGCGTCGAATCAACCCGACCTGGGCCTGCCACTGGCCGGGATCCGGGTGATCGAGTTTGTGCACATGGTCATGGGCCCAACCTGCGGGCTGGTGCTGGCGGACCTCGGCGCGGAGGTGATCAAGGTGGAGCCGGTGGCCGAAGGCGATAATACCCGCCGGCTGACCGGCTCGGGTGCCGGTTACTGGATGACCTACAACCGCAACAAGAAAAGCTTCGCCGTGGACATCAAGAGCGAGGAGGGCATGGCGGCGGTGCGCAAGCTGATCGAGAGCGCCGATGTGGTCACCGAGAACTTCCGGCCCGGGGCCATGGATAAACTGGGCCTGGGCTTTGAGCAGGTGAAGGCGATCAAGCCCGACATCATCTACAGCTCGATGAAGGGCTTTCTGCCCGGCCCCTACGAACACCGCACCGCGCTGGATGAAGTGGTACAGATGATGTCCGGCCTGGCCTACATGACCGGGCCCGAAGGCCGGCCATTGCGTGCGGGGGCCTCGGTGAACGACGTGATGGGCGGCATGTTCAGCGCCATCTCGATCCTGGCCGCGCTGTGGCAACGCAAGGCCACGGGGCAGGGGCAATTTGTGCAGACCGGTCTGTTCGAGAACTCGGCGTTCCTGGTGGGGCAGCACATGATGCAAATGGCGACCACCGGCAAACCGGCGGCGCCGATGCCCAGCCGCTTGTCGGCCTGGGCGATCTACGACGTGTTCAACACCGCCGATGACCAGCAGGTGTTCATGGGCGTGGTGAGCGACAGCCAATGGCAGAGTTTCTGCGAGGTGTTTGGTTTCGCCCAATTGGGCAGCGACCCGGAACTGGCCCGCAACACCCAGCGGGTGCATGCGCGCGCGCGGATCCTGCCGTGGGTGCGCGAGCGCCTGGCCGGCCTGGACAAGGGGGTGATCATGGCGCTGTGCGAGCAGGCAGGCTTACCGTTTTCGCCGATCCAGCGCCCGGAAGACCTGTTTGACGATGCGCACCTGAACGCGTCCGGTGGCCTGGCACACCTGGTTCTGGAAAACGGTGATGAGGTGAAAGTACCGATGCTGCCTTTCGAAATGAATGGCCGGCGGTTCGATACGCGCCTGAATGTGCCAGCGCTGGGCAGCCATTCCCACGAAGTGCTCGAACAGCTCGGCTACAGCGTCGATGAGGTCGACGCGCTGCGCATGCGCGGGGTGGTTCGCTAGGGCGGCTGAAAAAGGGTATGTTACGGCCACCGAGCGTGACCCGCGCCTTGTCGCGACGGCATGAAGCCGTCGCCACCGCGGGCGATGAATACACAATGAGTGGCCATGAGTAACGAACCGCAAACCAGCCTTCCCGCCGAGGGCGGCGTCGCCGCCGTCGACCGTGCCTTTGCCATCCTTGCCGCTTTCGATCAGGAAAGCCTGAGCCTGGCGGAGATCGCACGGCGCACGGGCCTGTACAAAAGCACGATCCTGCGCCTGATCACGTCCCTGGAAAAAGCCGGTTTCGTGCGGCGCCTGAGTGATGGCCAATACTCGGTCGGGCCGGAACCGTTGCGTTTGTCGCAGCTGTATCAAGCGTCGTTCCGCTTGCGGGATGTGATTCATCCGCTGCTTGAGGCGATCACTGAGGAAAGTGGCGAAACGTCCTCGTTCTACGTGTATGAAAACGGCAGCCGTGTCGTATTGTTTCGGGTCGAACCCAAGCGTGCGGTGCGGGTGTCGGTACTCGAAGGCGCACGCTTCCCCCTGCATGCCGGCGCTTCCGGCAAAGTGCTGCGGGCATTCTCGCGCCAGGGTGACGCGGCACTGGAGCAGGAGCGTGAGCAACTCTGGGCCTGTTCGTTCGGCGAGCGCGACCCGGAGACCACGGCGGTGTCGGTCCCGGTATTTGCCATGGGCGGCGAATTGAAAGGGGCGCTGACCTTGTCGGGGCCTTCCGACCGCTTGCTCAAAGAGCATGTCCCTCACGTTGCCTCGATTCTGTTGCGCAATGCCATCATTGCCACCAGTGCTTTGGGAGGCAACAGCCGCGAACTGCGTGCGGCCCTGGACAACCTCAACCGCAGCTGACCCCCTTTTTGCGCCGGTTTTTCCGGCGCCTCTCGCTCACAAGATTTATTGGTGTGCAGCAACAATTTTTCTTGTTGGACACCTCCCGCCTGCAGGCAGCAAAGTTGCCGCCACTGACGCTCGACCTTCCGGGTCAACAATAAAAAACCGAGCCGACTGCACGCCCCATTTACGTTGTGAACCCCTTTGTTCACGTCCTGCCGTAATGGCGCCGCAGCGCGCACTCAAGGACCTTTTCGCCATGCAGACTGTTGTGAACCTATGGCCGCTGATCGGCGTGCTTGTGATCGTCGTTGGCTTTGTCTTGCGCTTCAATCCGTTGCTTGTCGTCACTGCTGCCGCCATTGCCACCGGGCTGGCCGCGCATTTCCCGCTGGAAAAGATCCTCGCCACCATGGGCGATGGTTTCCTTCAGACCCGTGCCCTGCAATTGATCTTGCTGTTGCCCCTGGCGGTCATTGGCCTGCTGGAGCGTCACGGGCTGCGCTTGCATGCGCAAAACTGGATCGCGCGTTTCGAGCGGGCCACGGTCGGACGCTTGTTGATCATGTACCTGTTCGTGCGCGAATCCACAGCAGCCATGGGCTTGACCAGCCTGGGCGGACATCCGCAGATGGTGCGCCCGCTGCTGGCGCCGATGGCTGAAGGCGCGGCGGAGAAACGCTTCGGCAAACTACCGGAAAAATTGCGCCACAAGGTGCTGGCCATGTGTGCCGCTACGGACAATGTCGGGCTGTTTTTTGGCGAAGACATTTTCGTCGCCTTTGGTGCGATCGCCCTGATGCACACTTTCCTGTTGGGGTCGGGAATCGATGTCGAGCCGCTGCACATTGCGGTGTGGGGCATTCCCACGGCGATCTGCGCGTTTATCATCCACGCGATTCGCCTGCACCGCTTTGACCGCAGGCTCAACCGTGAGCTGACGCCCGCTGGCGCTCCCGCCGTGGAGGCCGCGCAATGATCATTTCCATTCAATACCTGTACTGGCTGGCCGGTGTGCTGCTACTGATCACCGCCGGCATGATCCTGATGGACCGCACGCACCCCAAGCGTTGGTCCAGCGCGGTGTTCTGGCTGTTGTTCGCGATTCCGTTCCTGATCGGCGAGCGCTTGCCACCGGTGGCGATCGGCGCAGGTGTGGTGGTGATGGCGTTGATCGCCGGCCTGGGTGGCGTGGGCCGTGGTGCGCATGCCGAGCTGCATGACAAGGCGTCCCGCGCCAGCGCTGGCCGTCTGGGGCATAAATTGTTTATCCCGGCGCTGGCCATTCCGCTGACCACCGTGATCGGCTCGGTCTTGCTCAAGCACACCGAAGTCGGGGGTGTGCCACTGCTGGACCCGAAAAACACCACCTTCGTTTCCCTTGGCATCGGTTGCCTGATTGCACTCGGCCTGGCGTGCTGGCTGACTCGCGATACGCCGGTGCAAGCCTTGCGTGAATCCCGGCGCCTGACCGAAGCCCTGGGCTGGGCCATGGTGCTGCCGCAGATGCTGGCGATGCTCGGGTTGCTGTTCAATGAGGCCGGGGTGGGCACCGCCGTGGCGCACGTCACTACTACCTACATCAACCTGGATTTCAAGTTGGTGGCGGTGATGGTGTATGTGCTGGGCATGGCACTGTTCACAGTGATCATGGGCAATGGCTTTGCGGCGTTCCCGGTGATGACCGGCGGCGTCGGTGTGCCGGTGCTGGTCGGTATCTACGGTGGCAACCCGGCAGTGATGGCGGCCATCGGCATGTTCTCCGGCTATTGCGGTACCCTGATGACCCCGATGGCTGCCAACTTCAATATCGTGCCGGCGGCGTTGCTGGAGTTGCCGGACAAGAATGCGGTGATCAAGGCCCAACTGCCGACGGCGTTGATGATGCTGGTGGTCAATATCGTGCTGCTTTACCTGCTGATGTGAGGTCAGGATGCGAACGTTGCTGCTGACGGGCTTCGAGCCCTTTGATCAAGATTCGGTCAACCCCTCGTGGGAAGCCGTACGCTTGTTGGACGGTGTGCAACTGGCCGAGGGTGTGCAGATTGTTGCGCATTGTTTGCCCTGTGCCTTCTCGACAGCAGGGGAGCGCCTGGTTCAATTGATCGACGAACTGCGCCCCTCGATGGTCATTGCGACTGGTCTCGGGCCTGGTCGCAGCGATATCTCCGTGGAGCGGGTGGCGATCAACATCAACGATGCGCGCATTCCCGATAACCTGGGCGAACAGCCCGTCGATACAGCGGTGGTAGCCGGTGGCCCCGCCGCCTACTTCAGCACCTTGCCGATCAAGGCGATGGTCAAGGCGGTGCGTGAGGCAGGGGTTGCGGCGTCGGTTTCACAAACGGCCGGTACCTTCGTGTGCAACCAGGTGTTTTACCGGCTGCAACACCTGCTTGAAGGGACAGGCATACGCAGCGGGTTTATCCATGTGCCGAACTTGCCGGAGCAAGTGGGCCAATCGGCGCGGTCCTCGATGGCGTTGGATACGATGGTCGAAGGTTTGCAGGTGGCCGTGCGGGCAGCCTGGGAAACCGGCGTGGATGTGACTGAAGCGGGCGGGCAGGTCAGTTGATCTGCTGTCAGTCCTCCCGTCGTGGAAAGAACAGTTCGAAACACGTCACGCCCGCTTCGCTGCTCACGCTGTAACGCCCGTTATGCAATTGCATGATGGTGGCCACGATCGACAAGCCCAGCCCGTTGGATTGCGCCGAGCGCTCGCGTGATTCATCCACGCGGTAAAACCGCTCGAACAGTCTTGGCAAATGCTCTGCCGGAATGGTTTCGCCCTGGTTGCTGACCTTCAGGTGAATGCCCTCGGCATCGGGCATAGCCTGGATCAACAGTTCGGAGTCGGCAGCGCCATACTTGATCGCGTTCGCGCACAGGTTCGCCAGGGCGCGACGCAAGAGCATCGGCTCAGCCCAGATCACCCCGTCGCCTTCGGCGAGGATAGTGATGTTCACATCACTTGCCGGGCCCTCGAAGTAATCGGCCATGCGCTCCACCTCATCCGCGGCGTTCAGCTCCTGGCGTTGGCGCAAGGCGCTGGCCGGGTCGGTGCGGGCGAGGAACAGCATGTTGTCGAGCATGCGTGCCAGGCGCTCCAGTTCTTCGACGTTGGACGCCAGCAGTTGCTGATAGCTCTCGATGCTGCGGTTCTGTTGCAGGGCGACCTGGGTTTCCCCCAGCAAGTTGTTGATGGGGGTGCGCAGTTCGTGGGCCATGTCGGTGGACACCTGGCCCAGTTGCACGAACCCTTTGGCGAGGCGTTCGAGCATGGTGTTGAAGGAATCGATCATCGGCAGCAGTTCCTTGGGCGCGCCCTGGCCGTCGAGCCGTTCGGCCAGGTTGCCCACACCGATCCCCCGGGTGTGCCTGGCCAGGCGCCGCAACGGCACCAGCCCGCGATGCACCAGCAGATAACCCACCAGCGCGAGGATGACCGCCGCGATGCTGGCCAGGATAAAGACACTCAGGCGGTAACTGGCGAGCACGGCGGTGCGTTCGGTCATCAGGCGCCCGGTGGTGATTTGCAGGCTGCCGAGGTCACCGGAGTCGATGGAGGCCGCCACCGCGGCGAACGGTATGCCATTCTCACCGGTAAAGTGATGCACATCGGCAAACACCAGCTCGTGGTTCTTCGGCACGGCGGGCACACTCGGCAATTTCATGTTGCTGGGGTTCACCACCAGCAAAGGCGTTTTACCCGGGGCGGCAATGGTCAGTACCGACTCGCGGTTGCCCAGCATGTTCTGGAACAGCTCGGCCTTGGTCTTGATCAATTCCAGGGTGTTGCTGTCGTTGAGCAGGTTGCGCAGTTGGTCGATGCGATAGATCAGCGCAGCGTCGTCGCGCATGACCAGTTCACGTTCAAGCTCGCGGTACAGCGCCACGCCCAGGGTCGCGAGGAGGGCGAAGGCGAGCAGGGCGAAGATCATCGCCAGGCGCAGGGTCAGGGAATAGGGGCGGCGATTGTTCATGGCTGGGTATCGAAGCGGTAGCCAATGCCCCGCACGCTGTGGATCAACTTGAGCTGGAACGGGTCGTCGATCTTCAGGCGCAAGCGCCGTACGGCCACGTCCACCACGTTGGTGTCGCTGTCGAAATTCATGTCCCATACCCGCGAGGCGATCATCGAGCGCGAGAGCACCTGGTCCTGATGGGTGGCGAACAGGTGCAGCAAGGCGAACTCTTTGTTGGTGAGGGTAATGCGTGTTCCGGCGCGGGTGACGCGGCGCTTCAACACATCGATCTGCAGATCGGCGATCTGCAGTTGCTCGTCTTCACGGGTGGGGCCGCGACGAGTGAGGGTGCGCAAACGTGCCACCAGTTCGGCGAACGAGAAGGGCTTGATCAGGTAGTCATCGGCGCCCAGTTCCAGGCCTTTGATGCGGTCGGCGATGTCATCCCGCGCGGTGAGGAACAGCACCGGGGTGTCGGCTTCCTTGCGCAGACGTCGCAGCACTTCCCAGCCATCCATTTTCGGCATCATCACATCCAGCACGATCACGTCGAACGGCGTTTCCAGGGCCTGGTGCAAGCCGTCCACGCCATCGCGGGCCAGGCTCACCGAGTAACCCAGTTCCTGCAGGCCATTGAGCAGGTAATTGCCGGCCTTGGGTTCGTCTTCGACTACGAGAATGTTCATGGGAAGTGCCCTGGTTCTGTACGTGGCGCAAGTGTAGCCCGATCAATTGTCACTGGCGCAACCGATGCCTTGTACCTGGTAGTCCAGCACGTGCTCGCGGCCCTGATGGTCGAGGTAGTTGAGGCGGGCGGGGACGATGCCGCACTGGCCGTAGGTGTCGGTGCTCGACAGCACTTTGTCGATGTCCAGGTGCACGAAGAAGCCGGTCTTGTCGTGGATCACGTTCGTGGCCGGGGTGGTGTCGGCAGCGAAGGCGGAACCGGTGGCGATCAAAGCGGCGAAGCCCAGGGTAAACAGTTTCATGGTGGTCTCTCTCTTTAAGGGGTGGCTGCCAGGTCGTGGCAGTGAGTTCACGTTAACCAGCGGTACCCAACAGCCAACCAACAGGTTCATTACAAGTTCGTCATTCGGGGGATCAAGGCTGGCGACCGGATGCTTCGAGAATCAGGTCGGTGATTTCCTTGGCGTGGGACACCAGCGACAAGTGGCTCGAAGGCAGTTCGATGGTGCTGGCGTTCATGCGCTTGGCGAGGAAGCGTTCCAGGTCCGGGTTGATGGTCTGGTCGTTGCTCGACACGGCGTACCAGGACGGCTTGGTGTGCCAGGCGGCGTTCACGGTGCGACCGCTGAACAGGGTCTTGGCGATCGGCTGCTGCACGGCGAACAGTTGCAGTGCCTTGGTGCGCGGTACGTCGGCGGCGAAATATTTGAGGAAGGCGTCCTGGTTCAGCGTGAGGTAGCCGTCGTGCTCCTCGACACCGGCCCGCACGGGCATGGTCGGGTACTTGGCGGAGAGGGCGACGAAGTCTTCATTGGCATCCGGCGCACGGGCTGCGACGTAGACCAGCGAGCTGACTTTCGGGTTGACCCCGGCGTCGCTGACCACGGTGCCTGCGTAGGAGTGGCCGACCAGCACGGTAGGACCGTCCTGTTGATCCAGCACACGGTTGGTGGCGGCTACGTCGTCAGCCACCGAGGTCAGCGGGTTTTGTACCGCCGTCACATGCAGGCCGGCGGCTTGCAGGCGGGTGATCACTTCGGACCAGCTCGAACCGTCAGCCCATGAGCCGTGTACCAGCACGACGTTGTTGGCTTTGACCGGCGCGACAGTGCCGGCCATGGCGGTGCCGGTGCCCAGCATCAGCAGGCTGGCGGCGATCAGGCAGAGTTTGCTTGCAGGTTTCATGGAGCGGGCCCTTCTCATCTTAAGTGGGAGATTGCGTCAACCGTTGTGGGTGACTGACGCCGCCACTGTATGAAAGGAGGGTGCTGACAACGCTTACAGCTCCATTACAAACCTGTAATGCAATCGCCTCGACGGCGTCCCGGGTGGTCGCGTCGTTTACAAGCACCGACGTGATCCGTAGATTGCATCGAGCCCATCCCGTGTCTCCGCTCAAGAGGAAGCCCAGCAGTGTCCATCCCAGGTTCAGCCGTACTTGCCCAGCGTTACCGTGCCTTTCTGTTCGATATGGACGGGACCCTGCTCAATTCCATCGCCGCCGCCGAGCGGGTGTGGAGCACCTGGGCTGAACGTCATGGCCTGGATGTGCCCGCTTTCCTGAAGACGATTCATGGCGCGCGGGCCATCGACACCATCACCCGCCAGGCTTTGTCCGGTGTCGATCCCGAGGTGGAAGCCCAGTGGATTACCGAGGCGGAAATCAACGATGTGGAGGGGGTGGTGGCCATTCCTGGCGCTGTCGGATTTCTGAGGCAGTTGCCGGACGATCAATGGGCGCTGGTCACTTCGGCACCCCGTGAGTTGGCCTTGCGCCGACTGCAGGCGGCCGGCATCCATCCGCCGGCGGTCCTGGTGACCGCCGAGGATGTGGCCAGTGGCAAGCCCGACCCGGCCTGTTATGTGCTGGGGGCGCAACGCCTGGGCGTGCCGGTGCAGGATTGCCTGGTGTTCGAGGACGCGGGCGTGGGGATCCGTGCCGGGGAGGCGGCGGGTGCGGATGTGATGGTGGTGACGTCAACGCACCTGACGCCCATGGTCACCCGTCACCCCTCGATCGACGGGTACGAGCGGTTACAGGTCAAGCGCGACGAGGACGGCCTGCTGCGGCTGACACGCTGATACCAAACATTTGGACGCCATCATCCTTCGGGTGGCGTCTGTAACCGGTTGCTGCGCATGCCTTGGCGAGACAGCACCATCTCCCGCAGGATTTCATTGGCGAGGCGGGCAATCGCCTCGGCTCCCCGGTAGTGCGCGCGGACAATGCCGGTAATTGCGAAATGGTCGGTTTCCGGGCCACTGAGCATGGCCGAAAGCGTGCCGTCCGCATGCAGCGTGCAAGCAATTGTGTAGCTGGGCAGGCGAGCGGCCAGGGCCGATTCGATTTCGGATTTTGTAAGGGTGTCCATCTGCGCTAGCGCCTTTGACTGACCGTGCAAGCCCAAGCATAGATCTTGCCGCAGGGCTGTAAATACCAGTAATCCGGTAGTGGATTTTGCAGTGTCAGTCATCGCATTGAATGGCGGGACAAGTTTCTGCCGTCAGGGCAGTTTCGTCTTGCCGCGAAGATGAGGCCTTGTTCTGGTGGTTGAAGTGCGAGAGGACGAAAGGTTTTCGCCAGCCGTTACAGTGAACGAAAAGGCTGGCTACTGAGAGGGGTATTAAGGCGTCTGGTTTTTATCCGGGGCAGTCAGACCGGCCTGGATGCGTTGGTAGATTTCCTCGCGATGCACGGCAACACTCTTGGGGGCGTTGATGCCGAGTCGTACTTGATTGCCGTTGACGCCCAGAACGGTGACTATGATGTCTTCACCGATGTTTATGCTTTCACCAAGTTTGCGGGTGAGTATAAGCATGGACTTCTCCTTGATTACTTTTAAGGACACATGTTTCAGACAGGGCAGATGTCAGATGTGTGTAGCTTACTGCTAAGCGCTTCCCTGTGACTGCCTCCTTTAGGACGCATAGAGGCGGCATTAATTCCCATGGCGGCATCATACAGGTCTGCGATACATCATTCGCATTGTTTAAGCGAACGTTTATGACGGCCAGAATAGACAGTGGATGATAAAGTCGCCTCTTTATCCTCAAAGGAGCAGGGCAGTGCGTAAAGTAGCGGTGGCAATTGCGGTGTTGGCGTTGGCCGGTTGCGGTGAAGGAAAGCCGGTCGATGCCCCCAAGGCCAAGCCTGTCGTGACGGATAGCCAGCCCCAGAGCGGTACGATCGCCGCACAGGAATGGGACGTGCGGGTGGGCCCGCCTGACCACAAATTACAGGCGATCACCGACCTCACGGCCTGGTTGCTGGAACATGGTTTCAATTTTTATATCGTAAAAGTCGATGGCAAGGACGAAGTGCTGTTGGGGCCGTTCGCAACCAAGGCTGAAGCCGAAGCCAAGCAGGCGCTGCTCAACGAGAAGATGGCTCGCGCCAAGAAAACCGACACCGAGTCGCAGGTGATCGAGCACAAGGCTGCACAGTAACAGGCGGAATGCGGGCGCAAACCGCGCCCCTGTTCAACCGCAGGCTTTCAGATCCACCGGGCCGACGAACGCATTGCCACGTCCCATCACGCAGGCCACGGTCTGGTTGCGCTGGCGTTCCCAGGCCTGCACGGGATAAGTCTTGTCCCAGGCTTCGTAAAGTTGACGATCCTGTTTCGACAGGCGCAGGCCGTATTGTTTGCTCATATAAAAATACGTTCGCGCGATCATGCCTCGGATGGACGGGCGCGGCATGACCTTCTTGGCCTTGAAGTCCACCTGGGTCAGGCATGAGCCGTATTGCCCACGCTGCACCGGCAACCAGCCAAAACTGAAATTGTTGCGATCGCCGTTGACCTCGCCGATGCTCGGCACCAGGTTATGAAGGTCGGCTTCGGCGCGCTTGAATACCGTGTCATGGCGTGTGCAGTTCTTGCGTCCACCGTCTTGCCAGCATTGGCGCTGGTGCCCGATCTGCCAGGCAGGGACGATATGCTCCCACTCGATACGAGCCGCGCGGTTGGCGTTCTTGCGTGGGACGTAACCGCAGGCTTTCAAGTCCACCCGATTGCCGGTGTATTTGCAGCCGCAATAAAACTCCGTGGATTGTGGCGCGTAGAGTTTCCAGGCGATTTTCTTGGCTTCGCTGAACGTCTGTGGGGCCTGGGCTTGGGCGGTAACGGCAAAAAACATACAACACAGTGCAATGAAACGGGCAGTCATTGAATCAGTCTTCCTTCGGCACAACCCAGAAAATCTGTACGCCACCGTCGTCCCGATAGGCGAGGGTCACGTTGTCGTTCTCCGCAATTTCCTCGAGCAAGCGCTCCCATTCATCCTCAGGCTCGTCGGGTAAACGGAAGAGCAAGGCTGCCTTGGCTTTCTGGGCGTTGGTCGAGTTGATGATCTTTTGCACACGAATGGCCAGGCGCTCGTAGGCATCAGGCGGGGTTGGCGCTACGGAAGAGGACGTTGGCACGGAATATTCCTTAGTAAGCTGTACGTGCATACAGTATTTAACTGTAGGCGATTTCGCAACTGCTTAAAATTCAAGGGATAGGTCTGACAGCAGATTGGGGGCAGGGTGTAGGCAGGAGGCGCATCGGGGGAAGGGGTAGAGGCGGTTGAATCCGCCTCTACCGGTGTTTCTTGAGGAATCAGTATTCCCAGAACATCCGCTGCAGCTCTTTGCTGTCCTGGGTCTTGGTCAGGGCGACCATTGCCAGGATGCGGGCTTTCTGCGGGTTCAGGTCATGGGCGGCGACCCAGTCGTACTTGTCGTCAGGCTGCTCGGCGTTGCGCAGGACGAAACCGCCCGCATTCACGTGGGAGGAGCGAATGATCTGCACGCCCTGTTTGCGCAGTTCCTGCAGGGCCGGTACGACCTTGGACGAAACCGAGCCATTGCCGGTGCCGGCGTGGATGATGGCTTTGGCACCGCCCTGGGCCAGGGCCTTGACGGCGGTGTCGCTCACGTTGCCGTAGCCGTAGGCGATTTCGACGTCTGGCAGGCTCTTGATGGTCTTGATGTCGAACTCCGAATCCAGAGTGTGGCGCTTGGCGGGCAGGCGGAACCAGTAGGATTTACCTTCGACCACCATGCCCAGCGGGCCCCATGGGCTTTTGAACGCTTCGGTCTTGATGTTGATCATCTTGCTGACGTCACGACCCGACTGGATCTCGTCGTTCATGGTCACCAGCACACCCTTGCCGCGTGCATCTTTGCTGCCGGCCACGGCCACGGCGTTGTAGAGATTGAGCATGCCGTCCGCCGACATGGCGGTGCCTGGGCGCATGGAGCCGACGACGATGATCGGTTTGTCGGTTTTTTCCACCAGGTTCAGGAAGTAGGCGGTTTCTTCCAGGGTGTCGGTGCCGTGGGTAATCACGATGCCGTCCACGTCCTTGCTGTCAGCCAACTCAGCCACGCGACGGCCCAGTTGCAGCAGGTTTTCGTTGTTGATGCTCTCGGATGCAATTTGCATCACTTGTTCGCCGCGTACGTTGGCGATCTGGCTAAGCTCAGGAACACCGGCGATCAATTGTTCGATGCCGACCTTGGCCGCCTGGTAAGTGGCACTGTTGGCTGCGCTGGCGCCAGCGCCAGCGATGGTGCCGCCGGTGGCAAGAATCACCACGTTGGACAATTTGGTCTGGGTTTGAGCTTCTTTTGCCTGTGCGGCAACGGGGAACAGCAGCAGGAGGGCTAACGCGCCCGGAACAAAGGACTTCAGTGCAGATTTCATTATTTTTCTCTCTGGTTTTTGATGAGTGCTGTTGCAGGTTCATCTAGAACGCCCGGGCGGTTCTGAACGCCGCGAGGTGCAGTGTGAGAGCAGGATCTGTACCAGTCTGAGGGAACGTGGGGGTTGTATTTAAATTATTGATTTTTAATGTTTATTTTTATTTTTAATCAGGGGCTCGGTACACGGGTGTCCGGCATTCCGAACATTGGGCGACATCCCGTTCGGTCAACCGAAAAAATGATGGAATAACCTTGGGTGATCCGAGCGTAATGGTGCTGACATCTGTCGTTTTAGAGAGTTAGGGAAGTACGCGGTCCGTGGTTGAATTCCTACGACAGGTCTCGGCGGCTGGCGCAAGAGGGCTTTGATGAAAGTCGTTTTTCTACCGTTGACAAATCTCGACAAGGTTCTCATAGTTTGCTTAACGCAAACGTTTGCGAGATGTTTCACGACGCTCTCTTGGCGTATCGTGACCTCTCGTATCAGCCACCCGGGTGGGAGGGCTGCCGAAGTCTCTCGGTGCAAGCGTTGCTCACAATAATCATAAGATCGGAGTGAACCCATGAAGCTGCCATTTGCCGGACGTCTTCTTGCTGTTGCTATGCTTGCTGCCGCATCCGCTGCCCTGCCTCTCTCCTCTGCGTTCGCTGATGACGCCGCCGCCAAGCCCAAGGTCGGTCTGGTCATGAAATCCCTGGCCAACGAATTCTTCGTCACCATGCAGGACGGTGCCAAGACGTATCAGAAAGAACATGCTGCCGACTTCGACATGATCACCAACGGGATCAAGAACGAAACCGATACCAGCGCGCAGATCGACATCGTCAACCAGATGATCCTCGCGAAAGTGAACGCGATTGTCATTGCGCCTGCCGACTCCAAGGCGCTGGTCACCGTACTGAAGAAAGCCTCCGACGCCGGTATCAAGGTCGTCAACATCGACAACCGTCTCGATCCGGACGTGTTGAAAAGCAAGAACCTCGATATTCCCTTCGTAGGCCCTGACAACCGCAAAGGCTCCAAGCTGGTGGGCGATTACCTGGCCAAGCAACTGACGGCGGGTGACAAGGTCGCCATCATCGAAGGCGTGCCGACCACCACCAATGCCCAGCAGCGCACTGCGGGCTACAAGGATGCGATGGATGCGGCTGGCATGAAGATCGTTTCCACCCAATCCGGCAACTGGGAAATCGACCAGGGTCAGAAGGTCGCCTCGGCCATGCTGAGCGAATATCCGGACCTCAAAGCCCTGCTGGCCGGTAACGACAACATGGCCCTGGGTGCGGTCTCTGCCGTGCGTGCGGCAGGCAAGGCGGGCAAAGTGCTTGTGGTCGGCTACGACAACATCGAAGCCATCAAGCCGATGCTGCAGGACGGTCGTGTCCTGGCGACCGCCGATCAGGCGGCTGCCCAGCAAGCCGTGTTCGGTATCCAGAATGCGCTGAAGCTGGTCAAGGGTGAGAAAGTCGATGCCAAGGATGGTGTGATCGAAACGCCGGTCGAACTCGTCCTCAAGAAGTAATCCTGGCAGCACCCAACAGCGCCCGCTCGTCCTGAGCGGGCGCCTGGAGATTTTCCTATGTCATCTTCCGCCCCGAACGCTGTCCTCTCGGTCAGCGGTATCGGCAAGACCTATGCCCAACCGGTTCTGTCCGACATCACCCTGACGCTCAATCGCGGAGAAGTGCTGGCGCTGACCGGTGAGAACGGCGCAGGTAAAAGCACGTTGTCGAAGATCATTGGTGGGCTGGTCACCCCGACCACCGGGCACATGCAATTCAACGGTCAGGACTACCGTCCCGGCAGCCGTACCCAGGCCGAAGAGCTGGGTGTGCGCATGGTCATGCAGGAGCTCAACCTGCTGCCGACGCTGACGGTTGCCGAAAATCTGTTCCTGGACAACCTGCCCAGCCATGGTGGCTGGATCAGTCGCAAACAGCTGCGCAAGGCCGCGATCGAAGCCATGGCCCAAGTCGGTCTGGACGCGATCGACCCGGACACTCTTGTTGGTAGCCTAGGCATCGGTCACCAGCAGATGGTCGAGATCGCCCGCAACCTGATCGGCGATTGCCACGTGTTGATCCTCGACGAACCCACGGCCATGTTGACCGCCCGTGAAGTCGAGATGCTGTTCGAGCAGATCACCCGCCTGCAGGCCCGGGGCGTGGCGATCATCTACATTTCACACCGGCTGGAAGAGCTGGCCCGTGTCGCCCAGCGCATTGCGGTATTGCGTGACGGCAAGCTGGTCTGCGTCGAGCCGATGGCCAACTACAACAGTGAACAGCTCGTCACCTTGATGGTGGGACGCGAGTTGGGTGAGCAGATCGATCTCGGCCCGCGCACTATCGGTGGCCCGGCCTTGACGGTGAAAGGGTTGAGCCGCTCGGACAAGGTCCGCGATGTGTCCTTTGAAGTGCGCGCCGGCGAGATTTTCGGCATTTCCGGCCTGATCGGCGCTGGCCGTACCGAATTGTTGCGCCTAATCTTCGGCGCAGACCCTGCCGACAGCGGCACCGTCGCGCTCGGCTCGCCGGCCCAGGTAGTGAGCATCCGCTCGCCGGTGGACGCGGTAGGGCATGGCATTGCCCTGATTACCGAAGACCGCAAGGGCGAAGGCCTGCTGTTGACCCAGTCGATCAGCGCCAATATCGCCCTGGGCAACATGCCGGAGATTTCTGGCGGTGGCGTGGTGAATAGCCGAGACGAAACCGCCCTGGCCAAACGCCAGATCGATGCGATGCGTATCCGCAGTTCCGGACCGGCGCAATTGGTGTCCGAGCTGTCGGGTGGCAATCAGCAGAAAGTGGTGATTGGCCGCTGGCTGGAGCGCGACTGCTCGGTGATGCTGTTCGATGAGCCGACCCGGGGCATCGACGTGGGCGCCAAGTTCGACATCTATGCCTTGCTCGGCGAGTTGACCCGCCAGGGCAAAGCGCTGGTGGTGGTGTCCAGTGACCTGCGAGAGCTCATGCTGATCTGTGACCGCATCGGCGTGTTGTCCGCAGGGCGCCTGATCGAGACGTTCGAGCGCGACAACTGGACTCAGGACGAATTGCTTGCTGCCGCCTTTGCCGGCTATCAGAAACGTGATGCGCTGCTCAATGACGCAGTGCTGAGGGATACCCCATGAAAACCACTACTTCCCCCGGCAAGGCTGGCGGCAATTTCTACGGCCTGGGCACTTACCTGGGCTTGGCGGGCGCCTTGCTCGCGATGATCGCGCTGTTCTCTGTGCTCAGCGATCACTTCTTGTCCTACGACACGTTCAGCACGTTGGCCAACCAGATCCCCGATCTGATGGTGCTGGCGGTGGGCATGACCTTCATCTTGATCATCGGCGGCATCGACCTGTCGGTGGGCTCGGTGCTGGCGTTGGCAGCCTCGGCGGTCAGCGTGGCGATCCTTGGCTGGGGCTGGAGCGTCCTGCCGGCCGCTGTGCTGGGCATGGGGTGCGCGGCGTTAGCCGGTACCATTACCGGTTCGATCACCGTGGCCTGGCGCATTCCGTCGTTCATCGTCTCTCTGGGTGTACTGGAAATGGCCCGGGGCGTGGCGTACCAAATGACCGGTTCGCGCACCGCGTATATCGGTGATTCGTTTGCCTGGCTGTCCAACCCGATTGCCTTCGGCATTTCACCTTCGTTCATCATTGCATTGCTGGTGATCATCGCCGCTCAATTGGTGTTGACCCGTACTGTATTCGGTCGTTACCTGATCGGTATCGGTACCAATGAAGAAGCGGTGCGCCTGGCGGGGATCAATCCCAAACCCTACAAGATCCTGGTGTTCAGCCTGATGGGACTGCTGGCCGGTGTGGCGGCACTGTTCCAGATCTCGCGCCTGGAAGCGGCGGACCCGAATGCCGGTTCCGGCCTTGAGCTGCAAGTCATCGCGGCGGTGGTGATCGGCGGGACCAGCCTGATGGGTGGACGCGGCTCGGTCATCAGCACCTTCTTCGGCGTATTGATCATTTCGGTACTGGCTGCAGGCCTTGCGCAGATCGGTGCCACGGAACCCACTAAACGCATCATTACCGGTGCCGTGATCGTGATTGCCGTGATTCTCGATACTTACCGCAGCCAGCGCGCCAGTCGGCGAGGCTGAATCATGGCAACGATCAAGGATGTGGCAGCGCTTGCGGGCATCTCTTACACCACGGTGTCTCACGTGGTGAACAAGACGCGTCCGGTCAGTGAACCGGTACGCATCAAGGTCGAAGCGGCGATCAAGCAGCTCGACTACGTGCCCAGCGCCGTCGCCCGCTCGCTCAAGGCCAAGACCACGGCCACCATCGGCTTGCTGGTGCCCAACAGTCTCAACCCGTATTTCGCGGAACTGGCCCGAGGGATCGAGGACTACTGTGAGCGTAATGGCTACTGCGTGATCCTGTGCAACTCCGATGACAACGCCGAAAAGCAGCGCAACTATCTGCGCGTGTTGCTGGAGAAACGCATCGACGGCTTGATCGTGACCTCGGTAGGGGGTGATGACAGCGGGCTTGCGGTCGGCCTGAGCGCGGTGCGCACGCCCATGGTGATTGTCGACCGCGCGCTGGATGGCATCGACGTGGACCTGGTGCGTATCGACCATGAAGAGGGCGCCTATCTGGCGACTCGTCATCTGCTCGAGCTGGGCCACCGCGATATCGCGTGCATCGGTGGCCCGGGTCATACCCGGGTCGCACAAATGCGTCTGGCAGGGTATCGCCGGGCACTGCGGGAGGCCGGCGTCGAAGTGCTCGCCAACCGCACCGAAGAAAGCGATTTCACCAGCACGGGCGGTTACGCCGCCGCCGTGAAGTTACTGGCGCACAACCCGCCAAGCGCGATTTTTGCCTGCAACGACATGATCGGTTTCGGCGTGCTGCGTGCCGCGGCCGAACGTGATCTGCGCGTACCCGACGAGCTGTCGGTGATCGGCTTCGATGACATTCAAATGGGCCGTTATGTCTACCCGGCGCTGACCACGGTCGGGCAGTCGATCGTGCAGTTGGGCGAGACGGCGGCCGAGCTTTTATTGCGACGAATCGCCTCCCCGCAGATAGCAGTCGACCAGCGTATCGTGACGCCTAGCATTGTGTTGCGTGAGTCCACTGCACCGTTCGCGAGCGTGTTGGCCCGATAGCGCACAACCGAATTGATGAGTACTGATGTATGCCAGCAAAAGTAGTGGTAATAGGCAGTCTGAACATGGACCTGGTGACCCGCGCCAGCCGTCTGCCCCATGCCGGTGAAACCCTGATCGGCCAATCGTTTTCCACGGTACCCGGCGGCAAGGGCGCCAATCAGGCGGTGGCGTCGGCGCGGCTGGGGGCTGAAGTCGCGATGGTCGGCTGCGTCGGCACGGATGCCTATGGCAGCCAGTTGCGTGATGCGCTCTTGGTGGAGGGCATCGATTGCCAGGCAGTCAGCACCGTAGAGGGCTCCAGCGGCGTGGCGTTGATCGTCGTGGATGACAGCAGTCAGAACGCCATCGTGATTGTTGCCGGCAGTAATGGCGAGCTGAAACCGGCTTCATTGCAAGCATTCGATGCCGTGTTGCAAGCCGCCGATGTGATTGTGTGCCAGCTGGAAGTGCCGATGGAAACCGTCGGGTATGCACTTGAACGCGGTCGTAGGCTGGGCAAAACGGTGATTCTCAATCCGGCGCCTGCCAGTGGTCCTTTGCCTGCCGGTTGGTACGCGTCCATCGATTACCTGATCCCCAACGAAAGTGAAGCCACGGCGTTGAGTGGCGTGACGGTCGACTCCCTCGATAGCGCCCGTTTAGCCGCTACGCAACTGATCAAGGCGGGGGCGCGCAAAGTCATCATCACCCTGGGTGCCGAAGGTGCGTTGTTCGCTGACGGCAAAGGGTTCGAGCATTTGTTGGCACCCAAGGTCAAGGCGGTGGACACCACCGCTGCCGGTGACACCTTTGTCGGTGGTTTTGCCGCCGCACTGGCCAGCGGCCAGAGCGAAGCGGAGGCCATTCGTTTCGGCCAGGTCGCGGCGGCGCTGTCGGTCACCCGTGCCGGCGCGCAACCCTCCATTCCCTCGCTGCACGACGTACAAGGTTTTGTGTCCCCATGAAAAAGACCCCGCTGCTCAATATTGCCCTCTCGCGTGTGATTGCCTCCTTGGGGCACGGTGACATCCTGGTGATCGGTGATGCCGGTCTGCCGGTGCCGCCGGGTGTCGAATTGGTCGATCTGGCCCTGACCCAGGGCATCCCCGACTTCATCAGTACCTTGCGTATCGTGCTGAGTGAGATGCAGGTGGAAAGCCACTGGCTGGCGGAAGAAATCCTGCTCAAGCAACCGCCGGCGCTGACGGCGCTCAATACCCTGACAGAGCAGGCGGCCTTGGGTGAGCGGCGTCTGGTCAGTCATGAGGAGTTCAAACAGCTGAGCCGCAAGGCGCGCGCCGTGGTGCGCACAGGTGAGTGTCAGCCTTATTGCAATATTGCGCTGGTGTCCGGCGTAACCTTCTAGAGTTTCCCAATGACAAGGAGTGTTTCATGCAACGTGGTCTCCCAATCCTGCGAAATCTGTTTCGGAGTGTCTTGCTCATGTCCGCGCTCACAGCCGCAAGCGCCCAGGCAGCGGAAAAAATCGACCTGATCATCGACACCGATCCTGGTGCCGACGATGTGGTGGCTTTGCTGTTCGCCATGGCTTCTCCGGAAGAGTTGAACATCCGCGCGCTGACGACCGTTGCCGGCAATGTGCGCCTGGACAAGACTGCGCGTAACGCGCGCTTGGCCCGTGAGTGGGCAGGGCGCGAAGATATCCCGGTGTATGCCGGTGCCTCAAAACCGCTGTTGCGCCAGCCGATCTATGCCGAAAATATCCACGGCAAGGAGGGTATTTCCGGCGTCACTGTGCATGAACCGAAAAAGGGCCTGGCTGATGGCAATGCGGTTGACTACCTGATCAGGACTCTCACGGCTGCCAAGCCCCATAGCATTACGCTCGCCATGCTCGGCCCGCAGACCAATCTGGCGCTGGCGTTGACCCAGGCCCCGGAAATCACTCAAGGCATCAAGGAAGTGGTGGTGATGGGCGGTGCACACTTCAATGGCGGCAATATCACGCCGGTTGCGGAGTTCAACCTGTTCGCCGATCCGGTGGCGGCGGAGATTGTGCTCAAGAGTGGCGTCAAGTTGACCTACCTGCCGCTGGACGTGACCCACAAGGTGTTGACCAGCGAGGCGCGTCTGAAACAGATCGCCGACATCAAGAACAATGCGAGCAAGGTGGTGGGCGATATTCTCAACGAATACGTCAAGGGTGACATGGAGCACTACGGTATTCCGGGCGGCCCTGTGCATGATGCAACGGTCGTTGCCTACCTGCTCAAACCTGCACTGTTCAGCGGTCGCCAGGTCAACGTAGTGGTGGATAGTCGTGAAGGTCCGACCTTCGGGCAGACCATCGTCGATTGGTACGATGGCCTGAAGCAGGAAAAGAATGCGTTCTGGGTGGCGGACGGCGACGCTCAGGGCTTCTTTGATTTACTGACCGAGCGTCTGGCGCGCCTGAAGTAAAGCGTTCACCGGTTGGCGTTCGCCGATCGGCTCTTATTCGCGCTCGGGGTCGTGCACCCCCATGTGATCGGCCGGGTATTTCTCGAATACCTGGCCGATGAACGCCTGGGCAGCCTGGGTGCCGAGTTCCTTGACCAGCAGGTCGATACCGATGATCGCCAGTTCTTCCGGGCTTCCGGGGCTGTAGGAGCTTTGTCCCTGGGGCCACTTGGCTTTGATGTCGGCTTGGAGCGTTACGGTGGTCATGGAGGTCTCGCGGGGTAGAAAGTACTGTGGGGCGCTCTGGAGCGCGGCTCTTACTCTGGCAGTTAACCATTTTGCGCGGCGTTTGGCACTGCTACTTAGGCATCAGGAAAGGGCTGTGCGACACTGTCCGTCCGTTCAATTGCCGAGAGCGCCGTGTGCAAATAGATCTGAATGATCCCGAGAGCCTGACCCTGACCGCCGTGCGCCAGTTGCTTGCCAGTGCCAGTGACGACGAACATGCCCAGTTGCGCGTGACCAAGGCTGGCATTGCCTATATTTCCAGCGGCAGGATGGTCGGTGGTGTAGAGATCGATGGTCTGCTGTTTCGCTTGGAAACATGGGCCAAAGGCTCGGGTTATGTAGGCAACGTGGCCGCCAGCGATGAAGTCTGGGTCACGCAGGTTTTCAATGCACTGAAGCAGAACTGGCCGACGCCGTCGTCTAACTACATCGATATCTACTGAGCCTGTTCATATCTGGTCACGATTGCCCGGGCGAATGCCTGTCGAGAGTCAGGCAGACTTGCCGGCGGCGGTTAACGTCTTGAAACCAATCCGCCCAATCGCTGTCGCACGATCTCTGTCCATTTTTATCATAGGAGGCTTCATGCCTTGGAAGCTCGCATCATTCGGTACTTTGTTGGCGGCACTCGCATTGGCGGGTTGCAGCACCCCGGGTACCTCTGAGCCAGCCAAAGACGCCGCCGTGGCTGATGCCGGCCATAGCCGTTGTGAGTCGAAGGCCGCCGAATTCACCGTTGGCCAGAAAGCTTCGCCCCAGTTGCTGGAGCAGGCCCGCACCCGTGCCGGCGCGCAGAACGCACGCATCCTCAAGCCCAACGACATGATCACCCTGGAGTACCGCTCCGACCGCCTGAACCTGAACACAGATGACAACCTGGTGATCACGCGGGTCAATTGCGGTTGAGTCTTTCAGGGCTTTTGTAGCTCCCATAAAAAACCCCGTCACATGGACGGGGTTTTTTTAGCTCGGCGGAGAATTACTCGCCGCGAACCTGTGCAGCTTGCATACCCTTTTGGCCTTTCTCAGCCACGAAGGAAACGGTTTGGCCTTCTTTCAGGCTTTTGAAACCGTCGCTTTCGATAGCTTTGAAGTGTACGAACAGGTCGTCACCGCCACCTTGAGGAGTGATGAAGCCGAAGCCTTTTTCATCGTTGAACCATTTAACGGTGCCGGTTTGGCGATTAGACATGGTGTATCTCCAAGAAACATATATTTTCAGTAGTGCTGTGCTGCTCAGGCCAACTGGGCACACCGGGCTATCATAGTCGAAATGTTCGGCTTGGGAGCCCCCCCAAGGCATTGTTTGCTAATCAATAGCGTTGCGTTTAACGCTGAGGTCGGCTGAAAGCCCCGGCCTACGGGGCTTTCACACGAAATATATGCTGTTAAAAAAAGCCGTAAAAGCTGCGTAATTTGTGAGAAATGGCAGTTTTCGAGCTGCTTTTCAGCGAAGCGACCGTCTGATCAAGGGTGGAAACTAGTTTTTTTGCACGACCTTGCAGGACGAAATTGCCGATACCGCTTTGTTTCTAAGGTCGGGACTGGCGTTGGGGTTGGTCATCAATTCCTTGATTTCCGCAGTGCTCAATTCGGCGTTGATCTTGTCTGCACCGCACTCACAATGCTGTTTGGCAATCTTTGCGGCATCTTTGCTTTTGATTTGCTGCTGCGCGGCGCCACTGCAATCCTTGATGAAAGAGTCCCGCGCGCCGGCAGGCCAGTTCGACGGGGCTGCTGCCTGCGCGCCAAGGGAAAGCAGGGTCAGGGAAGCTGCGAAGGCGAAAGTCGAGGTAAAACGCATCATGGGGATGCTCCTTTGGGTCGGGGACGAACGGCAATTCTCAGTGGGTTTGAGGCAGTGCGTACAGCTCAAGTTCACTTTTGCAGCTATAAAGACCGCAATCGATGATTCATAGCGTAGCGTCGAACCGACGACCGTTCATCTGTGCTAGCATCTTTCGCCTGGCTATTTCCCGGTGTGCCATTTGCCGCCGTGCCAGATGCTTGTGTTCACTCCAGTCACTCTGGTTCGATTATCGGTTGGCCGAAAGGCTCCTGCCGCTGTAAGGCAGGCGTTCATCACTGAACGGCCTGGTGTTGGATCTTGTACTGGCTCATCCCAACCCACGTGACCTTTGGTAGGGGTCACCACTAGGAGAGGAGGCGCCATGCCAACTATTACTCTTCCCGACGGCAGTCAACGTTCATTCGATCATTCGGTTTCCGTAGCCGATGTCGCCGCGTCCATTGGTGCAGGCCTGGCCAAGGCCACCGTGGCCGGCAAGGTCGACGGCAAGCTGGTGGATGCCAGCGACCTGATCACCGGTGACGCGAGCCTGCAGATCATCACGCCCAAGGATCAGGAGGGGCTGGAGATCATCCGCCACTCTTGCGCGCACTTGATTGGCCACGCGGTCAAACAACTGTACCCAACCGCGAAGATGGTGATCGGCCCGGTCATCGACGAAGGCTTCTATTACGACATCGCCTATGAGCGTCCTTTCACCCCGGACGACCTGGCCGCGATCGAAGCGCGTATGCACGAGCTGATCGAGAAAGACTACGACGTGATCAAAAAGGTCACTCCGCGTGCTGAAGTGATCGACGTGTTCACTGCGCGCGGTGAGGACTACAAGCTGCGTCTGGTGGAAGACATGCCTGACGAGCAGGCCATGGGTCTGTATTACCACGAAGAGTACGTGGACATGTGCCGTGGGCCGCACGTGCCGAATACGCGCTTCCTCAAGTCGTTCAAGTTGACCAAGCTGTCCGGCGCCTACTGGCGTGGCGACGCGAAGAACGAACAACTGCAGCGTATCTATGGCACGGCCTGGGCTGACAAGAAGCAACTGGCTGCCTATGTCCAGCGCATCGAAGAAGCTGAAAAGCGTGATCACCGCAAGATCGGCAAGCGCCTGAACCTGTTCCATCTTCAGGAAGAAGCGCCGGGCATGGTGTTCTGGCACCCTAACGGTTGGACCCTGTACCAGGTGCTTGAGCAGTACATGCGCAAGGTGCAGCGTGAAAACGGCTACCTGGAGATCAAGACTCCGCAGGTCGTTGACCGCAGCCTGTGGGAAAAGTCCGGGCACTGGGCGAACTACGCCGACAATATGTTCACCACCGAGTCGGAAAACCGCGACTACGCCATCAAGCCCATGAACTGCCCGTGCCACGTGCAGGTGTTCAATCAGGGCCTGAAGAGCTACCGCGAGTTGCCGATGCGCCTGGCCGAGTTCGGTGCCTGCCACCGTAACGAGCCATCCGGGGCGCTGCACGGCATCATGCGCGTGCGCGGCTTTACCCAGGACGATGCTCACATCTTCTGCACCGAAGAGCAGATGCAGGCCGAGTCCGCCGCATTCATCAAGCTGACCATGGACGTCTACCGCGATTTCGGTTTCACCGATGTTCAGATGAAATTGTCCACTCGTCCGGAAAAACGCGTCGGTTCCGACGAATTGTGGGATCGCGCCGAAGCTGCACTGGCCGCAGCGCTTGACAGTGCGGGCCTTGCGTACGATCTGCAGCCAGGCGAAGGCGCGTTCTACGGTCCGAAGATCGAGTTCTCGCTGAAAGATTGCCTTGGCCGCGTCTGGCAGTGTGGTACCCTGCAGCTCGATTTTAACCTGCCGATCCGTCTGGGCGCCGAATACGTGTCCGAAGACAACAGTCGTAAACACCCGGTGATGTTGCACCGGGCGATCCTCGGTTCGTTCGAACGGTTTGTCGGAATCCTGATCGAGCACTATGAGGGCGCGTTCCCTGCATGGCTGGCTCCGACTCAGGCAGTGATCATGAATATCACTGATAAACAGGCAGATTTTGCGGCTGACGTTGAAAAAACTCTCAATGAAAGCGGATTTCGTGCCAAGTCTGACTTGAGAAATGAAAAAATCGGCTTTAAAATCCGCGAGCATACTTTGCTCAAGGTTCCCTATCTTTTGGTTATCGGAGATCGGGAAGTCGAGACGCAGACTGTCGCTGTGCGTACCCGTGAAGGTGCAGACCTGGGCTCGATGCCCGTCGCCCAATTCGCGGAGTTCCTCGCGCAAGCGGTTTCCCGGCGTGGTCGCCCAGATTCGGAGTAATTACTATTAAGCGTGATATGAGACAAGATAAACGAACTGCACCGAAAGCCCCGATCAACGAGAATATCTCGGCACGCGAGGTTCGGTTAATTGGCGCTGACGGCGAGCAGATTGGCATCGTCTCGATTGATGAAGCGCTTCGAATTGCTGAAGAAGCCAAGCTGGATCTGGTGGAAATTTCCGCCGATGCAGTGCCACCTGTTTGTCGGGTGATGGACTACGGCAAGTCGATTTTCGAAAAGAAAAAGCAAATTGCTGCTGCGAAGAAAAACCAGAAGCAAGTGCAGGTTAAAGAAATCAAGTTTCGTCCAGGGACGGAGGAAGGGGATTACCAGGTAAAACTGCGCAACCTGGTACGTTTCCTGAGTGATGGGGACAGGGCCAAGGTATCCTTGCGATTCCGCGGCCGTGAGATGGCCCACCAGGAGCTGGGGATGGAACTCCTCAAGCGGGTTGAAGCTGACCTGCTCGAGTACGGTTCGGTCGAACAGCATCCTAAGATGGAAGGACGCCAGCTGATCATGGTCATCGCCCCGAAAAAGAAGAAGTAATCAACAGGGCACGGCAGGCCTTCTGATTATGTTTATCAACTGAATGCGGAGTATCCGAACATGCCAAAGATGAAGACTAAAAGTGGTGCTGCTAAGCGGTTTCTGAAAACTGCTAACGGTATCAAGCACAAGCACGCTTTCAAGAGCCACATCCTGACCAAAATGTCGACCAAGCGTAAGCGTCAACTGCGCGGTAGCAGCTTGCTGCATCCGTCTGACGTGGCAAAAGTCGAGCGCATGCTGCGCCTTCGTTAATTTTTGGATCAAGAATAGAGGAAGTAACTCATGGCTCGTGTAAAGCGTGGCGTCATTGCCCGTAAACGTCACA
Organism: Pseudomonas sp. SDO5271_S396; assembly: GCF_054071795.1. Lineage (NCBI taxonomy): Bacteria > Pseudomonadati > Pseudomonadota > Gammaproteobacteria > Pseudomonadales > Pseudomonadaceae > Pseudomonas > Pseudomonas sp. SDO5271_S396. The sequence continues at coordinate 34,874 of NZ_JBSVWB010000028.1, forward strand.
AAAAAATTCTGAAACTTGCTAAAGGCTACTACGGCGCGCGTTCACGCGTATTCCGTGTTGCCAAGCAAGCGGTAATCAAGGCAGGCCAATACGCCTACCGTGACCGTCGTCAGAAAAAACGTCAGTTCCGCGCTCTGTGGATCGCTCGTATCAACGCTGGTGCTCGTGTTAACGGTCTGTCCTACAGCCGTTTCATCGCTGGCCTGAAAAAAGCGTCCATCGAGATCGACCGTAAGGTTCTGGCTGATCTGGCAGTGAACGAAAAAGCGGCGTTTGCTGCGATTGTCGAGAAAGCTAAAGCCACCTTGGCTTAAGTACCCCCGACAGTCACCCTGGGTCACTCCTGTGGCCCAAGGTGTTAAACGTCATAAATAGGGGAAGAGCCTTCAAGCTCTTCCCCTATTTCGTATCTGGAGTCTGTACATGGAAAACCTGGACGCGCTCGTCGCTCAAGCTCTTGAGGCTGTGCAAAGCGCTGAAGATATCAATGCCCTGGAGCAAATCCGGGTTCACTACCTTGGCAAAAAGGGTGAATTGACTCAGGTGATGAAGACCCTGGGGAATTTGCCGGCTGAAGAGCGTCCGCAAGTCGGCGCGCTGATCAACGTCGCCAAGGAGCGTGTCACAGAGGTTCTCAATGCGCGCAAGGCGTCGCTCGAGGAGGCCGAACTTGCGGCCAAACTCGCCGCCGAGTCCATTGACGTGACCCTGCCGGGTCGCGGCCAGACCTCGGGCGGCCTGCATCCGATCACCCGGACTCTGGAACGTATCGAGCAGTTCTTCACCCATATCGGCTACGGCATTGCCGAAGGTCCTGAGGTCGAAGACGATTATCACAATTTCGAGGCACTCAACATCCCAGGCCACCATCCGGCCCGGTCGATGCATGACACCTTCTATTTCAACGCCAACATGCTGTTGCGCACCCATACCTCGCCGGTACAGGTCCGCACCATGGAAGCAAACAAGCCGCCGATCCGCATCGTCTGCCCAGGCCGTGTGTACCGCAGCGACTCCGATATCACCCACTCGCCGATGTTCCATCAGGTCGAAGGCCTGCTGGTTGATCGCGATATCAACTTCGCCGACCTCAAAGGCACCATCGAAGAGTTTCTTCGCGTGTTCTTCGAGAAAGAGCTGGCGGTGCGTTTCCGTCCATCGTTTTTCCCGTTCACCGAGCCGTCCGCCGAAGTCGACATGGAATGCGTGATGTGCAGCGGTAAAGGTTGCCGCGTCTGCAAGCAGACCGGCTGGCTGGAAGTGATGGGCTGCGGCATGGTTCACCCCAACGTGCTGCGCATGTCCGGCATCGACCCGGAAGAGTTCTCGGGCTTTGCCTTCGGCATGGGGGTCGAGCGTCTGGCCATGCTGCGTTACGGCGTGAACGACTTGCGTCTGTTCTTCGACAACGACTTGCGGTTCCTCGCGCAATTTCGCTAGTCGTAACGAATCTTTAGGAGAGCAGGATGAAATTCAGTGAACAATGGCTGCGCGGCTGGGTAAGCCCGCAGGTAGATCGTGACGCGCTGGTGGCCCGTCTGTCGATGGCAGGCCTTGAGGTCGACAGCGTCACCCCGGCTGCAGGTGTTTTCAGTGGCGTGGTGGTGGGCGAGGTGTTGAGCACCGAGCAGCATCCCGATGCTGACAAATTGCGTGTGTGCCAGGTCAGCAATGGTTCGGAAACTTTCCAGGTCGTGTGCGGAGCGCCCAATGTGCGTCCGGGCCTGAAGATCCCTTTCGCCATGATCGGCGCCGAGCTGCCCGGTGACTTCAAGATCAAGAAAGCCAAGCTGCGCGGCGTCGAGTCCAACGGCATGCTGTGTTCCCAGGCCGAGCTGCAAGTTGGCGAAGGTAACGATGGTCTGATGGAGTTGCCGACCGACGCGCCGGTAGGTCAGGACATCCGTGTTTACCTGGAGTTGGACGATGCCAGTATTGAAGTCGACCTGACACCGAACCGCGGTGATTGCCTGTCGCTGGCCGGTCTGGCCCGTGAAGTGGGCGCGTTGTACAACGCCGCGGTCACCCGTCCAGTGGTTGCCGCCGTACCTGCCGTGCACGACGAAGTGCGCCCGATCGACGTGCTGGCCCCCAATGCGTGCCCACGTTACCTTGGTCGCGTGATTCGCAATGTCGACCTGTCCAAGCCGACGCCGCTGTGGATGGTCGAGCGTCTGCGCCGTGCCGACGTACGCAGCATCGATGCTGCCGTCGACATCACCAACTACGTGATGCTGGAGCTGGGTCAGCCGCTGCATGCTTTCGATCTCGCCGAAATCAACGGTGGCATCCGCGTGCGCATGGCGGAAGAGGGCGAGAAACTGGTATTGCTCGACGGCCAGGAAGTCAGCCTGCGTGCCGACACCCTGGTCATCGCCGATCATTCCCGCGCCCTCGCGATTGCTGGCGTAATGGGCGGTGAGCACAGCGGCGTGTCCGCCACCACCCGTGATGTGTTCCTTGAGAGCGCGTTCTTCGATCAGATCGCTATCGCCGGCAAGGCCCGTTCCTATGGCTTGCACACCGATGCATCGCATCGCTACGAACGTGGCGTGGACTGGAAGCTGGCCCGTGAAGCCATGGAGCGCGCCACTGGCCTGCTGCTGGAAATCACCGGCGGCGAAGCCGGCCCGATCACAGAGACCGTGAACGAACAGTTTCTGCCATCCGTTGCGCCGATCACCTTGCGCGCCAAGAGCGTTGAGCAAATGCTCGGCCTGGTGATCGAGCCTGCTGAAATCGAGCAACTGTTGTCCGCCCTTGGCTTGGCTATTTCCGCCAGCGGGGAAGGGCAGTGGCAGGTTGAAGTGCCAAGCCATCGCTTCGATATCAGCCTGGAAGTTGACTTGATCGAAGAGCTGGCTCGTCTGTACGGCTATAACCGTCTGCCGGTTCGCTACCCGCAAGCACGCCTGGCGCCGCAACCCAAGGCCGAGGCGCGTGCGCACCTGCCGGAACTGCGTCGTCTGCTGGTTGCCCGTGGTTATCAGGAGGCGGTGACTTACAGCTTCATCGACCCGAAACAGTTCGAACTGTTCAACCCGGGCGTTGAGCCGCTGCTGCTGGCCAACCCGATCTCCAACGACATGGCGGCCATGCGTTCGTCGCTGTGGCCAGGCTTGGTAAAAGCCTTGTCCCACAACCTGAACCGCCAGCAAGACCGTGTGCGCATGTTCGAAAGCGGCCTGCGTTTTGTCGGTCAGCTGGACGGCCTCAAGCAGGAGCCGATGCTGGCAGGTGTGGTCTGCGGCAGCCGTCTGCCTGAGGGCTGGGCCCAGGGCCGTGATGTGGTGGATTTCTTCGACGTCAAGGCCGACGTGGAAGCCGTGCTGGGTTTTGCCGGTGCCTTGGATGATTTCACCTTCGTTCCAGGCAAGCACCCAGCGCTGCACCCAGGCCAGACCGCGCGCATCGAGCGTGAAGGCCGTTTGGTGGGCTTTGTGGGTGCGCTTCACCCTGAGCTGTCGAAAACCCTCGGTCTCGACCGTCCGGTCTTCGTTTTCGAGCTGGTCCTGGCTGAAGTGGCATCGGGCAAAATGCCCAAATTCAGCGAGTTGTCGCGCTTTCCTGAAGTGCGCCGCGACCTGGCGCTGATCGCCGATCGTGACGTGGCTGCCACGACTGTTCTGGATGTAATCCGTGAAAATGCAGGGGAATGGCTGACAGACCTCAGGCTATTTGACGTCTATCAGGGTAAAGGCATTGATCCGCATAGAAAAAGCCTTGCAGTTGGCTTGACCTGGCAGCATCCATCGCGCACTCTTAATGACGATGAGGTGAATACCACGACACAAAATATCCTCACCTCGCTCGAACAAAGGTTGAACGCCACGTTAAGGAAGTGACGTATGGGGGCTTTGACGAAAGCTGAGATGGCGGAACGTCTGTACGAAGAGCTGGGTCTGAACAAACGCGAAGCCAAGGAATTGGTCGAGCTGTTCTTCGAAGAAATTCGGCACGCTCTGGAAGACAACGAACAGGTCAAATTGTCCGGTTTCGGCAATTTTGACCTTCGGGACAAACGCCAGCGGCCTGGCCGCAATCCAAAAACGGGAGAAGAAATCCCGATCACGGCTCGCCGTGTGGTCACCTTTCGTCCAGGGCAGAAGTTGAAGGCCCGAGTTGAGGCTTATGCTGGAACCAAGTCATAACGACGAACTACCCGTCATCCCGGGCAAACGCTACTTCACCATTGGTGAAGTCAGCGAGCTGTGTGCGGTAAAACCGCACGTGCTGCGCTATTGGGAGCAGGAGTTTCCTCAACTCAACCCCGTCAAACGCACCGGAAACCGCCGGTATTATCAGCGCCAGGACGTGCTGATGATCCGGCAGATCCGTGCGTTGCTGTACGACCAGGGGTTTACCATCAGCGGCGCGCGCCAGCGCATGTCCGGTGATGAAGCCAAAGACGACACCACCCAGTACAAACAACTGATCCGCCAGATGATCTCCGAGCTCGAAGATGTACTCGTGGTTCTCAAGAAGTAATTCAGGCTTTTAAAATACTTCCACATTTCAAAAGCTTGCGGTATATTCCCGTTCGCTTCGTTACGAAGCGAACCCAGTAACACGCCTAGTCGGGGCGTAGCGCAGTCCGGTAGCGCACTAGCATGGGGTGCTAGGGGTCGAGTGTTCGAATCACTCCGTCCCGACCATATTCTTCAGTGACTTAGGCCAATGCTCACAGCATTGGCCTTTTTCATGCGCGTAACTTTTGCGGGACTTCTCGTTTTTCGTGCATGCTCCTCGTCCGGGTCGTCAGTCCCACACCTTGCTAACCCTACCGTTCGCGGCCTCAATCGGATGCCCGAGTTCGAGGAGTACAGGTGTTGCCCGCTATTGCTGGCAAGCAATTGCCCCTCTCCACAACAAGCGTTTATGCGCCTGTTGTTCATGGGGGCAATGGAACGTATGCTCGGAGCCCGAATTTTATCTGGGCATAGAGACTCACACCCTTCGAGGGACACAGCCATGCAAAAACACGTCGGTAATTCAGGTCTGTTCAAGGCTTCTTCGTATCACTGCATCACGCTTCTGGGTGGCGGCATCGCCATGTGGGAGCTGAAAAATATTGCTCTGAATACGAAGGAATTTTTGATATGTCCAAAGAACTACTCGGAGTTTCTGCTCTAGGGCTGATGGTGTTGGGTGAGTTTTGTGCAATTTACAGTGAGGTAGTCACTGCAAGGCTTGCCCAGACAGGGAGTGGCTCATGGGAAGGGTTCATACTTCCTGTTGTGCTGATGTGTTTTGCAGGTGGGTGCCTGCTGGGCGCTTACTGGCTGGGATACGTTGCTGTCGGTGATATCTGGATAGTCACTGTGGTTTCAGTCACCTCTTTGTTGCTGCTTGAGCCTGTAGTGGTCTGGGCTCTATTTCACGAGGCACCGGGACGTGGGGCACTTATCGGGTTCGTCCTGGGTGCTTTGGGAATGCTTTCCACTGTACTGCTTTAACTCAAACCCCTGGCCCAGCCATCAAGCGCTGGGTCGGTTCACCCAAGTCGCATCCCTGGAAAATTCTTCGCGCCGTCACTTGGTGTTCTCCAGCCTGGTCGGCAGCACCAACGCGAGTCATGTTTGCGTTTCGCTGGAATCCCATTACGACAATTGGCCGGGCATCGAGTCATCACTGACTCGGGCCGGAGAGGCTGTTGCGCGCTCCGCGGTCTTCAACATGATGTACGTCACATTGCCCAAGGCGACACGTTCATTCAGGGATAGTGAATTTCTTCTTGAATCGATCGTAGAGTGCGGAGATTAAAAATGCTGATAACAGCCGATCAAATCCAACAAATCCTTCCCCGCTCCAGTAACGAGGCCTGCCGTTACATCGACCCACTCAACGTGGCCATGGCGCGCTTCGGCATCGATACCCCGCTGCGAGCCGCCGCCTTCATTGCACAGGTAGGGCACGAGTCGGAACAATTGCGCGTGGTGGTGGAAGACCTTGACTACAGTGCAGAGGCCCTTTTGGCGAGCTGGCCGTCCCGCTTTGACGCGGCGTTGGCTGAGCGTGTCGCGCGCAACCCCGAAGCCATCGCCAACATTGCTTACGCCTCCCATTTGGGCAACGGCCCGCAGGCGTCAGGCGATGGTTGGAAATACCGGGGACGTGGGTTGATCCAGATCACGGGGCTCTGCAATTACAAGTCGATTGGCGATGCCCTGGGTCTTGATTTGCTGACCCATCCGGAGCTACTCGAACAGCCGGAAAATGCCGCCTTGTCGGCAGCGCGGTTCTGGAGCGTCAACGGTTTGAATGAGCTGGCCGACCTCAATCAGCTCCAACCGATCACAGAGAGGGTCAATGGTGGGCTCAACGGTGAATCCGATCGGCTCGCACTGTATCGACACGCCTTGGCGGTACTGGCCTGAAGGGAAGCCAAACGTTCCCTTATCCCACGCTGCTGTGTTCCTTGAGCGTTCGATATCCCGGTTGATAGCGAAGGTTATATTCATCAGCCTAATGCGGGATTTTTCCTACAGCTTGCGCGAGCGTCCACTCATTAGCCTCCACGTTTTGAATTCACTGGAGGAGTCTCATGATGACAAAGCGTCTTGCTGCCGAATTTCTCGGCACGTTCTGGCTGGTGTTGGGTGGCTGCGGCAGTGCGGTGCTGGCCGCCGCGTTTCCTGAACTGGGCATCGGTTTTGTGGGTGTGTCGCTGGCGTTTGGCTTGACGGTACTGACCATGGCATATGCGATGGGGCATATTTCCGGCGGCCATTTCAACCCGGCGGTCACCATTGGCCTGTTGGCCGGTGGGCGTATCGAGCTGAAGGATGTGGTGCCTTACATCATCAGCCAAGTGCTGGGTGCCATTGCTGCGGGGGCTGTGTTGTATTTTATCGCCAGCGGCAAGGCAGGCTTCGATGTGACCGCGGGTTTTGCCACCAATGGCTATGGCGAGCATTCACCTGGTGGCTTCACGTTCCTGTCGGTGGTGGTCACCGAATTCGTGCTGACCGCGTTTTTCCTGTTGATCATTCTGGGGGCCACCGATAAAAAAGCACCGGCCGGTTTTGCACCCATCGCCATTGGCCTGGCGCTGACCCTGATTCACTTGATCAGCATTCCGGTGAGCAATACTTCGGTCAATCCGGCACGCAGCACCGGTGTAGCGTTGTTCCAGGGCGACTGGGCGGTTTCCCAGTTGTGGGTGTTCTGGGTGGTACCGTTGCTCGGTGGCGCTGTCGGCGGCCTGGTACATCGTTGGCTGCTGGCGTCGAAGCACTGACGTTTTTTTAGCCCGGGGGCGAAGAGCCTGTCCCTTTTTTTCACTTCGTCGGTCATTCCAGGCAAGTGAATAAAATCGAGAGCTTCCCCCCATGTCCGCAGTCCTCCCGTTACGCTTACGCCCGCTACTCAACCTGAGCCTGCTGCTGAGCCTCAGTGCCAGCCCGCTGTTCGTCCCGGCCAGCCTGGCCGAAGACTCCGCCACCCGGCGCAGCTATCAGGTTCCGGCTGGCAGCCTCGGCGCAGCGCTCACCCGCTTCGCCGGGCTGGCGGAGGTCAGCCTGTCGGTGGACCCGGCGCTGGTCAGCGGGCGTAGCAGCACGGGGTTGTCGGGTGAGTTCGCCGTGGAGGAGGGCTTCGCGCGTTTGTTGCAAGGCTCGGGCCTGCAATTGCAGGTCATGGGCGAGCGGGCCTATGGGTTGGTGCCGGTGCCCCAGGGCGGCAGCCTGCAGCTCGCGCCCACCGCCATTGTTGGCACCACCGGCCTGGCCGAAAGCGACAGCTACGCCGGCGGCCAGGTGGCGCGGCGTGGCTCCCAGGGTCTGCTGGGCACCCGGGATTTCATGGAAACGCCCTTCAGCATCACCACCTACACCCAGGAAACGGTGAAGAACCAGCAGGCCCGCACCCTCGGCGACCTGATCGCCAGCGACCCTTCGGTGCGCGCCACCAACCCGGCCGGCGGGCGCTACGAGCAGTTCACCATTCGCGGTTTCAGCCTGTTCAACAGCGATGTGGCCTACAACGGTCTGTACGGCGTATTGCCCACCTACACCATCGATATGGAAATGGCCGATCGCGTCGACATCCTCAAGGGCCCGACCCAGTTGATCAACGGCATTTCGCCCCGTGGCAGCGTCGGCGGCGGCATCAATGTGGTACCCAAGCGCGCTACCGACACCCCCATCACCTCGTTGACCGGCAGTTGGGCCTCCGGCAGCCAGGCCGGTGGTGCGGTGGATGTGGGGCGGCGTTTCGGCGAGGGTAATCAGTTCGGCCTGTGCTTCAACGGCGTGAAGCAGGCCGGCGACACCGAGTGGGATCACCAGACCGTCGACCGTGAAATGGCCGTGCTCGGCCTGGATTTTCGCGGCGAGCGCCTGCGCCTTTCCACCGACATCGGCCGCACCGAGCGTGACACCGATGCGCCCCAGGAGCGCGTGCAGGTCGGTCCGAATGCCCGGGTGCCGAGCGCCAACGCTGTGCATCGCAACTATGCGCAACACTGGAGCAAGGCCAGCACCCACGACACCTTCGGCACGCTCAATGGCGAGTTCGACCTCAGCGACAACGTGATGCTGTATGGCGGCGTGGGTGCACGCAAAAGCAACCATGACTTCCTGCGCCACGCCGTGTCCGTCACCAACAACGCCGGGGATTTCAGTGTGCAGCCCCGGGACTTCACCCGCGACGAGAACGTGCGCACCGCCACCGCCGGCGTGCGCAACTGGTTTCATACCGGGCCCGTCAGCCATGAAATCAACCTGGCCGCCAGCTACTTCTACATGGACTTCGAAAACGGCGGCGCCCGGTATGCGGCGGCACCGAGCAACCTCTACAACCCGGTGCAAACGCCGACACCCTCGCGGCCAACCCGTTTTGACTCCAGGGTCTACACCGAAAACCGCTTCAGCGGCGTGGCCCTTTCCGACACCCTGGGTTTCTTCGATGACCGCCTGCTGTTGACCCTCGGCGCGCGTTGGCAGCGTGTGAAGGTGGACGACTGGGCGGACGGCATCAAAGGTGACACCGCCTACGACGAGGAAAAAGTCTCGCCCTCCGGCGGCCTGCTGTTCAAGGCCACCGACACATTGTCGCTCTATGCCAACTACATGGAAGGGCTGAGTCAGGGCAAGATCGCGCCCTCTACCTCAGTCAATGAGGACGAAATCTTCCCGCCCTTCATCAGCCGTCAGGTGGAAGTGGGTGCCAAGTATGACGCCGGCGCCTTCGCGGTCACGGCAGCGCTGTTCCGCATCAAGCAGCCGGCCTATGAAACCAATGCCACCTCGCGGGTATTCGGCCCCAACGGCAAGCGGCAGAACCAGGGCGTGGAACTGAGTCTGTTCGGCGAACCACTCAAGGGTTTCCGCCTGCTGGGCGGGGTGATGTACATCGACAGCGAATTGACCCACACCACCAACGGCACTTTCGACGGCAACCGTGCGCCGGCCACACCCAAATACAACGTCAACCTCGGCGCCGAATGGGACGTGCCCACCCTTGAGGGACTGACCCTGACCGGCCGGGGCATCTATTCCAGCTCGCAATACCTGGACCAGGCCAACGTCAAGCAAATCGATGCCTGGAATCGCATGGATGTGGGCGCGCGCTACGGGTTCAAGGTCGACGACAAGCACGTCACCCTGCGGGCCAACGTCGAGAACGTCGCGAACAAGCGTTACTGGAGTTCTGCCGGCGCCTCGGATGACAGCGAACCGGGCCTGACCTTGTCGACACCCCGCACTTATTTGCTCTCCGCAACGGTCGACTTCTGAGTGCGTACAGAGGGCGCTGATAAAACAGTGCCGTAATTGTCAGGGGGATGGGTAAAGTTTCACCCTTGAATAATCAGCGAAGTGGCTAATTGCAACTAACGAATAGTCCGATAGGGGTGCGGGCTGCTCTAAATCAGTGCATGCACCGGGAAACCGGGACAGCCATCGCCTATTCTTTTCAGTTTGTTTCCTTAATTCAGGAACTAGCGTTACAACTTCCAGTCGATAACCCGAGTCAACTTCGGCTGCGGCATAGCGAACTAATGGCACTGTATCTACAGTGCCATTAGTTGCAATTAGCCATACTTTCGCGCAACCAGACACCCCCACACCATGTCGTCATTGCCTATCGATGCCTGCCATCTGCAGATCCCGCACACCGATCAAGTGTGCGCGTGGTTGATGCAGCACGCCGGGTTGAAAACCCTCGACCTGGAGCGCGCCCGGCGTTTATCCACCGAGGGGGGCGACCTGCTGGGCTTGCTCACGCGCCTGGGGCTGGTCTCCGAAGTCGAACTGGCCCGTGCCTGGGCTGCGCTGCTGGGCGCGCCGCTGCTGCTGGCCGACGCCGCGCCGCCTGTGCTTGAGCCCCTGCCGGTGTTGAGCGAGCGTTTCATGCGTCACTACCAGGTCGTGCCCATGGGCTGGAACGGTGATGGCCTGCGTGTGCTGGCGGCCAACCCGGCACAGGCTTATCCGTTCCAGGCGTTGGCCTATGCCTGCGAAGTACCGGTGTGGCTGGCCGTTGGCCCGCGCACGGAAGTCGACACGCTGATCGAGCGCTATTACGGCCAGGGGCGTTCGGCCATGGGTACCCTGATCGAAAACCTCGATGAGCAGGGCGGCTCGCTGGAGGACATCGAACACCTCAAGGACATGGCCTCGGAAGCGCCGGTGATTCGGCTGGTCAACCTGATCCTGCAACGTGCCGTGGAACAGCGCGCCTCGGACATTCATATCGAACCCTTCGAGAACCAGCTCAAGGTGCGCTACCGCATCGACGGCGTGCTGCATGACGCCGAGGCTCCGCCGGCGAGCTCGTCGGCGGCGGTGATCTCGCGGGTGAAGATCATGGCGCGCCTGGACATCGCCGAACGGCGCCTGCCCCAGGACGGGCGCATCATGCTGCGCATCCAGGGCAAGGAATTGGATTTGCGCGTGTCCACGGTGCCCACCAGCTTCGGCGAATCGGTGGTGATGCGCCTGCTCGACCGCCAGACCGTGCAGTTCGACTTCCCCAGCCTGGGTTTCGACGGCCAGCGTCTTGCCGCGTTTCTGGACCTGCTGGAACGACCCCACGGCATCCTGCTGGTCACCGGGCCCACCGGGTCCGGCAAGACCACCACGCTCTACACCGCACTGTCGCGGCTCAATACCGCCGAACGCAAGATCATCACCGTGGAAGACCCGGTGGAATACCAGCTCGAAGGCATCAACCAGATTCAGGTCAAACCCGCCATCGGCCTGGACTTCGCCGGTGCGCTGCGTTCCATCGTGCGCCAGGACCCGGACGTGATCATGATCGGCGAAATCCGTGACCTGGAAACCTGCCGCATTGCCATCCAGTCGTCCCTCACCGGCCATCTGGTGTTGTCCACCTTGCACACCAACAGCGCCGCCGCCAGCATCACGCGCCTGCTGGACATGGGCGTGGAGAGCTACCTGATCGCCTCGACGGTCAGCGGCATTCTTGCGCAACGCCTGGTGCGACGCCTGGACCCGGCCACCCGCGTCGCCTTCGAAGCACCACCGGAACTCATCGCGGAGCACGGTCTGGATCGCTTCACCGAACAACGTCCGATCCTGCTCTACCAGGGCGCCTATCACGGCCGCAGCGCCATCACCGAATTGCTGGTGATGAACGACGATCTGCGCAGCCTGCTGATGCGCCACGCCGACGCCGCCACCCTGGAACAGGCCGCGCGCCGAAGCGGACTGCGCACCCTGTATGAAGACGGTTTGCGCCAGGCGCTGGCAGGCATCACCTCCCTGGAAGAAGTGCTGCGCGTCACCCGTGGAGAGGGCGGGTGAGCCTGTTCAAATTCCGCGCCCTGGACAGCCAGGGGGTGACCCAGCAGGGCACGCTCGAAGCCAGCGACCAGGCGGCCGCGATTGCGGTTCTGCAACAGCGCGGCTGGTTGTTGTTGCACATCGAAACGGCAGGCAGCTCCCTGCTGCGCAGCACGCGCAAGCCATTGCAAGGCGCGACATTGGTGAGTTTCACCCAGCAACTGGCGACGTTGCTGGGGGCGGGACAGCCGCTGGAGCGCTCCCTGGGCCTTCTGCTGCGCCAGCCTGGTCAACCCCGGGTTCGCGCGCTGATCGAACGCATCCGCGATCACGTCAAGGCCGGCAAACCCTTGTCGGTGGCGCTGAGCGAGGAGGGTGACAGCTTTTCCCCGTTGTACCTGAGCATGGTGCGCGCCGGTGAAGCCGGTGGCGCGCTCGAAAGCACCTTGCACCAACTCGGTGACTATCTGGCCCGCAGCCAGTTGCTGCGGGGTGAAGTGACCAACGCGTTGATCTATCCGGCGTTCCTGGTGGTCGGTGTGTTGGGTTCCCTGGTGCTGTTGCTGGCGTACGTGGTGCCGCAATTCGTGCCGATTTTCCAGGACCTGGGCGTGCCGATTCCACTGATCACCGACGTGATCCTGGCCCTCGGTGAGTTCCTTGGGCATTACGGCCTGCTCGTCTTGGGCGCTTTGATCGTCGCCGTCTGGGCGCTGCTCGCCAGCCTGCGGGACCCGCGCCGCCGGGAGCGGTTCGACCGGCATCTGCTGGGCATTCGCGTGACCGGCCCGCTGCTGCAACGGGTCGAGGCGGCGCGGCTGGCGCGCACCCTTGGCACCTTGCTCGGCAATGGCGTGGCGTTATTGCCGGCGCTGGTGATCGCGCGGCAAGTCTGCACCAACCGCGCCCTGCAGGCCCAGGTAGCGACGGCGGCGGAATCGGTCAAGGGTGGCGGCACCCTGGCCAGTGCCTTTGGCGTACAGCCGTTGTTGCCCGACCTGGCCCTGCAAATGATCGAGGTCGGTGAGCAAGCCGGTGAACTGGACAGCATGCTGCTCAAGGTCGCCGACATTTTCGACATGGAAGCCAAGCGTGGCATCGAGCACCTGCTCGCCGCGCTGGTGCCCAGCCTGACCGTGGTCATGGCAGTGCTGGTGGCGGTGATCATGCTCGCCATCATGCTGCCGCTGATGAGCCTTACCAGCCATATATGAAGGAGCCTGCGCCATGAACCTCTCGCGCCGCCAACGCGGTTTTACCTTGCTGGAAATGCTTGCGGTGATCGTGCTGCTGGGCATTGTCGCGACCATCGTGGTGCGCCAGGTCGGCGGCAACGTGGACAAGGGCAAATATGGCGCGGGCAAGGCCCAGTTGGCCAGCCTGAGCATGAAGGTCGACAGCTATGCCCTGGATATCGGCTCACCGCCCAATAACCTGCAGCAACTGGTGGACAAGCCGGCGAACGCTTCCAGTTGGGCCGGCCCCTATGCCAAACCCTCCGACCTCAAGGACCCGTTCGGCCACGCCTTCGGTTATCGCTTCCCCGGTGAGCATGGCGCCTTTGACCTGATCTTCTACGGCCAGGACGGCCAACCGGGCGGCGAAGGCTACAGCGCCGACCTGGGCAACTGGGAGTAAACCGGTCATGGCCCAGCGCGGCTTCACCTTGCTGGAAATGCTGGTGGTCATCCTGTTGATCGGCCTGGCTGCCGGGTTGCTCGGACTTGGGGTGCGCCAGGGATTGCAGGTGGCCCTGGAGCGGCGCGTGGTCGGGCAGATGGTCGAGGCGCTGCGCGCGACACGGGCTGACGCGATCATTGGCGGCCAGGCGGCCCGCACCGAATTCGACCTGCACAACCTGACATTCCAGGCCCCCGGGCGCGCGACGCAACAGTGGCCGCGACAACTGCGTGTCACCCTGCACACGGCCGACCAGTTGGGCTCGGCCATCGAGTTCTACCCCGATGGCAGCTCCACCGGCGGCAACCTGCTGGTGGCCAACGGTAGCCGGCGTTGGCGCATCGATATCGGCTGGCTCACCGGCAGCGTGCAGTCCAGGGCGCTGCCATGACGCGCGAAAAGGGATTCACCCTGCTCGAAATGCTCGCCGCCCTGACGCTGATGGCGGTGTGCAGCACGGTGTTGCTGGTCGCCTTCGGTCAGAGCGCCCGTTCCTTGGCGCAAGTGGCGCGCAGTGACCGACTCACCCACGCGGCCCTGACGATTTTCGATCAGCAAGCGGCGGGGCGTTTGAGCAACGGAGTCACTCAAGGCGAACTGGATGGCGTGCACTGGCAACTGACCAGCACCCGCCAGCAGCCACACCTGTTTCGCCTGGACTTGAGCCTGCGCGAGGGGCTCCACGAGGCCCGTTTCAGTACCTTGAAGGCGCGGCTGTGAAGCGCGCCGAGCAGGGCTTCACCTTGCTGGAAATCCTCGTGGCGCTGAGCCTGCTCAGCGTGTTGCTGGTGCTGGTGGGCGGCGCGTTGCTGGGGACCAATCGTGCGGTGTCCAAGGCTCAGGGGTACACGGTGAGCCTGGATGAAGTGCGCGCAGCGCAACAGTTTTTGCGCACGGCCATCAGCGAGGCACTGCCGTTGGTGGTCGAAGACGACGATCACCCGATGGAGGGTTTTTTCAACGGTACGGCTGAGCAACTGCAATTCGTCTCGACCCTGCCGGGTGTACTCGGTGGCGGCATCCACCGGTTTTGTGTGCAGCAGGTCGACCAGGACTTGCAAGTCTCGTTCTCCCACCGCGAACCGCAAGTACTGCTCAGAAACCTCGGCGGCGTGCAGTTCAGTTATCGCGGTGTGTCGCCGCTGGGCCAGCCCACCGGCTGGCTCAGCGAATGGCCGTGGCCCAGGCGGCTGCCCCAGGCCGTGCGTATTGCCACTGCCGTCAACGGCCCCGTGCCGTGGGTCACCCAAGTGATCGCCCTGCGCTTGAATCTGTCGGGCGGGAGCGTGGAGGAATGACACGTCAGCGCGGCGCCGCGCTGTTGCTGGTGCTGTGGGCGCTGGCGTTGCTCAGTGTGCTGCTCGGCGGTCTGGTCGGTTGGGTGCAACTGGAAAGCCGCCAGGCCCTGTGGTTGCGCCAGCACACCCAGACCGTGCTGGCCGCCGAAGCCGGCATCGCGCAGGTCATGGCTGACCGGCGCTGGGTCGCGGATGGCCGGGAAATGGCACTGACCTTTGATGACGCGCAACTGCACGTCAGCCTGCGCAGCGAGCGCGGCAAGCTGTACCTGATCAACGCCGACGGGCAGGACTTCATGCACCTGGCCCTGGCCTGCGGCGCCACACCGGCCCAGGCCAGCCAGTTGGCCAAGGCGCTCGACACGCGGCGCAACCAGGGCGCGGCACCGTTTCGGGTGCTGGAAGAACTGCGCCCATTGCCCGGCATGAGCCAATCCCTCTACAGCCGCCTGCTCCCGGAACTCACCTTGTGGAGCGACCTGGACCGCCCCGATCCCGCGTTCGCCAGCCCCTTGATGCGCCAGGCATTGAACCTGCCGCAGGCGCACGCCGAAGGTTCCGACCCCGGCGTTGTGCTGATGGTCGACAGCCGCGCCGAGCGCCCGGGCGGTTATCGCGCGCACCTGCAAGTCACGGTTTTACTGAACCCCACGGAGGACAGCGCACAACCCTATCGGGTGTTGCGTTGGCAAGAATGAATCGACTCGAACCCATCGCCCGGCAGTGGCGCGGCAGCCTGTTGCAGCAGGCATGGCGCCTGTGGCTCGTCGAACTGCGCGGGTGCCTGCCTGGCTGGCTGGCACTGCGCGAGCCAGCGGAGCAGATACACCATTGGCCGTTGAAGGAACCGGTTGCAGCGGGCAGCGCGCGCCAGGTGCTGTCCCTGAACCGCGACGCGGTGCTGCTGCAAACCGTGCAATTGCCCCTGGCCGCAGCGCGTAACCTCACGGCGGTGGTGGGGTATGAGTTGGACCGCTACACCCCGTTCGACGCCGACCAACTGTATTTCGTCGCCCGCCAGGAGCATCGCACGGCGGACCACCTGGATGTGATGCTGGTGGCGATCCTGCGCGAACGCCTGGACCGGATCCTCAGCGACTGCGCCGTACTCGGCCTGCGTCCCCACCGGGTGGATGTGGCCGGACTGGGCATCGACCTGCTGCCGGCACCGTTGCGCCCGCGTCAACGCTCGGCGGGCAAAGGCTTGCAGCGCAGTCTGCCGTGGCTGTGTGGCGCCTTGCTGATCACCGCGATGTTGCTGTGGCTCAACGACCGCCAGCGCGTGCTCGATGCCATGCAGGCCACCGTCCAGCAGCAAAAAGCCCAGGTCGCCGAGGTGCACGCTTTGCGCCAGCAACTGCTCAACACCCGTGGCGCGGCGCAGTACCTCAACCGGCGCAAACTGGCGCAGCCTCCCCTGGCCGCGCTGCTCAATGACCTTACTACCTGCCTGCCCGCCGACACCTGGCTCGACCAACTGGACGTCAAAGAGGGCGAGATCACCTTTTCTGGCCAGAGCGCCAAGGCCAGCGCGCTGATTACCCGGATCAAAAGCTGCCAGCGCCTGGAAAATGCCCAGTTCGAAGGGGTGATTCAACCTGATGCGCGCACCGGCAAGGACCAGTTTGCCTTGCGCGCCCACCTGCGTCAGGAGGCTGCCGATGCGCCGCACCCTCACACCCCGTGAACGCCGTGGCGGGGCCTTGCTGGTCCTCGCGGCAGTGGTCGGCGCGGCGTACTGGCTGTTGATCGACAGCTGGTTCGCCGGACCGCTGCGCGCCATGGGCGAACAGGCCGAACTGTTGCGCGAACAGCAGCAACGCTACGCCGGCGTGTTGCGCCAGGGCGATGCTCTGCGCCAGCAGCTCGAACAGGCTCGCCAGGACCCGGCCAGCAGCACCAGTCTGTTGCCGGGGGATGACCCCGACGTGGTCGCCGCCGATCTGATGCAACGCCTTGCCGACCTGATCAACAGCCACGCCAACCTCGGCGGCGGGTGCAGCCTGACCCAGCGCAAACCCATCACCGCCGAGCAGGATGATGGCGAGCCGTATCGCCAAGTGAAGGTCAGCCTGACCCTCGACTGCGCCATCGAACCTCTCGAAGCGGTGCTGCACGAACTCGAATACCAGCCGCCGTTTCTGTTCGTGGACGAGTTGCGCATTCGCCGTGGCCGCGAGGCGCCCGTCAGCGGCGGTGCGGGCAAGCTGGTGGTGCACCTGCTGGTGCGTGGCTACCTGCAACCGCAGGTGGCGCGATGATCGGTGTGTTGCGTCCCCTGGAGTGGGGCCTGCTCGGCCTGGCCGCCGGGCTGGGCGTGTTGATGGCGGTGATCCTCAGCAGCCTCGGCGATGAGCCGCAATGGTTGCCCGAGCCGACTGGCGAAGCGCCTGTTTCCGCGCGGGTGCAGGTAGCCCCCAGCGTACCGTTGCAGGCGCTCGCCACCACATGGCAAGCGCCCTTGTTCAGCCCGGATCGCAGCCCCGACCGCCTGAGTGGCAAGGCCCAGGCCACGCGCCTGGCCAACCTGACGCTCAGCGGGATCATGATCACCGGAAACCTGCAAATGGCAATGCTCAAGCAGGCCGACGGCAAGACCCTGACCTTGCGACTGGGCCAGACGCTGCCCAATGGCTGGCGCCTGGAACACCTCACCCCGCAATCCGCCCGTTTCGCCCTGGATGGCCGCAGCCAAACCCTGGGCCTCTACGCCAAGCGTTTGCCGCCGCCGTCCACCCGACCCCCGACTACTTTGCCCCGCGAGCCCCTCCCTTGATCGATCTGCGCGTTTCCACGTTTTGCCTGGCCACCGCCCTTGCCCTGGGTGGCTGTGGTGCCTTTCCCGACCGCCTCGACCCGGACGAAGACCTGTTGCACGAAGCCCTGCAAGGTACCGGCGCACAACGTCCGCCGAGCGAGCCAACCGTAGCGCCCGGCCCCGCGCCGGCAATCAAGACACCTGCGCAGCGCCAGTTGATTCGGGGCAACCAACAGTTCGTGCGCACCTCCGGCGCAGGCGCTGAACCGAAGGCGCAAGAGGGCGACATCGTGTTCAATTTCGCCGACCAGCCCATCGAGGCGGTGATCAACAGCGTGATGGGCGACCTGCTGCACGAGAACTACAGCATCGCCCAGGGCGTGAAGGGCAATGTGAGTTTTTCCACCTCAAAACCGGTGGACAAACAACAGGCCCTGTCGATCCTTGAAACCCTGCTGTCCTGGACCGACAACGCCATGATCCGCCAAGGCCCGCGCTACGTGATCCTGCCGGCCAGCGAGGCGGTGGCGGGCAAGCTGGTGCCGCAGATGCACGTGGCCCAGCCTTCCAGCGGGCTGTCGGCGCGGCTGTTTCCGCTGCGCTACATCTCGGCCACCGAAATGCAGAAACTGCTCAAGCCGTTTGCCCGCGAGAACGCCTTCCTGCTGGTGGACCCGGCGCGCAATGTCCTGAGCCTGGCCGGTACGCCGGACGAACTGGCCAACTACCAGGACACCATCGACACCTTCGACGTGGACTGGCTCAAGGGCATGTCGGTGGGCGTATTCGGCCTGCAACGCGCCTCGGTGGCCGAATTGATGCCCCAGCTGCAAGCCCTGTTCGGCCCCGACAGCGGCGTGCCTCTGGCGGGGATGTTGCGGTTCTTGCCGGTGGAGCGGACCAATTCGGTGGTGGCGATTTCCTCCCAGCCGCAGTACCTGAGCGAAGTGGGCGACTGGATTCGTACCATCGACGAAGGCGGCGGCAACGAGCCGCAGATGTATGTCTACGACGTGCGCAACATGAAGGCGTCGGACCTGGCCAAGTACCTGCGGCAAATCTACGGCACCGGCGCGATCAAGGACGACACGCCTGCCAGGGTCGCGCCGGGGCTGCGCACCACCACGCTGTCATCGCTCAACACGTCAGGCGTGCAGAACACGCCGCCGGTGCCCCGGGAGGAGGCGCCCGAGGTGGAGGATTCGCCCGAAGCCGCGCCGACCAACATCCTGGAAGCGGGCACCCGCATCACCGCGCAGAAGAGCAGCAACCAGTTGCTGGTCCGCACCCGTCCGGCGCAGTGGAAAGAGATCGAAGCGGCGATCAAGCGCCTCGACAACCCGCCGCTGCAAGTGCAGATCGAGACGCGCATCCTCGAGGTCAAGCTCAGTGGCGAGCTGGACCTTGGCGTGCAGTGGTACCTGGGCCGTCTGGCGGGCAATTCCGCCAGCACCACTGTGGCCAACGCTTCCGGCAGCCAGGGTGCGCTGGGGGGTGGCGGAGCAGGGCTGGGGGCGACGGATTCACTGTTTTATTCCTTCGTCAGCTCCAACCTGCAAGTGGCGCTGCATGCCCTGGAAAAAAACGGTCGCACCCAGGTACTGTCGGCCCCGTCACTGGTGGTGATGAACAACCAGCCGGCGCAGATTCAGGTGGGCGACAATATCCCGATCAACCAGACCACGGTCAATACCGGCGACGCCGACACCACCCTCAGCAGTGTCGAATACGTGCAGACCGGCGTGATCCTCGACGTGGTGCCGCGCATCAACCCGGGCGGCCTGGTGTACATGGATATCCAGCAGCAGGTCAGCGACGCCGAAAACCCTGCGGCCAACAGCGACACCCCGGTCAACCCGCGCATCTCCACCCGCTCGGTATCGACCCAGGTCGCCGTGCAGAGCGGCCAGACCGTGTTGCTCGGCGGCCTGATCAAACAGGACAACGCCGACAACGTCAGCGCCGTGCCCTACCTGGGCAAGATCCCCGGTTTGCGCTGGCTGTTCGGCAACACCAGCAAGTCCAAGGACCGTACCGAGCTGATCGTGCTGATCACGCCAAAGGTGATCACCAGCAGCAGCCAGGCGCGCCAGGTGACGGACGATTACCGCCAGCAGATGCAGTTGCTGCGGCCGGGGCAGTAAGCGGTTTAAGTCTTCGAGGGGTTCGATAAGTGGGCGGTGCGCCTGAAAAAAGATCAGGCGGCAGTGGCGCCTGCATCGTCGAGCCGAGCCATGATCGCGTTATCCAGTTCTGCCCGGAAAGCTTCAAGCGCGGTACGTGGCGGTTCCTCCGGGGAGCCCTGGAACGCTTCCATCACCGCCAGGAACTCTGCCACCGCCGGTGTGCTTTGGCACAGGCTTTCCTTGCCGGCGATTTTGCACAGCAAGTGGGTGCACAAATGCCGGCCCTGGTCGGTGATGCCATTGAAGGCGCTCAAATAGCCGTGGTTGGATTCGATCCGAAAGAAACGCACATGCTCGTTGTAGTCGTGGTACCGGGGATGAAAAAAGTGTGCCGCCGCCGCCGGTTGCGGATAGTGGGGATGGTGCGCTGCGAATCGGCCCCAATCGTCTTTTTTCTTCAGCTCGTTGCAGTGGTAGCACGACAGCGCCAGGTTCCAGAACTGCAAGGCGAACTGTGGGTACGTGCTTTTGGGCAGGATGTGTTCGATCGGGCTGGCATACGCGTTGTTCATCAACCAGCGGCGACAGTAGCAGCAGCGGTGCTCTTGACGACGCGTCAGGAAAAGCCGCAGGGCCCGTTTGATTTTTACGCCGCTGACCTCGGGCGTGACCGGGTGTACGTAGGCGCTGAAGCGCGTCCAGACGTTGTCACTCCGGCTTAGTGCCTCTTTTCGGAATTTACGTATGACCTGCAAGGTACTGGCACGCAGTCTCTGTTTTTCGTGGGCCTGGGCTCGGTAGGCCTGATATTCACGGGTCATGTCACGGGGCGAGGGCAGTGTGCAGGGGGTCATGCACGTCCTCCCAGGTCCGCGAGGGCATAGGTTTCGTCAATCGCACGTTTGGCCTGCTCGATCAGGCTCAAGTCTTGCTCGAAGCGTCGTCCCTTGTTCTTGGCGCTGTCTGTCATGGTCTTGGCCATTTCGTCCAGTGTGGCGGTCATCTCATCCCTTTGGACGGTGTCCACGCGAGCCGCCTGGTTCGTCAACTGGATGGCGCGTGACACCAGGGCTGCGCAGCGCTCATGGACCTCGCGGTTATGTGGCGTATAGACCTTGAACCCTTCCAGCAGGATGGTCTCGACGGAGTGGCGGTGTTCCAGGGGAATGCTCGTCAACGCCTGGTCTCTGGCCAGAAAGCAGTGGGTGTCGGGTGCCTGGGCATTGGCGACCAGGGTTGGGGAGTGGGTGGCGATCACGAAGCTGCACGCGGCCTGTCTGGCGATCTCGCTCAACAGCCCGGGCAAGGCTTGCTGCCACTGTACATGCAGGCTTATCTCGGGCTCGTCGATCAAAAACACCATGCCGGGTTTGGCGTGGGCGGCGATCTTGCTGAACAGCATGATGATCTGCTGCTCGCCGGAACTCAGCAGGCTGAAGCGGACGAGGTCGTTGCCCTCGCGGCGGATCAACGCCAGTTCATAGACACGTTTTTTCGTTTCCTCTCGCAGGGGGCGGTTGTCTTTTGAAATGGGCGATAGCGGCCAGATATTCAGAGCTTCCGCGCCATGACTCAACTGCCTGTCCGATGCGTCGACGGGTACGAGGTATTGCTGATGCTTGAAATCCAGATGATCCAGTGCCAGAGAGAAAAGCGCGAGTCGCGAGGGGCTGGTGTATACCTGGATCAGTTGCCTGGTCAGCACGCTTGAAGCCTGCTGATACGAATGTCCGGTGCTGGCGGTGCGGTTGCCCAAATACGCGAACAGGCTTTCCTCGGACGCCTTTTTCCTCAAGGGAAATCGGTCCGACAGCCCGAATGCGAGCCCGGCCGAAGGGATTTTTCTGTCGTCCAGAATATTGATCAATGAGGCCAGCAGCAGGCTCTTGCCCACTCCATTGTTGCCAATCACGTAGGCGCAGAACGGCACGGCTGAGTTCAGTAGCAGGTGGAGCAGGGGACGTTGATCCAGCAACGACCAGTTGGGCGGTGTCGGCGGTTTTTGCAGAAGGGTGGTGGCCGTGAGTTTCTGCCTCAGCACATCGCTGGACGGCAATTGCTCGCACACGCCGGGGGTGTCCACGTACCCCCTGTCGAACATCTGGGTGAACAGGCCTTTCAAAGGTCCCGCCTTGACTTCGGGGTAGCGCCCCAGTCGAAACTGATAACGGCCGCTCCACAGGTCCACGACAGCGGCGGCGAACCAGGCTGCCGATAGCGCATCCACTTGGTCGGGGAGGTTCGCCAGTGCACTTACGTCCAGGCAAAGCGTGCGTTCGACGTAAGGTTTTTCGGTGTTGAGCAACCAGGCGCTGATTCGTGTCGGGTGTTCCTGCGCATCGAAACTGGTCAGGTCGATGACCGCTTCCAGTAGATCCAGCCGTTTTATCCTGCTGATGAGTGCTTTTGGTACTTTGTCGGCGTTCTTGACGATCACCAGTGTCCTTCTGCTCAGGCCGTTGTCGTCGATCAAGTGTGAGAGCGTCTGGAATGTATCGCCTTGAGTTTGAGACCGCGATGACACCGCGTCGATGACCGTCAGGCCAATAACCGGGGCCAGATCCGGGGTGTAAACCGGCCTGGACGTCAAACCGCGCAGGCGCAATCTGAGGTTCACCAAGTCGTCGTATCCGAATACGGCTTGAAGGTGAAAATGCTCGGCTTTCGTATTGCGGCGATGCTCGACGACAAAGGGCTCACCCGAATAAGGAAAGGCATCGATCAACCCCTGCCCGTGGGATAACAAACCATTGGCCAAGGCGGCGACGATGGGGGGATGACGCGAGTCGATTTCATAGGCCAGTTGCACGGCCCGCAGAAAAATAAAATCGAACATATGCACGATGTCGTCCGCGGATTTATCCGCCGTCCGTTGCACGATTCTGTCTGCCAGCAGGGTGAACGTGCGGCTATTCAATGCTGAGACGATCTCGTCGGTCTCACGCCCTTCGAAGTCAGACGCGAACATCAAAGCGTCGACGCGCTCGGAAAGATGGGCGCCCAGTCCGGGGAGGTCTAGTTCTGCCCGTGCCCGAAGCAGCGTCGTGGGGTGTATGGCGTTCGAGGTAAGGGCCAGTACATAGAGCACCAGGCGATAAAACTGGTGACTCTGAAGTTGGGTAAAGCGCAACCTCAGCTTATTGAGTTCCTTGAGCAACAAGTTGGCGTGGATGTCCCTTTCATCAAGCATGTGATGATCCCTGAGGCGTTGCGCGCTAACGGTGTTAGGCAGATATGGGGTAGTGGCTCAATAGTATCATCTTGCACATCGCCACCCCCAACACCCTCACTCCTGCAATTGCAGCGCCTTCTGTTTCATCAGCCGTTTGCGTTCGAACGGCAACTTCTCGTCATCCCCATACGGCGCGCTGTACCAGTTGCCGTAAGTCGGGTTGGGCAGCAGGAACCAGCGCTGGCCCAGCCAGTTCAGGTAAGGCGCCACCGCCTTGCGCTGGGCGTCGAGGCTGTTGTGTTCGGCCTGCACGAAGTCGCCCAGGGAATCGCCGGCCATCAGCAGCACCCGCGCATGGGCGGCCACCCACTGGCGGCGGCAGTCCTTGCCGTAGCCGGCGCTTTCGCAATGCCCGGTGGGTGTGCTGGCGGCGAGTACCTGTTCGTCGCGCTCCACCGGAAACCCGCGCAGGCGCAGGTTGGCGACGGTGGCCGCGACCTGGCTGTGTTCACGGTTGGTGAGGTAGTAGACCGTGATGCCTTTTTGCCGGGCGGCTTGCAGGAAAGCCACCGAGCCCGGCAACGCCTGGGCCTTGGCCTGGTCGACCCAGGTGTTCCAGCGGTCGTAGGAATAGACCTGATTGTTGACCACATCGCGGGCGTTGAGCGGCACGTTGTCGAGCAGGGTTTCATCGATATCCACCACCACCGCCGGCGGCAGGCCGGTCAAGTTACGGGGTGGGAAGGGCAGCGCGTCCCAGCCTGGATCGGCCAGGGCCACGTCCAGTTGGCGGGTGGCGTTGGCGAACAACTGGCGGTAGATCAGCTCGTGTTCGATGGAAGTCTGGGTCCAGAGCACGGCGTCGAGTTGGTCGTTGGCCGGTGGAGTCTGCTGGCAGCCGGTGAGCGCCGAGGACAGCAGGCAGACGCTGGCGAAGATCAGGTTACGCATGGAAGGCAGCCTCGGAAAGGAGCCGCGCCGGGTGTCACACCCAGCGGTGCTGTCGGTAGTCATGGACGATGGTTCGCAGGGTCGAATGGATCTTTTTGTCATCGATCAGTTGCTGCGCCAGGATGTCCCGGTCCGGGCGGTCGGCCTTGCAGAAGGCAACGACCACCAGCCGACCCAGCAGCGCATCCAGGTGATGCAAGGCCGCGAAGTGAGCCTGGAGTTCGGTGACGGACAATTGGCGGTAGAGCCGCTGGAAGGTTTTGTCCAACTGATGGCCCAGTCGGCCCTTTTGCATGGAACTGAGAGGGCCGATGGAGGGGCTGCGAAGAAGGGCTAATGCAGTCTGGTCTGCACGCGCCCAGTTTTTGTCAAATAGATGTATATCCATCACCCGGCCCATCAAACACACTTGTGATTGTGTTGGCTCAGGTTGCAAGGCAAATTCGACCAGTTTATCCAGTACGCTGTCACTCAACTGCAAACCCTGCATGCTCAAGGTTCTCTGCAATTGGTGGATCAGATGGACGTTCAGCTCGGCGGGCTGACCTTCCGTGGCGTTCAATAGCATCAGGATGGTGTGTTCGGCGGTCATCATGGTGGTGCCGGTAACCAGCAATACCTGAGACGCGGGTTGGGCTCTGGTGTGGCGCTGCGTTTCATTGAGCGCCCACTCAAGTAGTTGGGTATACCCGACATCTTCAACGTCAATCAGCGCGTGTTTGATCAGCAACTCAAGCAACAGATAGACGGATTTACGCTCATCATCGCGATGAGAAGTCGCAGCTTGCAGGCAGAGGTACCGCAGCTTCTGGGCATATGGCAACGCTACGGCGTGCATACCTTGCCAATCCTCCGATCCGGACGCTTGGATCAGTGCGGAGATCGCCGTGCTCCTGGCTTTATCGACGACCGCCAGATTCAAGGTCATACCTAGATGGTGGGGGGTGCGAATGAGCTTTGGCAGCCATTTACGCAATGCCGCCATGTGGTGCGGATAGTCTTTCGGGGTTGCCATGATGGTGGCGAACGCACCCTGAGCGGTGATGACCTCATCGCTCAGTGCTATGGGCAAAAGATGCGCGAGGCTTCTACTGTCCAGCCAGTCTTGGGTAGACAGTTGCGTAATGAATGCTTCCAGGGAGGGAGGGCATTCACCTCGTATTTTCAATTGCCCCACAAAATACAGCGTGCATCTTGCTGCTTCTGATTGGCTCCACTGTCCGCTGGTGTTCGTTATCTCGATGTTCTCCAGCAATCGTTCACATTGCTGGATCGCCAGCGTCCGTGTTGCACAAGTAGAGGCTGACTGGCGCAACAGCGGAGTTACAAATTGGCCAAGCAGGACGCGAAGGGCCCCAGGCTTCTGATTGAGATCCAGCCGGGCGAGCAATTGGCTATGAATGTGCTTGAAACCTGTGCAATCAAGCTGTGCCAGGGTAGACAGCTGCAACCTTAGGGTGGTGCTTTCAATCAGTGGCAGGCTGTCGCCCTGTATGTCGCACAGCTTTGGAAATCGTGACCACAAGGTCACCAGGCAACGCGTTGCGGCAGGCACAAGAGACAGTGCGTTTTTTCCACTCCACCGCAGTAATTGAGTCGCCAGATAACGCGCCTGGTCCTCATTAATGGTTTTGGCACAATGGGCAAGGAAGTCCAGAGTCGTTTCTTTTTCTCTTAACTGGTGCAGGCAGCTTATGGCAATGCTCAATACAAGGTCGGCATCCGTGCGCAATCCTCCCCGAAGAATATTCGTCACGATCTGAACAAGATACCCGCTGTCTTTTGCTGCATGGCGCAAGCGACTTACCAGATCATCATCAATCAAAGCCTTGCACGCCGGCCAGTCGAGGGGCGACAGCCAGATCATCATTCTTGATGTCCAGTTCACGACCTCCCAACTCTGATAAGCCTGGCTGGCCAGGATTATTGAATGGACTTCACCGGCCCGGGTCGGTGCCAAGTGATGGATCAACTGGCAGTAACGTTTCAGGACCTCGACAGAACCCTCGCGTGCCTTGTTCAGCACATACGCACGCGCCGGCTCATACCCATCTTCACTCATCATATGCAGACGCAGGGCTGCACCTTGCGGTCCGGGATGAGACTGATTGAGCAAGGCCTCAAGCGTGGCGTCCATCGCATGGGGTTCGAATGTGTGCTGGTGGGCGCAGTGCCAGAGCTGGTGTTCACGAATGGGCAGTTCGAAACTGTCATCGGCGTGGGTCAGCAGGTCATCCATGCAGTGAGCCGGGTCGTAGCCCGATTGTTCGGCCAATGCCAGGCCCGCGATGTATTCGAAGAACGTCTGGTGAAAGAACTCTACCCGTGAGGCGGTTCGCCGCAGCAGGTGGCGGCTGATCAGTTCAGCGCGGTCGTGCTCGGTGATACCCAGTTTCTCCGCCTGATTGAATTTCTGCTGGCTGAGCGCGGGAACGCGTAATGAAAACATGGCCAAGGCAATTTTTTTGGCTGCCTCTGAAAGGTCCTTGCCGGCGCTGGCGGCTTTGGGAATGCCCGCGCGTTGATCCCCGGCGACCCGCTCCTTGAAATATTGCCAATACAACTGTGCGGAGTTGATGTTCTCCGGGACTTCGGCAGGCGCGTAGATTTCGAACAGCATGCGCAACGCCAAAGGGTTGAGGCAAACCTCCCGGGCCGGGCGGCCCAGGGCAACGAGGTCTGTCAGTCGCGTCGCATGCAGGGCAGCTTGCGCGTTGGCGTCTGCATTCGGGTAGAACGCCGCGCAATAGGTCTTCAATGCCTGGGCGAATTCCTCGGGGTCGTATTCACCCAGGTAGAGCCTGACGGCTTGCTGCGTCAGTTTCTCGAACTTGATGTCGGCCACTTCTTCCGGTCGGGTGGAGAACACCAGCGAAGCCCCATGCTCCACCAGCTCGTAAAGCAGCGCCAATGCGGGCGTGGACAGTTCCACGCTGTGCATCAGTACGTCGAAGGTATCCAGGTACACCACGAAGCGAACACCACCATCGCGCAGTGTGGCCGCACGGTTCAGCAGGGTGCCGCGGACCCTGTCGAACTGCCCCTGCTCGATCAATGTGGCGAGTTGCGTTGCCGCCAGTGTCAGGGTTGCAGTATCGCCACGCGCACTCCAGCGGCGGTGGCACCCCCAGAGCAGGCTGCTCTTGCCGAAGCCGGCGGGTGCAATGACTGCGATCAGTGTGCCTTCGCCCGACGCCAGGTCCACAGCTTCGATCCTTCGGTCGATCTCGGCTTCGAGGCTTCGCGGGGTGTACACCTCTTCCAGCATGATCTGCCGGTGACCGCCATCCTGCTCGTTGGCCCGGGCGATGGACAGCGCGGAGGTATCCCGGGCGCGGTCCAGAAACGCAATGGAGAAATCGCCCCGCAGGGCTTTTTGGATGTCCAGCAGATGCGCCAGCACCACGTCCTTGTCCACCACCACGCGGGTTTGAAAGAAGCTGGCGAAGATGGCATCGCGCTGTGTGAGCCAGATGGCCAGGTCAATGCCCTGAACCAGTTTGAGCTTGATCTTGCCCAGAATGTCCCGTGCATAGGCCAGCGACTCGGCTTCGCTTACCGCCTGCAATTTCTTGAACGCCTCGCGCGCTTCGCGCACTGCGTTGGGCAACAGGTCGGGATTGTTCTTCAGGGTGGTTGTTGTCTCGCGGAACAGCGACGAGGTTTTGTCGTTGGCCGACCTGGACAGCATCAGCACATAGGTGAAGTTCTGCGGGTCCGGCATCAGTTCGGGATGCTGTCGGGCCGCCAGAATGAACCGGCAGATCTGGCGCAGGGCGTCGGGTTGCTCGAATGGCTTTGCATAGTGCTTGCATTGCACGGCCCCGACCGCAGCGCCTTTGCGATAGAGCGTCACGTCGCGGCCCATATCGCCCGAACCTTGCATCAAGGCCGTGTCGTCGTGGTCGATGCCAAGGTTGCACTGGGTCTTTGCATGGGAGCCCTGGCCGTCCTGGAACAAGCGGTAAGCCAGCAGCTCGAACTCCCTGTCGTCCAGCACCTCGACCGGCACCTTCCAAGGCACAGCGTCCAGCGCAGGCTTGGCCAAAACCTTGTCCAGTTGGTCGCTGAGCAGGCTGTCAGGCACACGCACGGGCGTATCGTCCATCGGCACAGGTTGGCCCTGATCCAGGTTGGGCATGCAGCGACTCCATCATGAACGTGACAATTGGCGAGCAATCGAAAGCGGCAAAGCATACTCGATTTGCCGGCCACTCAAATGGAGAAATGGGGTTGTAAAAGCGGACTTGTGGAGGCAAGCCAGCGGGCATCGCCGCGTGGGGTTTCGTTGTGGCGCCAGGTTCCGGTGTATATTCTGGCGCGGTGTCAGGCGCCGGGGTTCTACGATGACTTCACGCGGGCGGAACCGGACGGGCCGCTGAAGATCACGCTCATCCTGGAATGGTTCGGTGAGTGATTGTTTCGTCGAATGAAATGCTGGATTGTAAATCCTGGTGATTCCATCGATCAGCGCAGCAGGGGAACATGCCCGTCGTCAACCACCCACTCTCTGGAGCGTCCCATGTCCCAGCCTGCGATCAAACTCTACGGTTTTCCTTTGTCCGGCCACTCCCATCGGGTGGAGCTGATGCTGTCCCTGCTGGGCCTGCCCAGTGAATTCGTGCTGGTGGACCTCAAGCAGGGTGCCCACAAAACCGCGCAATTCATTGCCGAGATCAACAGCTTCGGCCAAGTGCCGGCGATCAATGACAACGGCACTGTCCTGGCCGACTCCAATGCCATTCTGGTCTACCTCGCCACGAAGTACGGCAAGGGCCAATGGCTGCCCAGCGATCCGGTCGGGCAGGCTCGTGTACAGCGTTGGTTGTCGACCGCTGCCGGCCAACTGCATGCCGGGCCTGCGTCCGCACGCCTGGCAGTGGTCTTCGGTGCCGAACTCGACACCGTGGCGGCCATCAGCCGTTCCCACGCGCTGTTGCAACTGCTTGAGCAGCAACTGAGCCAGAGCCGTTTCCTGGCCAGCGAGCAACCGACCATCGCCGATGTTGCTTTCTACACCTATGTGTCCCACGCGCCGGAAGGCAATGTGTCGCTGGCCGACTACCCTCATGTACGCGCCTGGCTCGCCAGCATCGAAGCCCTGCCAGGTTTCGTCGGCATGGTTCGCACGCCGGTCGGTCTGCAATCCCAGTAATTTTTCAGAGGCGCCGATGGATCGATTTCATGAAATGCAGGTATTCCTGGCGGTGGCCGAGGAGGAGGGCTTTGCCGCCGCCGCGCGCCGCCTGAAAACGTCGCCGCCCAGCGTGACCCGGGCCATCGCCGCCATGGAAGAGCGCATCGGCACGCAGTTGCTGGCGCGCACCACCCGCAGCCTGCACCTGACCGAAGCCGGCCAGCGTTACCTGGAAGACTGCCGACGCATCCTCGCCGAACTCGATGAGGCCGAGGAAGCGGCGGCGGGCAGTTATTCCATCCCCTGCGGCCACCTCACGGTGACCGCGCCGGTGCTGTTCGGCGAGCTGTTCGTGGCCCCGGTGCTGGGGGATTACCTCGACCGTTTTCCGCTGGTGAACCTCAATGCGCTGCTGGTCGATCGTGTGGTCAACATGACCGACGAGGGCGTGGACGTGGCCCTGCGCATCGGCCATTTGCACGAGCCCGGGCAGCATGCGATCAAGGTCGGCGAGGTACGCCGAGTGGTGTGCGCATCGCCGGCTTACCTCGACCGACACGGGCGGCCTTCACACCCTTCGCAACTGCGTGAAGCCAAGATCGCCACGTCGTCCTCCAGCCTGCTGGTGAGCGAGTGGCAATTTGTCGATGACGGCCAGCCGCTGACCGTGACCATCGAACCGCGTCTGGTGGTCACGGCCAACAACGCCGCGATCAACCTGGCCCGCCTGGGCTGGGGCATGACGCGGGTGCTGTCCTACCAGATCGCGGCGGCCGTGGCGGCGGGTGAGTTGGAGATCGTGCTGGAAGCGTTCGAGCCGGCACCGCTGCCGATCCAGGTGGTGTACTTCAAGAACGGTCGCGTACCGGCCAAGGTCAATACTTTTGTGGATTTCCTCACCCATCGCCTCAGCCAGGATGTCGCGCTGAACCCGTCGCCCAAGCGGCCCGACTGATGGAACGTTATCGCGACATGCAACTGTTCGCGGCCCTGGCCGGGCACACCAGCCTGGCCTCGGCGGCACGTGATGCCGACGTCTCCGGCCCGACCCTGGTGCGTGCGATTGCGCGGCTCGAAGCACGCCTGCGAGTCCCGTTGCTGCAACGCAGTACCCGGGGCGTAAGCCTGACCGACGCCGGCAACGCCTACATGGGCGACTGCGTGCGCCTGCTCGCCGCCGTGGACGCCGCCGAAGCCTCGGCCAAGGGCTTGCACGTGCAGGCCCAGGGCAATGTGCGGGTGTTCCTGCCGTTTCTGTTCAGCCGCTACGTGATGGCGCCGATCCTGGCCGGCTATATGGATCAGTACCCCGACGTCAGTCTGGTCACCCGTTATCACGACTATTACCCGAACCTGCACGAAGAAGGGCTGGACGTGGCGATTCTGGTCGGTGAGCTGCCCAGTTCATCGCTGATCGCACGGCCTGTGGGGCATATCAAGTATGTCCTCTGCGCCAGCCCGGCTTACCTGGCGGCCAAGGGCGAGCCCCGGCACCCCGAAGACCTCAAGCAACACCGCCTGATCGCCAGTGCCGACCAGGTGCACTGGGACTTCCGGGGCGGCCAGCTCAAGGCACGTGCACGGCTCAGTTGCGCCACGGTACAGGGCGCGATCAATGCGGCGGTGCATGGCGCCGGGCTGATTCGTTGCCAGAGTTACGCAGTTCACGAGCATCTGCTCAATGGCCAGTTGCAACGGGTACTTGCGGCCTATGAACTGCCGGCGTTGCCGGTGCACGTGGTCTACCGCGAGGGTCGCAATGCGCCGATGCGGGTGCGCAGTTTTGTCGATCATTGCGTAACGGCACTGCGCGAGCATCCGGCATTTCAGTTGGCGTAACAGTGGATTGCCTGACGTGTGCATTCCTCCGGCGGCGGGCAGGGTGCAGCATGGGCCCATCCAACTTGAGGTGATTGCCATGAACCCGATCGAACGCTCCCCCTGGCATACCGGTGAACTGCAATTGCAGGAAAGCGCCGGTGTCGTCGACCGCATGGCCGTGGTCGGGCCCAAAGTGATTCGCGACCATCTGCCCGAGCAGCATCGGGATTTCTACCCGTTGCTGCCTTACCTGGTGCTGGGCGCGGTGGATGAGCAGGGCGTGCCGTGGGCCACCCTGGTGGAGGGTGCGCCGGGGTTCGTGCACTCACCGGACCCGCAGACGTTGCAGATCGACAGCCTGCCGTCCAGCAGCGACCCGGCGCGCGGGGCGTTACACCCCGGCGCTTCGGTGGGCTTGCTGGGCATCGACTTGAATACCCGTCGCCGCAACCGCATGAACGGCCACATCGGCAACCTGGATCACGAGGGTTTTTCCGTGGACGTGGTGCACACCTATGGCAACTGCCCCAAGTACATCCAACTGCGGCCGGTGGATTCGATTGCGCGTAAACCCGGCAGCCAGGTCGAACGCGTCAGCGGTCTCGATGGGGCGGCTCAATCGCTGATCCGCCAGGCTGACACGTTTTTCGTCGCCACCTACGTGGACAACGACGGCGAGCGCTCGGTGGATGTGTCCCACCGTGGCGGCAATACCGGCTTCGTGCGGGTCGACGGCAACGTGCTGACCATCCCCGACTTCACCGGCAACATGTTCTTCAACACCCTTGGCAACCTGCAGGTCAACCCGGTGGCGGGGCTGCTGTTCATCGACTTCGAGTCGGGGGACGTGCTGCAACTGTTCGGGCGCACCTCGCTGATCCTCGACGGGCCGGAAGTGGCGGCATTCGAAGGCGCACACCGTCTGTGGACCGTGACCGTGGAACAGCTGGTCCGCCGCCCGGCGGCGCTGGCGCTGCGCTGGCAGTTCAGCGAATTTTCGCCGCACAGCCTGGCCCAGGGATCGTGGTAAGCCAAGCTCCCATGATGAGCCGCAGCGCGCTCTTTGTAGTGAGCGGGCTTGTCGAATCGTCGCACCGCCCGCGCCGGGCTGCGCAGCAGCCCCAACAAGATCACTGCATTTTTTCAGATAGAAATGCGGCGCCTGGTTTCAGGGCCGCTTCGCGCCCCAGCGCGGGACAAGCCCGCTCACCACAGTAAGTCCAGTTATCACTCCCACAGACCTGTTCACCATGGGGAAGAGGATTCAGCTCAATACCGAATCATCACCGACTTGAGCTCGGTGTAGTCCTCGATGAATGCGCTGCCGAACTCGCGGCCCATCCCTGAAGAACGATTGCCCCCAAACGGTACCGCCGGGTCGAGCAGGGTGTGCATGTTCACCCATACGGTGCCTGCCCGGAGAGCCGGCACGCTGCGCAGGGCCTTGCCCAGGTCGTTGGTCCACAGGCTGGCGCTCAGGCCGTAGGGGCCATGGTTCATCAGTGCCAGCAGTTCGTCTTCGCTGTCGTAGGGCAGGAAGGTGGCGATGGGGCCGAAGGTTTCTTCGTTGAGCAGGGTGTCACTGGGGCTGTTGGCCAGGATCACCGTGGGTTCGATGTAGCAGCCGGGACGGTCGATCAGGGTGCCGCCATGGATGATCGTGTTGTGTTCGGCGCGGGCCTGGGCGCAGTAACCGAGCAGTTTCAGCTGGTGCTGGCGATGGGTCACCGGGCCGAATTCGGTGCGTTCGTCCAGCGGCGAACCGATGGTCAGGCGGCTGAGGCGCTGCTTGAGTTTTTCCAGCACCGCCTCGATCTGCGAGCGGTGCACGTAGAAGCGCTCGGCGGCGGCGCAGATTTGCCCGGAGTGCAGGAAGCCCGCTTCGATGACGCCCTCCACGATCTTGTCCAGGTCCATGTCGGGCAGGAAACCGGCGGCATTTTTGCCCCCCAGTTCCAGGGTCGCACGGGTCAGGCCGGCGCCCATGGCGCTGCGTCCGACGGCAATGCCGGTGGGCACGGAACCGGTGAACGACACCTTGTGGGTGCCCGGGTGTTCCACCAGGCCCCTGCCCACATGCCCACCGCCGGTGAGCACATTGAGCACGCCAGGCGGCAACCCGGCCTCGATCGCCAGTTCAGCGATGCGCAGGATCGTCAGCGGTGTGAATTCGCTGGGCTTGATGATGATGCTGCAACCGGTCACCAGGGCCGAGGCGAGTTTCCAGATGGCGATCATGGTGGAAAAATTCCACGGCACGATGCCCACCACCACGCCGACCGGTTCACGCAGGGTGAAGGCGGTGTAGCGTTCGCCGTTGAACGAGGGAAGCGACGGCGTGAGGGTCTGACCACTGAGTTTGGTGGCCCAACCGGCGTAATAGCGCAGGAAGTGCGCGGCTTGGTCGACCTCGAACGCGCGGGAAACCTGGATGATCTTGCCCGACTGGCACGTCTCGATCTGCGCCAGTTCTTCGCGATGACGCTCCAGCAAATCGGCGAGTTTGAGCAGCACGTTGCCGCGCGCTGCGGGCGCGGTTTGCGACCAGACCTCAAAGCCCCGGGTGGCCGAGTCGACCGCGAGGTCGATGTCGGCCAGGTCCGCGTCCGCGACCTTTGCGATCACCTGATTGTTGGCCGGGTTGGTCACGGCCAGGGTCTGGTCGCCATGGCTGCGTACGGTGACGCCGTCGATAAACAGCCCATGGCGGCGACGCAAAAAGGCTTCGACGTGGGGCAGCAGCGGAAGATCGCTCATGGCAGGGTCCTGGCAGTTCACAAAGGAAAAACCGAGGGTAACCAGCGCGGGGGCGAGGCGCTTGTCTGTGCCTGCCGCAGGCTATGTCTGTGGCTGCCACCGCGCTGACGGCGCCCTGTGAAAAGTACAACCTTGCCTGTGGAACGTGCATTTTCGGCCTGGGCGACGCGGTCGATACTGGCCCTGCACCCCGCGCTGTTCCTTCAGAGGGATCAAGCGTCGGGCTACTAATAACAAGCAGGGCCGTCCATGAA
Source organism: Pseudomonas sp. SDO5271_S396 (assembly GCF_054071795.1). Classification (NCBI taxonomy): domain Bacteria; kingdom Pseudomonadati; phylum Pseudomonadota; class Gammaproteobacteria; order Pseudomonadales; family Pseudomonadaceae; genus Pseudomonas; species Pseudomonas sp. SDO5271_S396. The sequence continues at coordinate 68,575 of NZ_JBSVWB010000028.1, forward strand.
AAAGCCAAACCCGCTCCTTGAAGACCTCAAGCCTCTCTTGCCGATCATTGCCGCGAACGCCAGCCTTGCCGAGCGACAACGCAAAGTGCCGGATGAAAACATCGCCCTGCTCAAAAGCATCGGCCTGCATCGGGCTTTTCAACCCAAGGCTTTCGGTGGCCTGGAGCTGTCGCTGCCGCAGTTCGCCGATTGCATCGCCTTGCTCGCCGGCAGTTGCGCGAGCACGGCCTGGGCCATGAGCCTGCTGTGCACCCACAGTCACCAGCTGGCGCTGTTCTCGGCGCAATTGCAGGCAGAGGTCTGGGGCGATAACCCGGATGCCACCGCCAGCAGCAGCATCGCGCCGTTTGGCCGGGTAGTGGAAGGTGAGGGCGGTGTGTATTTCAGCGGTGAAATGGGCTGGAGCAGCGGCTGCGACCACGGCGAGTGGGCGATTGTCGGCTGCCGTCGACAGAACGCCGAAGGCACCCTGGATTACTGCTTTGCCGTGCTGCCGCGCAGCGACTACCAGATCCGTGATGACTGGCACGCCGCCGGCATGAAAGGCAGCGGCACCAAGACCCTGATCATCGACAACGCCTGGGTGCCCGAACACCGCATCCAGAAAGCCAGGGACATGATGGAAGGCAAGTCCGCAGGTTTTGGCCTCTACCCCGACAGCCAGATTTTCTACGCGCCGTACCGTCCGTATTTCGCCAGTGGTTTTTCCACCGTCAGCCTGGGCGTGGCCGAGCGCATGCTCGAGGTGTTCCGCGAAAAAACCAAAAACCGCGTGCGTGCCTATACCGGCGCAGCGGTAGGCGCGGCGACGCCGGCCTTGATGCGCCTGGCCGAGTCCACCCATCAGGTGGCCGCCGCCCGTGCCTTCCTCGAAAAGACTTGGCAGGAACACGCCGAACACAGCGCCGCGCAGCGTTATCCGAGCCGCGGAACCCTGGCGTTCTGGCGCACCAACCAGGCCTATGCCACCAAGATGTGCATCGAGGCCGTCGACCGGCTGTTCGCCGCCGCCGGCGGCAACGCCTGGTTCGAACACAACGAAATGCAGCGCCTGTTCCGCGACTCCCATATGACCGGTGCCCATGCCTATACCGACTACGACGTCTGCGCGCAGATCCTTGGCCGTGAGCTGATGGGCCTGGAGCCCGATCCGAGCATGGTGTGACAACGACTTTTCACTACAACCATCAGGGCGCCCCTCGACGGTGCCCGGGAGCCTTGCATGTCTGACAGCCGCCTTTTCGACCCACGGGCCTTTCGCCGCGCCCTGGGCAACTTCGCCACTGGCGTGACCGTCGTCACCGCCGCCACTGCCTCCGGGCGCAAGGTGGGCGTGACCGCCAACAGTTTCAACTCGGTATCCCTCGACCCGCCGCTGGTACTGTGGAGCATCGATAAACGTTCCAACAGCCACGCGGTGTTCGAGGAGGCCAGCCATTTCGCGGTGAATGTGCTGGCAGCCGACCAAGTGCACCTGTCCAATAACTTCGCGCGCCCCCGTGACGACCGCTTCGCCCTGATCGAGTACGAGCCGGGAGAAGGGGGATCACCGGTATTCGCCGATTGTTCGGCGCGGTTTCATTGCGAGAAGTACCAGCAGGTGGACGGCGGCGACCACTGGATCATGATCGGCAAGGTGGTGGCCTTCGACGATTTTGGCCGCTCGCCGCTGTTGTATCACCAGGGCGCATACGCGGAAGTGCGGGCGCTGCGTCCGTGCGCGCCCGAGGGGGGTCAGAACGGCACGGCCACCACCAACTGACTGTAGACGTTGGTGCCGTTGCCGCCGACCTGGTTGCCGCCGGTCTCTGCCGACTTGTCGGGTTTGTAGAGGCCGAGCAGCGGCGTGATGATCAGGTGTTCGTTCACCGCCCATTCGGCGTACAGGTCCAGCTCGCGGCCATCCAGGTTCAACTGGCCCCGGGTGCTGACGGTGTTGTAGTCGAAGAACAACGCGCCCAGGGTGAGGTTTTCCACGGGCTTGACCTTCAACGCCACGTGTTGCACCGCCGTGTTGCTGTTGTACGGGCCGGAATAGTTGCCCGCCACTTCGCCCTGGACCCAGGTGCCGTAGCCACGGTTGAAACCTGCGAACATTCCGTCCCAATCTTTTGAATAGCGCGCGTAGCGGTAGGTCAGGTCCGGCGACCAGGGCAGGTCGGCGAAGGTGTAGCCGGCTTCGGCGTAGCCGGCATTTTGCTGGCTGTCGCGACGGTCCTGGCGGGCCAGTTCGAAGGCGAAGTGCGCGTTATCGATGCCGGCGCTGCCGCTGCCACGCACGCTGTAGAGGTTCATGCCCTTGCGCTGGCGTTGCAGGTCGGTGGCATAGCGTTCGTCCACATCGATACCGTGCAGGTAAGTGAGCCCCAGGGTGCCTGGCGCGGCACTGTATTCCAGGGTCCCGGCGGCCATTTCGCTCATGGCCTGGGCCGGGTTGTCGGATTTGAACCACATCAGGCTGCCGTGCACGCCGTCCTTGCCGCCCAGGCGAATCACCGCGGTCTTGTCGAACGCATGGCGCGCGGCGATGTAGTAGGCGCCGCCGCGATTGAACTGCCCGTCGCCCACGCCCTTGCCCAGGTTGGGGCCGTCATCGTTGACGATAAAACCGTCGCCCAGGGTGATGATCTGCCGGCCAAACGACAGGTCCACGCCGTCCTTGCCCAGCGCCGGGAACAGCTCGCCGGAGCGCCAGCCGGCGAAGGCTTCGTCGAACTTGGTGGTGCGCTCCTTGCCCGTCGTGACCCCGGACGCATCGCCATCGCCCCAGGTGCCGGAACTCACCAGGTTGGCCGTGCCGTACACCCCGCCGAAGTGGCCCAGGCTCTGGTCCACGCTCAGGCCGTACTTGATGAACGCTTCGCGCCAAGTGGAACCGCCGGTGCGACCATCGTAGTTTTTCGGGCTGTTGAACAGACCGTATACGGCAAGGAAGTTGCCGGTGACTTTGGTGTCGGCATCGGCGTACAACTCGATGGCCTGAACCTGGCCGGCGAGCAGGGCGATGCCCAGGCCGACCGTCTGGCGCAAGCGACGGTTTTTCAGTGAGTGCTCCATTGTTATTGTCCCCAGCTTGGTTAGAGTGAGGGCGCATTAGGGCGAGTGGCACAGGGGCAAGTCTTTCCTCTGCGTGCCAGGGAATTGACCCTGGCCGCCAGGCCGCGTGGCGTGGCAGGCAGCAACAAAATCGGCGGCAGACAGGGGCAAGACGACCAACCCGGGTGGGGCGCAGAGTGCCAACACACTAAAAAAAACCGCTTTCGAGGACCCCACCATGTCGATCAACGACCGACTCACCGCGTACCTCAACCGGGGCACGGTAGGTTTCCCCACCGCATTGGCCAGCACCATCGGCCTGATCATGGCCAGCCCGGTGATTCTCACCGCCACCACGGGGTTCGGCATCGGTGGCGGTGCGTTTGCCCTGGCGATGCTGATTGCCGTGGTGATGATGCTGGCGCAGGCCACGACGTTTTCCGAAGCCGCCTCGATATTGCCCACCACCGGTTCGGTGTATGACTACATCAACTGCGGCATGGGCCGGTTCTTTGCGATCACCGGCACCTTGTCGGCCTACCTGATCGTGCATGTGTTCGCCGGCACCGCCGAGACGATCCTGTCCGGGGTCATGGCGCTGGTGAACTTCGAACACCTCAATACCCTGGCGGAATCGGCCGGTGGCTCATGGTTGCTGGGCGTGGGCTTCGTGGTGGTGTTCGGCGTGCTGAATGCCTTCGGTGTCAGTGCGTTTGGCCGGGCGGAAATCATCCTCACCTTCGGCATGTGGACCACGCTGATGGTCTTCGGTGTGCTGGGCCTGATCGCCGCGCCGGCGGTGCAACTGGACGGCTGGTTCGGTGAATCGCTGGTGGGCACCGACCTGGTGACGGTGCTGTCGCTGGTGGGCATGGCGATGTTCATGTTCGTCGGCTGCGAGTTCGTCACCCCGCTGGCGCCGGACCTGCGCCAGTCGGCCAAGGTGATGCCGCGCGCGATGATGCTCGGGCTGCTGGGGGTGGCTTCGTGCATGTTCATCTATGGCGCCGCGATGAAGCGCCAGGTGGAAAACCTGGTACTCGACGCCGCCACCGGTGTGCACCTGCTGGACACGCCCATGGCCATTCCCCGGTTCGCCGAGCAGGTCATGGGGCAGATTGGACCGCTGTGGCTGGGCATCGGCTTTCTGTTTGCCGGCGCGGCCACCATCAACACCTTGATGGCCGGCGTGCCGCGCATTCTCTACGGCATGGCGGTGGACGGGGCGTTGCCCAAGGTGTTCACCTACCTGCACCCGCGCTTCAAGACGCCGCTGGTGTGCATTCTGGTGGCGATGCTGATTCCCTGCCTGCACGCGCTGTACCTGGGCGGCAACACCGACAACATCCTGCACCTGGTGCTGGCGGCGGTGTGCGCGTGGAGCTTTGCCTACCTGCTGGTGACGGTGTCGGTGATCAGCCTGCGCATTCGTCGGCCCGACCTGCCACGGGCGTATCGCTCACCGTGGTTTCCGCTGCCGCAGATTGTGTCGAGCATCGGCATCCTGCTGGGCATGTGGTTCATCACACCCCCCGGGATGAACCCGGCCGACATTTACGTACCGTTCGGCGTGATGCTGGGTGGTACGGCGGCGTATGCGCTGTTCTGGACCCTCGTGGTGCAAAAGGTCAACCCGTTCAAGCCGGCCTCCGTGGAGGAGGTGCTGGCGAAGGAATTCAGCAATCAACCGGGACAGGCTGATGATGGCTATGGCGACTTTGCGGCAAAAACTGTTTGAACTGTTGCGCGCCGACCGCGCCCCGACCGGTTACCGGCCCGGGGTGACCCTGGCCCACCTGCGGCGCAACCTGGGGCTGGCGACGCTGGAAATCGAGGGGCGGGCGTTCGAGATTGTCGAGCGCACCGAGTCGCAATGGCTGATGCACCTGGTGCTGACCGAGTTCGTGCTGCGCATTCCTGCTTCGACAGGTGGTACCGGCAGCTTCGAGGTGCACCATGGCGGCGCGATTCGACGCAGCGGGCTGCGCGTGCGCCGCCGCTCGGGCAACCAGGCGCTGGGCCGTGAATTGCAGGCGCGATTGCAGGCGGACACCGAGCTGTTCCAGGCGCTGATGCCTCTGGATTTCAAGCGCCTGCGCATCGAACTCGAGGACCAGCAATGGTGCGTGCGCCTAGAGCACATGGGCGGCAGCGAGGTGGTCAATCGCCTGCCCGCATTCCGACGTTACATCGCCTTGAGCCTCGTACAGCGCGAACATTTGCTGACGAGCCTGGCAGGTTTGCAGCGGGTTTTATCTCACCTCTGAATGGCACTCTTAATGCTTGCGTAATGGCCGTCAGGTTAAGTGTTGCGTGCATATAGATAACATGTTAACTATTGCGCGAGAACAACAAAAAGAAGCCATTGCGGAGACACCCCATGAGCATTCCACAGCAGGTACACGATGGGCTCGACACCTGGAACCGCGAACTGCGCGACGCGTGCGGGCATTTCGACACAGAGCTGGCGTTCAACCGCTCGCTGTTCATTGGCGAGATCCACAACCTCCCGCGCGGCCTGGCCATCCTGCGCACCAATGCCGGGCTGATCAAACGCCCGGCGCACCACGCTGATCACGACAATGACCAGGATTGTTTCCTGGTCAGCCAGCGCAGTGGTTATTCGCAGATCGTGCAGAACGGCCAGACCCTGCAATTGGCCCCCGGCGAGATGCTGTTGATGGACTCGGTGGGCTCCATCGAAATCACCCCCTTCGGCCTGATCGAACACGCCTCCCTGTCCCTTTCGCGCCCCGAAGTCTGCAAGCACCTGGGCGGCGAGGCACGGGCCTTCGGCAAGATCTCCTCGACCAAGGCCTGCGGGCGCATGCTGCATGTGCTGATGGACCAACTGTGCAAGGACGACACCGAAGACGGCGGCGGTGAAGTGGAGGCCCTGCAAACGGCATTCGTCTCGCTGTTGGGCTCGGCCCTGGAGCATGGCGATGAGTGCCGTGAAGCCCTGGCCTCGTTGCAGGGCACCAACCTGCGCAGCTATGTGCAGAAAGTCATCGACGAGTCACTGAGCCAGCCAGGCCTGAGCCCGATCGGCCTGGCTAATCGGCTGAACATCTCGGTGCGGCATTTGTACCGCCTGTTCGAGGAGCAGGACGACAGCGTCTGCCGCTACATCCAGCGTGCCCGGCTCAAACGCAGTGCCGATGACCTGACCAACCCGTTCCTGCGCAGCGAGTCGATCACCTCGATTGCCTACAAATGGGGGTTTACCGACTCGGCGCATTTCAGCCGCTCGTTCAAGAAGCAGTTCGAACAGTCGCCCAAGGATTTCCGGTCGAGCCGGATGCAGGCGGTGGGGGCATGAACAGGGTTTAAGAACAAACAAGATCGATTGTGGGAGGGGGCTTGCCCCCGATAGCGGTGGATCAGCCAAGCTTGTGGTGACTGACACACTGTTATCGGGGGCAAGCCCCCTCCCACATGTGGACCGGGTCGAGGTTCAGACTTCGGGAAGGGTCGCGCCACCATCCACCACCAGGGTTTGCCCGGTGATGTAGCCAGCGAGGTCGGAAGCGAGGAACAACATCGCCCCGGCGATATCTGCCGCGGCGCCCAGGCGCCCCAGGGGCACGCGGCTGGCGATGCTGTCATTGAGTGCAGCGTCACCCAGGTTGCCCGTGGCGGGCGTGGCGATCATGCCCGGTTCCACGCCGTTGACCCGCACATTCAGCGGCGCCAGTTCCAGCGCCGCATTGCGGATAAACCCGTTGACCCCGGCCTTGGACGCCGCGTAGTGAGTGAGCCCCGGATAGCCGACGCGGTTGCCGGTCACCGATGACGTCACCAGCACGCAACCCCGGCCTTGCGCGCGAAACACCGGCAAGGCCGCCTGGGTCAGCCAGAACAGCGCCGACAGGTTCACATCCAGGGTGCGTTGCAGGATCGCCGGAGTGATGTCGGCGAAGGCCGTCAGCGGAAAGTACCCGGCGTTGTGCACCAGGATATCCAGCTGCGGCAGCCCGTGAACGCAGTCAGACACCGCCTGCGCGTCTGCCAGGTCGACGCCCGTCGCTTCCACGCGATGACCCTGTGAGCACAGCGTGGTGGCCACCTCCCGCGCCTGTTCCAGCTGGCGGTCGGCGATCACCACCCGGGCGCCTCGCCGGGCAAATGCCTCGACGATCCCGCGCCCGATGCCCTGCGCACCGCCGGTGACCAGCACCACGCGGTCGCTGAAATCCAGGTCATTGGCCATGGGCACTCTCCAGATGAGCGAAGGCCAGCGTCGGCACATCGACAATGCTCGACCCACCGTCGGCCACCAGCGTCGCGCCGGTGATGATCGACGCATCACTGGACGCCAGAAAGCGACAGACCCGGGCGATTTCCTCGGCACTGGCCGCGCGGCGCAACGGCACATCGGCACAGACCCGGGCGTACGCCTGCTGCAAGGTATCGCCATAGGCGTCCATCAGCGGCTGCATCTCGGCATCGGCCATGGGCGTCCGTACCCAGCCGGGGCACACCGCATTTACCCGCACGCCGTGGGGGCCGTAGTCCCGCGCCAGCGAGCGGTTGAGCCCCAGCAGTGCGTGCTTGGCCGTGGTGTAGCCGCACACTTCGGGGCCGGCTGCCAGGGAGGCGATGGAGCCGATCAGCACGATGTTCCCGGCGCTTTCCTGCAACAGCGGCAGGCATGCACGGGCACTGTAGAACGCGCTGTCGAGGTTGCTGCGCAACGCGCTTTCCCAGGTGAAAGGGCTGGTCTCGGTTGCCGTGCCCAGGCCATGGCCGCCGGCGCACGCCAGCAGCACATCGAGGCGCCCGTACTGCGCGCGGATCTGCCGGATAAAGTCCTCCCAGGTGTCCGGGCAAGCCGCATCGCCCACCAGCACCAGGCCGCCGGTGTCCCGCGCCACCGCTTCCAGCGGCTCACGGCGCCGGCCCACCAACACCAACCGTGCACCTGCCTCGGCGTACAGGCGGGCGCAGGCGGCGCCGATCCCGGTGCCGGCGCCGGTGATGACCACCGTGCGCGGCTCAGTCACGGGGATACTCCGTGCGGTTGAGCACCTGGCAATAGGAACTGATCGGGAAGTTCGACAACGCATCGAACGAGGCCCCGGCATAGCCGAAGATCTTGCCGTCGCTGCGGTGCTGTTGCAGGTCGATCAGCACCAGGCCCAGGGTCGGCACGATCTTCTCTTGCCACACGAACAGGTACAGCTGTTCGGCGATCTTGTAGTAATGGCAGCGGTCGGTGTCGCACAGGCCTTGCTCCACGCCCTTCAGGCATTGCCAGGCGTAGAAGCGTTCATTGAGGTAGATGTGCTCGTAGACTTCGCTGGGGCTGTAGCGGTAATGGTTGCGCAGGCCCACCAGTTCGTCGGTGGGCGCATGCAGGCAGTGGCCGGCCTGCCAGGGGCGGTCGAGGCTGCCGTGCAGAAACTCCGCCTGCACCGAGGTCAGCGGCTTGCCGGCCAGGGCACGGTGGTAGAGGCCTTCCCGGGTGTCCTGCGGCGTGGGCAGGCCGCCGATCACGGCAGTGAACGAGGCCGCTGCGGTGTCCAGCACCAGGCTGATCGACCAGCTCTGTCCGGCCTCCTGCTTGATGAAATCCACCAGGTACAGTCCCGGGCGAATCGACGTGGCGCGGTAGGGTGCGCGGCCGCTGGAATGCCCGTCGGCGGCGTGCCAGGCGAGGGTGTCCTGCTCGAAACGGTGTTCGATCTGCCAGCCATTGGCGAAGTGCAGGGTGAACGTCTGGCCGGCCAGGTCGGCCAGGTTCGGCAGGATAAACGCCTGCGGCGCGAAACCATCGGCCAGTGCGCCGACGGTGATCCAGTCTGAAGGGTTCGACATGGCAATGCCTCCCTTAAACGACAGCGAAGTAGTGTTTGACGAAGCTCTCGCTGACCACGTCCCACAGTACCGGCGTGCCTTTGGTCACGAACCAGCTGTCGCCGGCCTTGTAGCGCGTGGTCTGGCCGGTGGACTCGTCGGTGAGCGCCACTTCGCCGGTGACCACGGTGGCTTGTTCGGTGAACGGGTAGACCATGCGGAACTTGCCTTGGGTGGTGCCGAAGTAGGCACTGCTGACGGCATCGGTGGGAGCGCCGAAGGTCATCTTGCCGAAGGCACGCACGTCGCCTTCGAGTATCTCGGAGCCGAGGTCGGCCACGGTGCCCCAGGCATCGAGTTCCGACAGCTGGATGTTGTGTTTGAGGGCGGTAAGGGTCATGGCAGTTGCTCCAGTTGAGTCATGAGGGTTAGCGGCGACCGTTCCAGAAACCGGAAAGCTGGTGCCAGGATTTGCCCGCCGTCAGGATCAGCGGGCGGACCGTGTCTTTGCCGACGATGGTCGGGCGACGGATGGAACTGATCAGGTCATAACGGGGCGAGCCTTCGCTCATGCCTTCGGCCAGGACCTTGCAGATGATGTGGCTGGGGGTGACGCCAAAGCCGGAATAACCCTGTACGAAGAACGCATTGCTGCGCCCCGGCAGCGTGCCGATCTGCGGGAACAGATTGGGGCTGCAGGCCATCGGGCCGCCCCAGGCCAAGTCGATTTTCACGTCCTTGAGGTAGGGGAAAATCTTCAACATGAGGTTGCGGTTCCACGCCTTGAGGTCGCCGGGGATATGCTCCACCAACGGTGTGGCGGCGCCGAACAGCAGGCGGTTCTCGTTGGTGACGCGGTAGTAGTCGATCACTGGGCGGATATCGCTGTAGGCCCCGCGGATCGGGCTGATGCGCTGGATCAGCTCTTCGGACAGCGGCTCGGTCATCATCTGGAACGCGTAGGTGTTGATGGTTGAGCGGTGCAGTTCCGGCTCCAGCTTGTTGAGGAAACTGTCGCAGGCCCACAGCAACTTGCTGGCGCGTACCGAACCGCGACCGGTGCGCACGGTGATGCGTTCGCCGTAGCTGACGTCCAGTGCCGGGCTGTTCTCGAAGATCCGCACGCCATGGCCGGCCAGCGCGGTGGCTTCGCCCAGCAACAGGTTGAGCGAGTGCACGTGCCCGCCGCCCATGTGCAGCAAGGCGCTGCTGTAGGCCTTGGACCCGATGATCTGCTGCACGTCGGAGCCGCCGAGAAAGCGGATCTCGTGCTGACTGTTGATCGACTTGAAATCTTTTTCCCAGGCGCGCAGGGTTTTTTCCTGGCGGGCGTTGAAGCCCATGTAGCCGTAGCCGTGGCAGAAGTCTGCGTCGATGTTGTACTTGGCGATGCGGTTCTTGATGATGTCGGCGCCCAGGTCGCTGATCTCGAACACCCGGCGCAGGCCGTCTTCACCCACGTCCTTCTTGATCTTCTCCAGGTCATGGCCGATGCCGGCCATGATCTGCCCGCCGTTGCGCCCGGTGCCGCCGAAGCCGAGGTAGCGCGCTTCGAGCACGACGATGTTGGTGATGCCTTTTTCCGCCAGTTCCAAGGCCGTGTTGATACCGGAGAAACCGCCGCCGATGACCACGACGTCGGCGTCGATGTCCTGTTCCAGGGTGGGGAAGCTGAGGTTGTATTTCTTGGTGGCGGTGTAATACGTGGGGGTTTCGATGTTGATCATGGCGCAGCCTGAAAAGGTGAAGGAAGGCTCTAAAGCGGATGCCTCCATTAGGGGCCCTGACGGGAGGGAAGTCTTGATCCTGCCTGCCCGGGCTTTTGATTCAGCGCGCCATGGGCGGTGGGACAAACAAGTTATAGCGCGCTCGGCGGCAGGGAATGCTAGAGTTTCGTTAAATTATTAACTAAATACCCCGTGACCCTGATCCCTATGCCCAAACCTCGACAGTCCCTGACCCTGGCCTTGCTGCAAGCGCGTGAGGCCGCGATGAGCTTTTTCCGCCCGTCCCTGAACGAACACGGCTTGACCGAACAGCAATGGCGCATCATCCGCATCCTTGAGCAACACGGTGAGCTGGAGATTTACCAACTGGCCGACCTGGCCTGCATCCTCAAACCGAGCATGACCGGCGTGCTGGTACGCATGGAAACCGCCGGCATGGTGCACCGACGCAAGGCGGAACAAGACCAGCGCCGCGTGCTGGTGACCCTGGCCGACAAGGGCAAGGCGAGTTTCGAGTCCATGAGCCAATGCATGGAAGCCAACTACCAGCGCCTGCAGGACCAGTTGGGCGAACAGAAATTGCAGACCCTGCTGGGCCTGCTGGATGACTTGAAGAACATCAACCTCAAGCGTTGAAGCAATTCCTGACTCTGCGCAGGGCAAATGTGGGAGCTGGCTTGCCTGCGATGGCGGTGGGTCAGCTGGCTTATTTGTCACT
>NZ_JBSVWB010000029.1:0-78516 GCF_054071795.1 Pseudomonas sp. SDO5271_S396
TCGACTGCGCCGGAAGTGGGGCGAATTATAGACAGATAAAATTCGACGTCAACACTTAATTTGAGTTTCTATCAAATAACCAAGACCGACCCACACAGCATCGTAGCGACTATATAGAAGAGGAACTTCAAATAACCCCAGCCTCCCTAAGCGCCTCCACATTCGCCGTTCCCAACCCTAATACCTGCTGCAGCACCTGGACCGTGTGCTCCCCCAACAACGGCGGTGCAAGACGATATTCCACGGGCGTCTTGGACAGCCGTATAGGACTGGCAACCTGAGGCACGCTCCCAGCCAAGGCATGGGGTAACTCAATCGCCAAACCGCGAGCCTTTACCTGAGCGTCCGCGAAAACCTGCGCCAAGTCATTGATCGGCCCACACGGCACACCGACTTGCTCCAGCAGCGAAACCCATTCTGCCGTCGTCTTGAACACTGTCGCTTGGCGAATCAGCGGAATCAGCTGCGCCCGATTGGCCACCCGCAGCTTATTGGTCGCAAACCGAGGGTCATCCGCCCACTGCGGTTGACCCGCCGCTTCAGCGAACTTGCGAAACTGCCCATCGTTACCCACTGTCAGAATGAAATCACCGTCAGCCGTAGGAAAATCCTGATACGGCACGATATTCGGATGCGCATTCCCCAAACGCTTGGGCGACACGCCGGTCGTCAGATAATTCATCGCCTGATTGGCAAGGCAAGCCACCTGCACGTCCAGCAAGGCCATGTCGATATGCTGACCACCACCGTCATGATCACGATGGGCCAATGCCGCCAGAATGGCCACGGTCGAATAAAGCCCGGTCAGAATATCCGTCAGCGCAACCCCAACTTTTACCGGTCCAGCGCCCTCGTCCCCCTCAGGGCGCCCGGTCAGGCTCATCAACCCACCCAACCCTTGAATCATGAAGTCGTAGCCCGCTCTCGCGGCATAAGGCCCTGTCTGGCCAAAACCCGTGATCGAGCAGTAGATCAACTCCGGATTGATCTCCTTGAGCGACTCATAATCCAGACCATACGCCGCCAACCCGCCGACCTTGAAGTTCTCGATCAGGATGTCCGACTTGGCCGCCAAGTCACGCACCAGCTTCTGCCCCTCTGGCTGCGTGAAGTCGATCGTCACCGACTCTTTATTACGATTGGCCGACAGGTAGTACGCCGCCTCACTGGTGTTCTCACCATAGGCGTCCTTAAGAAAGGGCGGCCCCCATGCACGCGTGTCATCACCACTGACTGGCCGTTCGACCTTGATCACTTCAGCGCCAAGGTCTGCAAGGATCTGCCCGGACCAGGGCCCCGCCAGCACCCGTGATAAATCCAGTACCCGTAGGTGCGAAAGCGCGCCCATGTCGTGCTCCTATTAATAGAACGCCTGAAGACCGGTCTGTGCACGCCCCAAAATCAGCGCATGCACGTCATGGGTACCCTCATAGGTATTCACCACCTCAAGGTTAACGAGATGACGCGCCACTCCAAACTCATCGGAAATACCGTTGCCACCCAACATGTCTCGGGCCATGCGCGCGATATCCAAGGATTTCCCACACGAGTTACGCTTCATGATCGAGGTGATCTCCACCGCCGCAGTCCCCTCATCCTTCATACGCCCCAGGCGCAAGCAGCCTTGCAGGGCCAGGGTGATCTCGGTCTGCATATCGGCCAGTTTCTTCTGGACCAGTTGCGTCGCAGCCAGCGGACGGCCGAATTGCTGGCGATCCAGGGTGTACTGGCGTGCGGTGTGCCAACAGAATTCAGCAGCCCCCAGGGCCCCCCAGGAAATGCCATAACGCGCCGAATTCAGGCAAGTGAACGGCCCTTTAAGACCCCGGACATCCGGGAAGATATTTTCTTCCGGCACAAACACGTTATCCATCACGATCTCGCCGGTGATGGACGCCCGCAGACCGACCTTGCCGTGAATCGCCGGGGCACTCAGCCCCTTCCAACCCTTCTCCAGGACAAACCCTCGGATGTCACCCGCATCATCCTTGCCCCACACCACAAACACATCCGCGATAGGGCTGTTGGTGATCCACATCTTGGCGCCTGTCAGGCTGTAGCCACCGTCTACCTTGCGCGCCCGCGTAACCATCGCGCCGGGATCAGAACCGTGGTTGGGCTCAGTCAGGCCGAAGCACCCAATCCATTCGCCAGACGCCAGCTTCGGCAAGTACTTCTGCTTCTGCGCCTCAGTGCCAAACTCGTTGATCGGCACCATGACCAATGACGATTGCACACTCATCATCGACCGATAACCGGAGTCGACCCGCTCCACCTCACGCGCAATCAGCCCATAGCTGACGTAATTCAAGCCACTGCCGCCGTACTGCTCGGGAATCATCGCGCCCAGGAGGCCGGTTTCACCCATTTCACGAAAGATGGCGGGATCGGTTTTTTCATGACGGAAAGCTTCGAGTACACGCGGCGCCAACTTGTCCTGCGCGAATTGCTCAGCGCTGTCACGCACCATGCGCTCTTCTTCGGTGAGCTGCTGATCCAACAGCAATGGATCGATCCAATTGAAGCTTGCCTTGCCAGCCATGAATGAGCCCTCGTTGAAAAATTCAAAAGTCGTGCATGGAGCCTAGGCCGGACGCTCACAGAGGGCAAACGAGGTTTGCGCATAGGGTTGTGCTAATTTCTCACTTCGAAACATTTAACAGGGGCGCAGCAGCGCTTGATCAGTGAGTACTAGGTACATGCGCAGAAAAATTCCCAGCACCACCGCCCTCGTCAGCTTTGAAGCTGCGGCCCGCCACGAAAGCTTTACCAAAGCGGCGAACGAACTTTCCCTCACCCAGGGCGCCATCTGTCGGCAGATCGCCAGCCTTGAGGAGTTCTTGAGTGTCGAGCTGTTTCGCCGCTCGCGACGCGGGGTCAAGCTCACCGAAGCGGGACTCTCATACAGCCGTCGTGTTGCCGCGCAACTGGACGCCGTCGAGCGCGATACCCTGTCAGTCATGGGGCAACAGGGTGCAAACACCATTGAGTTGGCCGTCGTCCCCACTTTCGGTACTCAGTGGCTGATCCCACGCCTAAAGGATTTTCAGCGCCAACACCCTGAAGTCACGGTCAACCTCACCAACCGAACGCGTCCGTTCCTGTTTGCCGATACCGAATTCGACGCCGCTATCTACTTTGGGGATGCCGACTGGTCCGGCACCGAATCTCACAGGCTAATGGGAGAAAACCCCGTGCCCGTGTGCAGCCCGCGGCTATTGGGGACTCGAACACGGTTCAGCCCTCAGGAGATCGCCGAACTGCCATTACTGCAACAGACCACTCGGCCCTACGCATGGCGCCAGTGGCTCAACGCGCAACAGCTCAACGTTCCCCGCGACATGACAGGTCCTCGTTACGAGCTATTCTCGATGTTGTCCCAGGCGGCCATGCATGACATGGGAATTGCGTTGATTCCACCCTTTCTGATCCAGCGAGAGCTGGAGGAGCAGCGACTGGTCATCGCACACCCAGAGGCATTGAGCAGCTCAAAGGCCTATTACCTGATGATTCCCGAGAGAAAGGTCGAATCTGCATCCTTGCAAGCCTTTAGAGACTGGCTGATTGATCAGTCCCAACGTTATAACCCCTGAATTTAAAGGGCCTGGCCGATTTTTGACCCTGTAGTCAGATAAAAATAAGACCTACAGATATAAGTGAATGTCGCATTTAAACAGACTGTACTTGTCAGCCTGAAATCGACGTATTAGCCAGTAATTTCATGGCTTGTAGCGACTTTCACAAGCCAATGCACGACCATTCACGCCAATCATGGGAAAAGCCGTATAAATCACCTGAAGCCCTTTAAATACCTGTATTTAAAGCGGTTATTTTGGCGTGTTGCGACAATCAGTCACAGGGTGACTTGTAGTTAATTTTTCGTCACCCGTCATAATCTCTTGAAGGCCGTAAAGTTCGCCTGCAAAATGCCGCGCCCCGCTGTCATTTCAGCGGGATCGTGCTGATCGGCCGCCCCAGCTGCGCCACTCACGGTGCACTGGCCTTTTTACAAAAAGATCAAAAGCAAAAAGATCATGCAGGAGATTTGACGTGCACATTGGTGTTCCTCTCGAAACCCAGACCGGTGAAACGCGGGTGGCAGCCACCCCGGAAACCATCAAGAAGCTGATCGGCCAGGGCCATAAGGTCACTGTACAAAGCGGAGCCGGCATTCAGGCCAGCGTCGTGGACAGTGCCTATGAAACGGCAGGCGCAACCATTGGCAGTGCCAGCGATGCGTTTGGCGCAGAGCTGATTCTCAAGGTGGTAGCCCCCAGCGACAGCGAACTTACGCTGATCAAAAGCGGCACTGTTCTGGTGGGCATGCTCAACCCGTTCAGCAACGAAACCATTAACAGGCTGGCCGAACGCGGCATCACCGCCTTCGCTCTCGAAGCGGCCCCGCGCACCTCGCGCGCCCAGAGCCTTGACGTGCTGTCCTCGCAAGCCAACATCGCCGGCTACAAGGCCGTGCTGCTGGCGGCCCATCACTACCCACGCTTCATGCCGATGCTGATGACCGCCGCTGGCACCGTGAAAGCTGCGCGTGTGTTGATTCTGGGTGCTGGCGTTGCAGGCTTGCAGGCCATCGCTACAGCGAAACGTCTGGGCGCCGTGATCGAAGCCTCCGACGTGCGCCCAGCCGTGAAAGAGCAGATCGAATCCCTCGGCGCCAAGTTCGTCGACGTGCCCTACGAAACCGATGAAGAACGCGAATGCGCCGTCGGCGTCGGCGGTTATGCCCGTCCGATGCCCACCAGCTGGATGCAGCGCCAGGCTCTGGCCGTGCACGAACGCGCCAAGCAGGCCGACATTGTCATCACCACCGCACTGATCCCCGGCCGCAAGGCACCGACCCTGCTCAGCGCCGACACCGTCGCGCAGATGAAACCCGGCTCAGTAGTGATCGACCTCGCTGCCGCCCAAGGTGGTAACTGCCCGCTGACTGTTGCCGACCAAGTGGTTGTCGAGCACGGCGTGACTATCTGTGGCCCGACCAACCTGGCCGGTGCAGTCGCCGCCGACGCATCAGCCCTCTATGCGCGCAACCTGCTGGACTTCCTGAAGCTGGTCTTCACCAAGGAAGGGCAGTTTGAAATCAACCTCGAAGACGACATCGTCGCCGCGTGCTTGATGTGCCGCGACGGCCAAGTCATCCGCAAAAACGCCTAAACAGGGATTCAGACGATGGAAGAGCTTATCTCCCCCGGTATCTACAACCTGATCATCTTTGTGCTGGCGATTTATGTCGGTTACCACGTGGTCTGGAACGTGACCCCCGCGCTGCACACGCCATTGATGGCGGTGACCAACGCGATTTCGGCAATCGTGATCGTCGGCGCCATGCTGGCTGCGGCCCTCACTGTGACCCCGCTGGGCAAAATCATGGGCACCCTCGCGGTGGCTCTGGCGGCAGTCAACGTGTTCGGCGGTTTTTTGGTGACACGTCGCATGCTTGAGATGTTCAAGAAGAAAGCCCCGAAAGTAAAAGAAGAGGCGTCCAAGTAATGAGCATGAATCTCGTCACGACGCTCTACTTGATCGCGTCGATCTGTTTCATCCAGGCTCTCAAGGGCCTGTCGCACCCAACCACTTCACGACGCGGCAACCTGTTCGGCATGCTCGGCATGGCGCTGGCGGTGTTCACCACCGTCGGCCTCATCTATAAGTTGGGCGCCGAGCTGGCAACTGCTGGCATTGGCTACGTGATTATCGGCCTGCTGATCGGCGGCACCGCCGGGTCGATTATGGCCAAGCGCGTAGAGATGACCAAAATGCCGGAGCTGGTGGCGTTCATGCACAGCATGATCGGCCTGGCTGCGGTCTTCATCGCAATCGCCGCCGTGGTCGAGCCCCAGTCCCTGGGCATCGTCAAACACCTGGGCGATTCGATTCCTGCCGGTAACCGCCTGGAGCTGTTCCTCGGTGCCGCCATCGGTGCAATCACCTTCTCCGGTTCGGTGATCGCCTTCGGCAAACTGTCAGGCAAGTACAAGTTCCGCCTGTTCCAGGGCGCACCCGTACAGTTCGGCGGCCAACACAAACTGAACCTGGTTTTGGGCCTGGCCACCCTCGGCCTGGGCCTGGTGTTCATGTTCACCGGCAATCTCACTGCTTTTGCGCTGATGCTGGCGCTGGCTTTCGTGCTTGGCGTGCTGATCATCATCCCGATCGGCGGCGCCGACATGCCAGTGGTCGTCTCGATGCTCAACAGCTATTCCGGCTGGGCGGCGGCGGGAATCGGCTTCTCGCTGAACAACTCGATGCTGATCATCGCCGGCTCTCTGGTGGGCTCGAGCGGCGCAATCCTGTCGTACATCATGTGCAAGGCGATGAACCGGTCCTTCTTTAATGTGTTGCTCGGTGGTTTCGGCAATACCTCGGATGCCACGGCGGCAACCGGCTCAAAAGAAGCACGTCCGGTGAAGTCCGGCTCGGCAGACGACGCCACCTTCCTGCTGACCAACGCCGACACCGTGATCATCGTGCCGGGCTACGGTCTGGCAGTCGCCCGCGCGCAGCATGCCCTCAAGGAACTGACCGAAAAACTGACCCATCACGGTGTCACCGTGAAGTACGCCATTCACCCGGTCGCCGGTCGCATGCCCGGGCACATGAACGTGCTGCTGGCCGAGGCCGAAGTGCCTTACGACCAGGTGTTCGAGATGGAAGACATCAACTCCGAATTCGGCCAGGCCGACGTGGTTTTGGTACTGGGCGCCAACGACGTGGTCAACCCGGCTGCCAAGAACGACCCGAACTCGCCGATTGCCGGCATGCCGATCCTCGAAGCGTTCAAGGCCAAGACCATCATCGTCAACAAGCGCTCAATGGCCAGCGGCTATGCCGGCCTGGACAACGAGCTGTTCTACCTGGACAAGACCATGATGGTGTTCGGCGACGCCAAGAAAGTTATCGAAGACATGGTCAAGGCCGTCGAATAACACTGCTTCAGCGCAATACCCGAAACCCCGGCCTCTTGTAGGCTGGGGTTTTTTTATTGTTCCCACGCTCTGCGTGGGAACGCATCCAGGGACGCTCTGCGTCCCGCTTTGCACCTACATGAAACCCGACCAAAGGCTCTAAATCGCTGCCTGGCATTCGACCATGGTAGCGGGCCGAAATTTTTTGAAATCACTAAACTGCGCACCTTGCTTCCGTAGCCCGAGATAACAATCCATGTACCGTGATCGTATCCGCTTGCCTTCATTGTTGAACAAGGTCATGAGCGCGGCAGAGGCCGCCGCTCTGATCGAGGACGGCATGACCGTCGGCATGAGCGGCTTCACCCGTGCCGGTGAAGCCAAGGCCGTCCCCCACGCCCTGGCCGAACGCGCCAAGACCTCGCCGCTGAAAATCACCTTGATGACCGGCGCCAGCCTGGGCAATGACCTGGACAAGCAACTGACCGAAGCCGGCGTGCTGTCCCGACGCATGCCGTTCCAGGTCGACAGCACCTTGCGCCGCGCCATCAACGCAGGCGAAGTGATGTTTATCGATCAGCATTTGTCGGAAACCGTCGAACAACTGCGCAACAACCAGCTCAAGTTGCCGGACATCGCCGTGATCGAAGCGGTCGCGATCACCGAACAAGGTCATATCGTGCCCACGACCTCTGTCGGCAACTCGGCCAGCTTTGCGATTTTCGCCAAACAAGTGATCGTGGAGATCAACCTCGCGCACAACCCGAACCTGGAAGGGCTGCACGACATCTATATTCCGACCTACCGGCCAACCCGAACACCGATTCCATTGGTAAAGGTCGACGACCGTATTGGCAGCACCGCGATTCCGATCCCACCGGAAAAAATCGTCGGCATCGTCATCACCCAGCAAGCCGACTCAGCCTCCACCGTGACGCCGCCGGACGTTGACACCCAAGGCATCGCCAATCACCTGATCAACTTCCTCAAGCAGGAAGTCGAGGCCGGACGCATGACCAACAAGCTCGGTCCGTTGCAGGCCGGGATTGGCAACATTGCCAATGCGGTGATGTGCGGGCTGATCGAATCCCCGTTCGAAGCACTGACCATGTATTCGGAAGTGCTGCAGGACTCGACTTTCGACTTGATCGACGCCGGCAAGCTGAGCTTTGCGTCCGGCAGTTCGATCACGCTGTCGGAACGGCGCAACGCCGATGTGTTTGGCAATTTGGAGCGCTATAAAGAGAAGCTGGTATTGCGCCCGCAGGAAATTTCCAACCACCCGGAAGTGGTGCGCCGGCTGGGCATCATTGGCATCAACACGGCGCTGGAGTTCGACATCTACGGCAACGTCAACTCAACCCACGTCTGCGGCACGCGCATGATGAACGGGATTGGCGGCTCCGGCGACTTCGCTCGCAATGCTCACCTGGCGATCTTTGTGACCAAGTCGATTGCCAAGGGCGGCGCGATTTCCAGTGTGGTGCCCATGGTGAGTCACGTGGACCATACCGAGCATGACGTCGACATTCTTGTCACCGAAGTCGGTCTGGCCGACCTGCGTGGCCTTGCCCCCCGGGAGCGCGCGCGTGTGATCATCGACAACTGCGTACACCCTGCCTATCGCGATGCCCTGAACAGCTACTTCACTGCCGCCTGCGCCCTCGGCGGGCATACGCCTCACATCCTGCGGGATGCGCTGAGCTGGCACATTAACCTGGAAGAAACCGGGCACATGCTCAAGGGTTGATTGATACAGATTCGGGCTGATGCAAACACAGTTTCATCAGCTCGATTTCAACAGGGCTAGATTATTAAAAAACTGTACTACTGTACCGGCCTTTTCCTACCGAAATATCCTACCTCTCAGACTGAAAACACTTATTTCGCACTATTTCAGTGCAGACAAGTACAGTTGCCCCATTTACGAACAGTACAGCCCTCTTAAACAGTTAACTGGCCCCTCACAATACAGGTGAACTGTATCTAGAGAGTCTTGCCCGGGAAGAGGATCATTGGCATCAGTTAAACCACTACCTAATCCCGCCACAAGCGGAAGGATGTCATCATGGAACGTACACTCAGTTCCGATCTGTTCTTCGAAGAAAAAGCTGTAAACACCCAGGCTTCCCTGCCTTTGCGCGTTCTCGCCAACCTGATGTTGTGGCAGCGCCGCATCTCCAGCCGCCACCAACTGGCTCGTCTGGATTCGCGTCTGCTGGCTGACGCCGGTATCAGCGAAGCTCAACGCTACGAAGAGCTGAGCAAGCCGTTCTGGCGCTGATTGGCGCCCGCTGGCCCTGACCCGACGGGTTAACCGCCAGCACCCTGATTCGACAAGACAAAGCCCGCCCCGGGAAACCGGAGGCGGGCTTTGTTGTTTCTGGAGGTTTACCATCTTGAACAGATGTCGTTTTGAACAATAGGTACAGTTTAAAAAATATAACAGTTAAGCAGTACAATTTAACTTCTGTGTATCTGTATCGGTTACTGCATGCCCCTCAACATGGTGTCCCAATACCCATGAAAGGTGCTCACCATGGATACGCACACCTCTTTCTTTAAGCGATGGTTACTCCGCGTCGCCTGCAATCTGGTCAGGTGGGCACGCCACGCTCAGGAGCGACGCCAGCTCGCTCAACTGGATCCCCGGGAATTGTCGGATGCGGGCATCAGTCAGGGCGACCGGATGGCCGAACTGGCCAAGCCGTTCTGGCGTGACTGATCGGTCAAGGTACTTTCCGAACGGACAAACGGCGGATTAATATCCCGCCATCAGGTGGCGAACCTTTTGGAACAGGCGTCTGATCCACAATGGCTGCATTGCACCACCTCATTTGTCCATCCAGGAGCTATCCCATGTCTCGTCTTCGCCTGTTGAGCGCCGCCGCCCTCTTGACCTTGGCAGCCAACGCCAGTGCAACCAGCTTCATCGTGACCACCGACTCCATCGTCGGCGCCCTGAAAGCCACGTCCGACGCAAGCTCCGATGCCACTTCGTCCTTGCGCGACAACAAGATCGTGCGCGCCGCCCGTGACGACGCTGCCAGCTTTGTCGCCAGCGAAGGCGCCATTCGGGGCGTGAAGCTGGAAAGCGCCCTGGCACAGATTCGCCAACAGGCCCCGCAATTGAATGCCGCGACAGATGCCCAACTGGCCCAGGCGATCCTGGCTATCTAAGCAAAGAGGTTGCGCAGGGAGCGTTCGCCGCTCCCCGCGCCTTCGCGCTGGCTCTCGCCCGGGCATTGCGCTAGCCTTGGCACTCGCTTTCCGTAGTCGAGTCCCATGGCTTTTTCTTACCGCCGTTTGATACTCCCTGTATTGTTTTGCGCCTGCGGGTCACCTTTGGCTTCGGCTTTTGACCTGACCACCCAGAACACCGTCGTGACCGCCTACGCCACCAGCAAGGTGACCTCTGCGCCCTTCGACAGGAAAGTGGTACTGGCCGCCCGAGAGGACGCTGCCGCGTTCATCGCCACTGACGGTCGATGGCGTGGGGCGAGACTGGAATCCGCTCTGGACCGCCTGCGCCACACCCGGCCAAAACTTAACGCCAGCGACCTTGAACTGGCGCAAGCAATTCTCGTCCAATAACCATCTTTGTATTTCGGAGTCTTTCCATGCGTAGCCCGCTGATCGCCGCCGCCCTCGGCCTGCTGTTGTTGGCCGATGTTGCCCACGCACAAACCCTGAAGGCCACCAGTAACATCATCGTTCGCGCCTCGGCCCGCACGATCGATTTCACGTCCGATACCACCACCTCCATCCGCGACTCCAAAATCGTGCGCGAAGCCCACGATGACGCCGCCAGCTTCGTCGCCACCAACGGCGAAATCCGCGGCGCGCAACTGGAAGCCGCGTTCGACACCCTGCGCACCCGTGTGCCGGAAGCCCGTGACGCCTCTGACCAGACCCTCGCCGAAGCCATCCTCGCACTGTGAGGCGGCTCAACGCCTGGCTGCTGGCCGGGGCGGTACTGCTCAGCGCAGGTACCGCCCACGCCAGCCTGCAACTGCGGCTCAAGACCGAAGGCTTGAGCCCGGCCGAACAGCAGGCCAGCCAGACGTTGCTCGATGACGCGATGCGCGCACTGCCGCCGCGTTTCATCGAGCAGTTGGACCGGCGCATCGATGTCGGCTGGACCGACAAGATGCCCAAGAACGCCTACGGCCAGGCTTCGCTGGTGTCCAAACTGGACCTCAACAGCAACCTCTTGGCCGGCTTGACCGACGGCAGCGCCGCCAGTCAAAAAACCAACCGCCCCCACGGCACCGTGCGCGAGGAAATGCTCGCCACTGTGCTGCACGAACTCACCCACATTTATGACCGGGCGCGACTCTGGTCCGGCGACGAACGCGCGCTGATCCAGCGCTGCAGCCGCCAGAACAGCATCACCGGGCTGATCGGTCTGCCTGACCAATGTCGGGGCCAGAATGACCGTCGCTTCACCCTCAGTGATGACCCGCGCCTGCTGGACCTCGCCGGCTGGCCGCAATACGTGGGTCGACGCGGTGAGCGCGAGCAGCACAACCGCCAGGTGGCCCGCAGCCCGGACATCTACGAAACCACCAGCCCGCTGGAGTTCGTGGCGGTCAACATGGAGTACTTTCTCCTCGACCCGAGCTACGGTTGCCGTCGCCCCGCGCTGTTCCGCTATTACCAGCAACACTTCGGCTGGGCCCCGCCCAAACAGGACACTTGCGCCAAGACCTATGCATTCCTCAACGCCGGCAACGACTTCGCCAAGACCCCTCTGGGCCAGGTCGACCCGGAGCGGGTGTATGAAATCGATTACCTGTTGGCCGAAGCCAACCAGAACCTGGTAAGCCGCTGGGGCCACAGCATGCTGCGTCTGGTGATCTGCGCGCCTGGGCGCCCGCGCGGCCCGGATTGCCGGCTGGACCTTGACCAGCACCTGGTGCTGTCCTATCGCGCCTTCGTGGGTGATGTGCAGTTGTCGAGCTGGGATGGCCTGGTCGGTAAATACCCATCTCGGCTGTTCGTTTTGCCACTGGCCCAAGTGATCGACGAATACACCAAGACCGAATTGCGCGGCCTGGCCTCCGTGCCGTTGAAGTTGAGCCGGCAGGAAATCAACGACACCGTCGAACATGCCGCCGAAATGCACTGGAGCTACGACGGCAGCTACTACTTCCTGTCGAACAACTGCGCCGTCGAAAGCCTGAAACTGTTACGCAGCGGCAGCGCCAACCCGCAACTGACCGGCCTGGACAACATCACCCCCAACGGCTTGCTGGAAGTACTCCAGGCCCGCGGCCTGGCCGATACCAGCGTGCTGAACGACAAACGCGAGGCCTTGCGCCTGGGTTACCACTTCGACTCGTTCCGCGAGCGTTACCAGGCCATGTTCGACGTGCTGCGCAAACACCTGCCGATCAAACAAACACAAGTCGAAGACTGGCTGTCACTCAGCGCCGAGGAGCGTCGCCAGTGGTTTGGCCAAGCGGACTTGCGTACCAGCGCCGCGCTGCTGTTGCTGGAGCAAGCCAGCTTTCGCAAGCAACTGATGCTGGCCCAGGACGAGGTCAAACAACGCTACCTCGGCGCCCGTGAACTGAAAAACGGCGGCATGGAGCAGGCCAACGCCACGCTGCAACAGATCCTCGCCAATAGTGGCTTCCTGAGTCGTCCGGCAGAACTGCTGGGTAGCGGCGGCTACGGTTTGCCACAGCCGTCCGAGTCCAAGCGATTGGAGTCCGAAAGCGCCGAGCGCCAGAAACAATTGCAGTCGCTGACGGGCGAACTGGACAAACAGGTGAGGGCGCTGCTGGACCCTTCCCGCGCAGCCGAAATCGCCGCCTGCGAGGCCAACCTCAAGCAGGTGGGCGAACACCTGCGGGCGCTGCATAAAGCCTCCGGCGGGCTCGAACTGCCCTGAAATGTGGGAGCTGGCTTGCCTGCGATAGCGGTGGGCAAGGCAACGATGCGGCGACCCGACAAGCCAGCTCCCACATTGAATCTCCATCTATTGAATGATTGTGCTTTTTCCCTTCGTCACCTGTTTTTCCGGCGAAAGCTGGCTGAAAGCTTCCAGGACTAGGATCGCCCCCACTGTCGGCAACAGACCGGCTGTTAACAACAACAATGGTGATTCCCGATGTCCGCTCCTACCCGCCTTTTTGCCCCGACTCCACCCGCACGTCTCGTGACTTTCGTTCTGCGCTGACCCGACCCGGTTCGCCATTCCCTAGCCGCGCTACGCCTGGAGTACTCCTATGCTGACTTTCCTTGGCTTTGCCATGGTCATTACGTTCATGTTCCTGATCATGACCAAGCGCCTGTCCGCGCTGATCGCCCTGATCATCGTGCCGATCCTGTTCGCGCTGTTCGGTGGTTTCGCGCCGAAGATCGGCCCGATGATGCTCGAAGGCATCACCAAGCTCGCGCCGACCGGCGTGATGCTGATGTTCGCCATCCTCTACTTTGCCCTGATGATCGACTCCGGCCTGTTCGACCCGGCCGTGCGCAAGATCCTCAAACTGGTGAAGGGCGACCCCCTGAAAGTATCCGTTGGTACCGCCGTGCTGGCCCTGGTCGTGTCCCTCGACGGTGACGGCGCCACCACCTACATGATCTGCGTGGCCGCCATGCTGCCGCTGTACCAGCGCATCGGCATGAGCCCGCGGATCATGGCCGGCTTGATCATCCTCGCCGGTGGCGTGATGAACATGACCCCCTGGGGCGGCCCGACCGCCCGTGCCGCCAGTGCGCTGCATGTCGACCCCTCGGATATTTTCGTACCGATGATTCCGGCGATGCTGGCCGGTGTGATCGCGATCCTGGTGATCGCCTATATGTACGGCAAACGCGAGCGGGCGCGCCTGGGTGAACTGCACCTGCAGGGCGATGAAATCGACCACAGCGAGATCAGTGTGTCGCAGTACCCGGACGCCCGCCGTCCGAAGCTGATCTGGTTCAACGGCGCCCTGACTTTCGCCCTGATGTGCACGCTGATCGCCGGCCTGTTGCCGCTGCCCGTACTGTTCATGGTGGCATTCAGTATCGCGATGATCGTCAACTACCCGTGCCTGCAACAGCAAAAAGACCGCGTCGCCGCCCACGCCGGCAGCGTACTCGCCGTGGTCGGGCTGATCTTCGCCGCCGGTATCTTCACTGGCATTCTGTCGGGCACCGGCATGGTCGACGCCATGTCCAAGAGCCTGCTGGCCGTGATCCCGCAAGCCATGGGTCCGTACCTCGCAGTGATCACTGCGCTGGTGAGCATGCCGTTCACCTTCTTCATGTCCAACGATGCCTTCTACTACGGCGTATTGCCGGTACTGGCCGAAGCCGCCAGCCACTATGGCATCACCGCCGTGGAAATGGCCCGTGCCTCCATCGTTGGTCAGCCCGTGCACTTGCTCAGCCCGTTGGTCCCTTCGACTTACCTGCTGGTCGCCCTGGCGGGGATCGAATTTGGCGATCACCAGCGCTTTACCCTGAAGTGGGCAGTGCTGGTGTGCCTGTGCATAATGTTCGCCGCTTTGCTGATGGGGATTTTTCCGCTGTTCAGCACTCTATAATCCTACCGACTCACCGCGCGGCGCTGCAGCTGGCGCGGTTTAACACTTGCTCAAAGGAATACACATGGAATGGCTGACCAATCCGGAAATCTGGATTGCCTTCTTCACCCTGACGGCCCTCGAGATCGTCCTGGGCATCGATAACATCATCATGATTTCGATCCTGGTCAGCCGCATGCCCAAGCATATGCAGGCCCGCACCCGGATCTTCGGCCTGGCGCTGGCCATGGTCACGCGAATCCTGCTGTTGTTGTCGATCACTTGGGTCATGCAACTCACCGCCGACCTGTTCGTGGTCTTCGGCCAGGGCATTTCCGGTCGCGACCTGATCCTGTTCTTCGGTGGCTTGTTCCTGCTGTGGAAAAGCTCCCAGGAGATGTACCACGCCCTGGAAGGCGAAGATGAAACCCACGACGAACCGAAAGGCGCCGGCGGCAAGTTCATCTACACCATCGTGCAGATCGCGATCATCGACATCGTGTTCTCCCTGGACTCGGTCATCACGGCTGTCGGCATGGTCTCCCATGTGCCGGTCATGGTTGCCGCAATCATCGTCGCCGTGCTGGTGATGATGCTGGCCGCGGGTACCATCAGCGCGTTCATCGACAAGCACCCGTCGCTGAAAATGCTGGCCCTGTCGTTCCTGCTGGTAGTGGGTACCGTGCTGATCGCCGAATCCTTCGACGTGCACGTACCAAAAGGCTACGTCTACTTCGCCATGGCGTTCTCGCTGGCGGTGGAAGCGGTGAACATCAAGATGCGCACCGCCATCGCGAAAAAGAAGAAACAGCAGGACCCGGTGAAACTGCGCAAGGACATTCCGGGTCAATAACCCGAACGCCGCGTGATCATTCCCGCGCTCTGCGTGGGAATGCCTCGTGGGACGCTCTGCGTCCCGCAGGTTTCATGACAGTTTTGTTTCAATCCCCACTTCAGCTATGCGATGCTGGCGCAGAGCCCATTCGCCAACTACAGCTTAAGTACAAGACGTAGAGCGGCACGCGGTAAATTTCCTTCGCCCTGATTGGGGCGCACCCACACGGGGGGCCGAGCATGCTGACCTTGCTCAATCTGCTTTCCGCCGTGACCCTGTTGATCTGGGGCACGCACATCGTCCGTACCGGCATCTTGCGGGTCTACGGCTCCAACTTGCGTCAAGTCATCGGGCAGAACATGTCCAGGCGCTGGCTGGCATTTGTCGCCGGCATCCTGGTGACCGCCATGGTGCAAAGCAGCAACGCCACCGCGATGCTGGTCACGTCTTTTGTCGGCCAGGGCCTGATGGGCCTTACGCCTGCGTTGGCCACCATGCTCGGCGCCGATGTCGGTACCGCACTGATGGCGCGGGTACTGACGTTTGACCTGTCCTGGCTGTCGCCGCTGCTGATCTTTCTCGGGGTGATCTTCTTCCTGTCGCGCAAGCAGACGCGGGCAGGGCAGATGGGACGTGTCGGCATCGGCCTCGGGCTGATCATCCTCGCCCTGCAACTGATCGTCGAAGCGGCCGGGCCGATTACCCATGCCCAGGGCGTGAAGGTGCTGTTCGCGTCACTGACCGGCGACATCCTGCTCGACGCCCTGGTCGGTGCCCTGTTCGCGATGATTTCCTACTCCAGCCTGGCCGCCGTCCTGCTCACCGCCACCCTGGCCGGTGCCGGTGTAATCGGCTTGCACGTCGCCATCGGCCTGGTGATCGGCGCCAATATCGGCAGCGGTGTGCTGGCCTTTCTCAGCACCAGCATGCAAAACGCCGCCGGTCGTCAGGTGGCCCTGGGCAGCCTGTTGTACAAACTGATCGGCCTGCTGCTGATCATCCCGGTCCTTGATCCGCTCGTACGCTGGATGGATGGTCTGGACTACAGCGCCCAAGGCATGGTCATCACCTTCCACCTGCTCTACAACGTCAGTCGTTGCCTGATCCTGCTGCCCACCATCGGCCCGATGGCACGCTTGTGTGCCTGGCTGCTGCCCGAGCGCGAAGAGAGCAACGGCAAGGCCAAGCCGCGCCACCTCGACCTGGCCGCCCTGACCACGCCCAGCCTGGCGTTGGCCAACGCGGCGCGGGAAACCCTGCGCCTGGGCGACCTGATCGACAATATGCTTGGCGCCATGCAGGAGGTGTTGCGCGGCAAACAAACCGCCATCACCCAGGAAATGCGCAGCCTCAGCGATGACGTCGAATCGCTGTACAGCGCGATCAAACTCTACCTGGCGCAAATGCCCCGGGAGGACCTCAGCGAGCAAGACAGCCGGCGCTGGGCGGAAATCATCGAGCTGTCGATCAACCTCAAGCTGGCCGGCGACCTGATCGAGCGCATGCTGCGTAAAGTCCAACAGCAGAAAACCTCGCAACGCCGGCAGTTCTCGGAAGTCGGCCTGGAAGAACTCACCGGCCTGCACAGCCAGTTGATCGCCAACCTGCGCCTGGGCCTGTCGGTGTTCCTCAGCGCCGACCCGGAAAGCGCACGCCAGTTACTGCGTGAGAAACGCCGCTTCCGCGCCCAGGAGCGCCGCCTGGCCCATGCCCACGTCAGCCGCCTGCAACGCAAAATCGTGCAGAGCCTGGAAACCAGCTCGCTGCACCTGGAACTGATTGCCGACATGAAGCGCCTCAATTCACTGTTTTGCAGCAGCGCCTATGTAGTGTTGGAAACGTCCGACACCGGCGCACTCTCCGCCGAAGATATTGCCGACATCACACATTCGCCCTGAACGGATGATGGCCCGTGAAGTCAGTTAACACTGACCTCACTCGCCAGGAAGCTTGTTATGCGTCGCCTGTTACTTGCCTGCCTGCTCGTGGGTTCTGCCCACACCTTTGCCTTTGACCGCCTGCAAGTCGAGGGTTACGCCCTGCCCAATGGCCTGCAATTGCTGCTCAAACCGGGCACCGAGCGCGGGCATGTGGCCATCCGCCTGGTGGTCGGCGTGGGCCTGGATGACTTCCGTTGCGAGGACAAGGAACTGCCGCACCTGCTGGAACATTTGCTGTTCAGCGGCATCGATGGCGGCGGCGAGGGCGATCTGGAAGACCGCATGCAAGCCCTGGGCGGCGAGTGGAACGCCTACACCAGCAATGCCGACACCACCTTCGTGATCGAGGCGCCTGCGCAAAACCAGCGCAAAGTGCTCGACCTGCTGCTGGCAATCCTGACCCGTACCGAACTGACCGACGCGAATATCAAGGCCGCCAAACAGGTGGTCGAACGTGAGGACGGCGGTCACTACTCACACCTGCAACGCCTGCTGGATCGCCAGGACCTGGGCCACAACGCCAGCAACCAGCTCGCAGTCGAACTGGGCCTCAAATGCGCCGAGCGCGCCGAGGTCGATCACTTGACCCGCGACCAGTTGGAGAGCCTGCGCAAAAACTGGTACGCGCCCAACAACATGACCCTGATCATCGTCGGCGACCTCGACAAGCTGCTGCCGGCCTACCTGGAACGTACCTACGGCCAGCTCGAACCGGTCGAGCCCAGCGAACACCTGCCACTCCCTGAAATCCAGCACGCCGCCGCCGACCGCCGTGAATTGATCCATGGCTGGCTCGGTGACGGCGCCAAGCTGCACTGGCTGTTCCCCGAGCCGGTACTGGACGATCAGCACGATGAAACCTATGACTTGCTCAAGGACTATTTCGACTGGGCGCTGTACCGTCAACTGCGCCTCAAGCACGCGTTGTCCTACGGTCCCTGGAGCGAACGGGAAGTACTCGGTGGCGTCGGCTTCCTCAGCCTGAACGCCGACCTCGAGCGCGAAAACCTCCCCGACGCCGAACAGGTGCTGCGCGATCTCAAGGCCGACTTGCTCAAGAACGGCCTCGATCCAACGGTCTTCGCCCGCCTGCAACAAGCCGCCATCGCCCGCCAGGCCTGGGCCGTGCAAGGCAACAGCGCCCTGGCCGATTACTACTGGAGCGCATCCGGCGACTACAACAACGGCCACTTCAGTGACCCGGTCAAACGCATCAAGGCGGTGAGCCTGAAGCAAACCAACCAGGCTTTGCGCCAAGTACTCAACCAACCGGGCTACTGGCGCATCGAAAAGCCGCTGCTCAGCTATGACACGCTGACCTGGATCGGCGCCGCCATGCTCGGGCTGATCACCGTTGTGCTGATCGGCGTGCGGTCTTATCGCAAACGAGTTGCGCAATGAGGCACCGAACGACGGGCTAAGGCGTTATTCTGTCGGGGATTTTTCCTACCCAGACTGTGAACCGCCGAATGCCGAACCTGACCCGCCATATCCAGCGCATCCTTGAACTGATGAAGCGCTACCCAGGGGTGATTGCGCTCGGCGGTTTTATCTCGGGCGTGTGCAGTTTCATCCTGGTGGACCGCCAGCAGGGCATGGCCAGCTGGATCGCGGTGATCATGCTGGTGAGCTGGCTGTGGCTGATGCTGGAAAACAGCTTTACCCAGCTGTTCACCAAAGTCTTCAAGCGCGAAATTCCCGAACCCTTGCTGCGCTACGCGACCCAGATGATCCACCAGGAAAGTCTGTTCTTCGTGCTGCCATTCTTTTTCGTCACCACCGCCTGGAACAGCGGGCAATCGGTGTTCACCGGCTTGCTCGGCGCGGCGGCGCTGGTGTCGATCACTGACCCGCTGTATTACAAATGGCTGGCGCCCAAGCGCTCGCTGTTTCTCGCGCTGCACACCCTGACCCTGTTCGCCGCGCTGCTCACTGCGCTGCCGATCATCCTGCACCTGACCACCGCCGAGAGTTACAAACTGGCCCTCGGCGTCGCCATGGCCTTGTCGATCCCGAGCCTGGCAGTGAGCCTGCCGCTGCGCAGCCTCAAAGGCTGGGCGATGCTGCTGGGCGTCACCGCGGCGATCGGCTGCGCCGGCTGGTTCCTGCGCAGCTGGGTGCCGCCGGCCACCCTGTGGATGACCGAAGTGGCTATCAGCACCCAACTGCAGGACCGCACGCCCGGCGATGACCTCAAGGAAGTCAACGCCGCCCAGTTGCGCAGCGGCGGACTCTACGCCTACACCGCCATCAACGCCCCGCGCGGGCTGGATGAGCGGATCTACCATGTGTGGAAATTCAACGGCAAAGAGGTCGACCGCATTGCCCTGGATATCCACGGCGGACGCAAGGAAGGCTATCGCGCCTGGACCCACAAGCAGAACTTCCCGGCGGATGCCGTGGGCCGCTGGCAAGTGCGGGTGCTGACCGAGGACGGACAGGTGATCGGGGTATTGCGATTCAACGTGACGGACACAGCACAAACGGACAACCCAAAGTAGGTCGGATCGTGCTATTACGTAGGAATTGTGGATAGCAGACACGCTCGGAGCTTATGACCAACAGTACGATGGCCGGCGCAGCCCACCTCGATACGTCCTCCGTTCCTCCGTTACTCAGGATTACGGGGGACTGGACACTTGCCCACTAC
Source organism: Pseudomonas sp. SDO5271_S396 (assembly GCF_054071795.1). Taxonomy (NCBI): domain Bacteria; kingdom Pseudomonadati; phylum Pseudomonadota; class Gammaproteobacteria; order Pseudomonadales; family Pseudomonadaceae; genus Pseudomonas; species Pseudomonas sp. SDO5271_S396. The sequence goes on from NZ_JBSVWB010000029.1 coordinate 19,872, forward strand.
ACCCACCTGAAGAAGCTGTCGGACACCCTCGACGGCCAGTACGACGCCGGCGCCCGCATTGACCTCAATGGCCTCGGTGCCCTGGACACCGCCGGGGCGTCACTGCTGGTGGAGCTGCTGGGCCCCACCCGCATCGAACAGTCCGCCGAGCATAACGATTGCAGCTTGTCCGCCGCCGACCGCGCACTGCTCAAGACCGTCTACCGCTCCCTGAATGATTTCTGCGTGCCGGACAAGGCACCGGAAGAAGCCACTGGCATCCAGGTGCTGGCGCGGATCGGCCGGGCGGTGGACACCGTCTGGCAAGACAGCAAGAAACTGCTGGGCTTCGTCGGCCTGATCCTCGAGACCTTCGCCCGCAGCATTCTCAGGCCCCGGCGCTGGCGCGTCACACCGATGGTCGCCCATATCGAACAGACCGGTCTCGACGCCGCGCCCATTGTGGCCTTGCTGACCTTTCTGGTCGGTGCGGTGGTGGCCTTTCTCGGCGCTACCGTGCTCGAAAGTTTTGGCGCCACGATCTTTACCGTCGACCTGGTCGCGTTCTCGTTCCTTCGCGAGTTCGGCGTACTGCTCACCGCCATCCTGATGGCTGGCCGGACCGCCAGTGCCTTTACCGCACAGATCGGCTCGATGAAAGCCAACGAAGAAATCGACGCCATCCGCACCCTGGGCCTCGACCCGATGGAGCTGCTGGTGCTGCCCCGCGTACTGGCGCTGCTGGTGGCGCTGCCGATGCTGACCTTTCTGGCGATGCTCTCGGGCATCATCGGCGGCGGCGTGGTGTGCGCCGTGGCCCTGGATATTTCGCCGGCGATGTTCCTCTCGGTGCTGCATTCGGACATTGGCGTGCAGCACTTTGTGGTGGGCATGATCAAGGCGCCGATCTTCGCGTTCCTGATCGCGGCCATCGGTTGCCTGGAAGGTTTCAAGGTCAGCGGTAGTGCCGAGTCGGTCGGCGCCCACACCACCTCCAGCGTGGTGCAATCGATCTTTGTGGTGATCGTGCTGGACGCGGTGGCTGCACTGTTCTTCATGGAGATGGGCTGGTGAGTCGGCTACACCGGGCGCCCAGCGAGGCGGTGATTGAAGTGCGCGGCCTGTGCAATCGCTTCGGCAGCCAGAGCGTGCACGAAAACCTCGACCTGGACTTGTACAAAGGCGAGATCCTGGCAGTGGTCGGCGGCTCCGGCAGCGGCAAGTCGGTGCTGCTGCGCAGCATCGTCGGCCTGCGCCGCCCCAGCGAAGGGGAAGTGCGGGTATTCGGCAAGAACCTGCCAAGCCTGCCAGAACATGAACGCTCCCTGGTCGAACGGCGCTTTGGTGTGCTGTTCCAGAAGGGCGCGCTGTTCTCTTCGCTGACGGTGACCGAAAACGTCGCACTGCCGTTGATCGAACACGCCGGCCTCAGCCGCCGCGACGCCGAGCATCTGGCGGCGGTCAAACTGGCCTTGGCCGGGCTGCCGTTGTCCGCCGCTGACAAATACCCGGCGTCGCTCTCCGGCGGCATGATCAAGCGTGCCGCACTGGCCCGCGCGCTGGCGCTGGACCCGGACATTTTGTTCCTCGACGAACCCACCGCCGGGCTCGACCCGATCGGCGCGGCGCAATTCGACCAGTTGATCCTGACCCTGCGCGACGCGCTGGGCCTGAGTGTGTTTCTGGTCACCCATGACCTGGACACGCTGTACACCATCACCGACCGCGTGGCGGTGCTGGCGCAGAAGAAGGTATTGGTGGCCGACGCCATCGATGTCGTCTCGGAAACGGACGATGCCTGGATTCACGAGTATTTCCACGGCCCCCGAGGCCGCGCGGCACTGGATGCCGCCCAATCGCTCAACGAGGTATGACATGGAAACCCGAGCCCATCATGTGATGATCGGTTTGTGCAGTGTGATCGTGGTGGTCGGCGCGATGCTGTTTGGCCTGTGGCTGGCCAAATCCAGCGTCGACACGGCCTTCCAGGACTACGAAGTGATCTTCAACGAAGCCGTCAGCGGCCTGTCCCAGGGCAGTTCCGTGCAGTACAGCGGCATCAAGGTGGGCGACGTCACCAGCCTGCGCCTGGACCCTAAAGACCCGCGCCGCGTCCTGGCCCGCATCCGCCTGGCCGGCCAGACGCCGATCAAGGAAGACACCCAGGCCAAGCTCGCACTCACCGGCATCACCGGTACCTCGATCATCCAGCTCAGTGGCGGCACACCGCAAAGCCCCGAACTCAAGGGCAAGGACGGCGAATTGCCGCAGATCATCGCCTCGCCGTCGCCTATCGCGCGCCTGCTCAATAACAGCAACGACCTGATGACCAGCGTCAACCTGCTGCTGCACAACGCCAATCACATGTTCTCCCGGGAGAACGTCGAGCGCCTGAGCAACACCCTGGACAATCTGCAACAAACCACCGGCGCCATTGCCGACCAGCGCGGCGATATCAAGGTGGTGATGCAACAACTGGTACAGGTGAGCAAACAAGCCAGCGCAGCGCTGGAACAGACCACCGTGTTGATGCGCAACGCCAATGGCTTGCTCAACGAGCAAGGCAAACAAGCCTTCGGCAGCGCGGAGCAAGCCATGAAATCCCTGGAGCAAAGCACCGCCACCATCAACACCTTGCTGAGCAACAACAAGGACTCGGTGAACAGCGGCATGCAGGGCCTCAATGAACTGGCGCCGGCGGTGCGCGAACTGCGCGAAACCCTCGCGTCGCTGCGCGCCATTTCCCGCCGCCTGGAAGCCAACCCCAGCGGTTACCTGCTGGGCAGCGACAAGAACAAGGAGTTCACGCCATGAAGCGTGCTTATCAAGTGATCGTTCCCGTGGCGCTGGCCCTGATCAGCGCGTGCTCGATCCTGCCCAAAGCCGACCCTTCCAACGTGTATCGCCTGGCCAGCGCACAGACGTCCAGCCAGGGCACCCCAGTCAGTTGGTCACTGCGTGTGAACAAGCCGCAAACCAGCGAGTTTCTCGACAGCCCGCGCATCGCCGTGGTGCCCAATGGCGATCTGATCAGCAGCTATGCACAGTCGCGCTGGAGCGACCCCGCGCCCGTGCTGCTGCGCAACCGCTTCATGGATGGTTTCCAGCGCGATGGCCGAGTGACGCTGCTGAGTACCGACGAGACCAATCTGCAGGCCGACTATGAGCTGGGCGGGCAATTGCAGGCGTTCCAGAGTGAATACCACGGCAGTGCGGTGGAGGTAGTGATTCGCCTGGATGCGCGGTTGGTGCGCGGGAGTGATCAGCGGATCATTGCCAGTCGGCGGTTTGAGGTGAGGCAGCCGGTGGCAGATACCCAAGTGCCGGAGGTGGTGGCCACGTTTGGGCGGGCGGGGAATCAGTTGAACAAGCAGGTGGTGGATTGGGTGGTGCAGCAAGGCAATAGTGCTGCGAAACGCTGAGGGCCTCTTCGCGGGCAAGCCCGCTCCCACATTTTTGATTTGTAAACACAGTCAAATGTGGGAGCTGGCTTGCCTGCGATATCAATTCAAGCCTTAACCAAAGAACCAGTAGCACACCGCAATAGCTGCCACCACACCGGCAAACTCCGCCAGCAACGCACACCCCACCGCATGCCGGGCGCGCTGGATGCCTACCGAGCCGAAGTACACCGCCAACACATAAAAGGTGGTTTCCGTGCTGCCCTGGATCGTCGCCGCCGCCAGTGCCGGGAAGCTGTCCACACCCTGGGTCTGCATGGTTTCGATCAGCAGCGCCCGCGCGGCACTGCCGGAAAACGGCTTGACCATCGCCGTCGGCAAGGCGTCGACGAAGCGCGTGTCCAGGCCGGTCCACGCCACCAGATGGCGAATGCCTTCCAGGCCGAAGTCCAGTGCGCCGGACGCACGCAGCACGCCGACGGCACACAGCATCGCCACCAGGTAAGGCAGCAGGTTCTTGGCCACGTCGAAGCCTTCTTTGGCGCCTTCGACAAACGCCTCGTACACCTTCACCTTGCGTAACGCGCCGATTACCAGGAACAGCATGATCAGACCGAACAGCGTGAGGTTGCCGAGGATCGACGACAAACCCGCCAGCGCCGTGGCAGACAGCGTCGCCAGCAACGCCATGAAACCGCCCAGCACCAGCGCCCCCGGAATCAGGTAGGCCAGCACCACCGGATCCCACAGGCGCAGGCGCTGCATGATCGCCACCGAAAACAGGCCGACCAGGGTCGAGGCGCTGGTGGCCAGCAGAATCGGCAGAAACACCAGCGTCGGGTCCGGCGCGCCTTGCTGCGCGCGGTACATGAAGATAGTCACCGGCAGCAGCGTCAGCGAGGACGCATTGAGCACCAGGAACAGAATCTGCGCATTGCTCGCGGTGTTGGGGATGGGGTTGAGTTCTTGCAGCGCCTTCATCGCTTTCAAGCCGATGGGCGTCGCGGCATTATCCAGGCCCAGTCCATTGGCGGCAAAGTTGAGGGTGATCAAGCCGATGGCGGGGTGGCCGGCAGGCACTTCCGGCATCAGGCGGCGGAACAGCGGGCCAAGGGCCTTGGCCAGCCAATCGACGATTCCGGCTTTTTCGGCAATGCGCAAGAAGCCCAGCCACAAGGTCAGGGTGCCGAACAACAGCACCATCACTTCCACCGACAATTTGGCCATGGCAAAAATGCTTTCGACCATCGCCGCGAAAATACCGGCGTTACCGCCGACCAGCCATTGCGCCAGTGCCGACACCGCTGCCACGACAAAGAAGCCAAGCCACAGGCCATTGAGCATCAGTTGAATCCCCCGAATGATGGGGCGAATGATAGCGGGGCTGGCAGAAACGACAAACCCCGGATTTTCCGGGGTTTGTTCAGCATCACACGCGTATCAGCCGCGGCTGATCTCGCCGACCGGCAAGGCTTCCTTGCTGCGCCAGTGCGGCAGGGAGTTCCAGTAGCGCTGGCCCTTGCCCTCGTCGTACATGCCTTCCCAACGGGCGATGACCAGCACGGCCAGAGCGTTGCCGATCACGTTCAGAGCGGTGCGCGCCATGTCCATCACACGGTCGACGCCGGCAATGAACGCCAGGCCTTCCAGCGGAATGCCAACACTGCCCAGGGTGGCCAGCAGCACCACGAAAGACACACCCGGCACACCGGCGATGCCTTTGGAGGTAACCATCAGGGTCAGCACCAGCATCAGTTGCTGGCCGATCGACAGGTCGATGCCGTACAGCTGGGCGATAAAGATCGCAGCGATACTCTGGTAGAGCGTCGAACCATCGAGGTTGAACGAGTAACCGGTCGGGACCACGAAGCTGCAGATGGCCTTGGGCGCGCCGTAGGCTTCCATCTTCTCGATCACACGTGGCAACACGGTTTCGGAGCTGGCGGTGGAGTAGGCCAGCACCAGCTCATCCTTGAAGATGCGCATCAGCTTGATCACCGAGAAGCCGAACAGGCGTGCGATCAGACCCAGTACCACAAAGGCGAAGAACAGAATGGCCACGTAAACCAGGATCACCAGCTTGGCCAGCGGCAGCAGGGAGGTAAAACCGAAGCTGGCGACGGTCACGGCGATCAGCGCAAACACGCCGATCGGGGCGTACTTCATGATCATGTGGGTGACTTTGAACATGCTCTCGGACACGCCCTGGAACATATTCACCAGCGGCTCGCGCAGCTCGGGTTTGAGGCTCGACAGGCCCAGACCGAACAACACCGAGAAGAAGATGATCGGCAGCATTTCGCCACGGGCCACGGCGGCGAAGATGTTCGACGGGATCAGGTTGAGGATGGTCTGGATGAACGCATGCTCATGCTGCACTTCCGCCGCAGTGGCGGTGTACTTGGAAATATCGACGGTACCCAGGGTACTCATGTCGATGCCGGCACCCGGGTGGAACAGGTTTGCCAGCAACAAACCGACCACGATGGCGATGGTGGTGACGATTTCGAAGTAAAGGATGGTTTTGACGCCGATACGCCCAAGCTTTTTCGCGTCACCGACACCGGCAATGCCGACGATCAGCGAGGAAATAACAATCGGGATCACGATCATCTTGATCAGGCGGATAAAGATATCGCCCGCCGGCTGCAACACATTGCTGATCCACCAGGCCTTTTCAGCACTGAAATGGTTGAGCACTGCGCCGATTGCGATCCCCAGCACCAGGCCGATGAGGATCTGCCAGGCGAGGCTTAGCTTTGCCTTCTTCATGTCATTACCCTTACTTCAAGTGGACTTAAGGCAGATGCGCCATCTGGAACGCCCGGGAGCGAAAAAATGTGTGCATCGGCCTCCGTAGAAGGTCACCGCCGCATGGCCGAAATGGCTTACCGGCAGGCGAAAAAAGGCGCAACTATTCCGATGCAAGGGATCGACGTCTAATGCCGTAAACGCCTACCCCATGCATAATCGGCATGAGTTTTTTTGGAAATATCTGTCCAAACGGTCAGTACAAATGTGACTTTTTTGCCGGCAAATATGCCGTGAACCGGCCAAAACCGGCTCGCGCAGAGATTCAGGACGTCTCGGGACCGTTGGCGGAAATGTCTGGAAATTCAGGTGTGCCACGTCAGAAATGTCCTATGACGCAGGCAAAACTTTATCGATAGATGGTCGCCGCGAAACACCAGGCAACGGTTCGCGACAGGCAAAATTGGAATTCTCGGCTATGCGATGCATGAGCGCGAAAATGACAGACACAAGCCCGTCGCAAGTTCAGCAAGCCTCGGACTTGTGAACTTGCGTCGCAGCTTTTCGCCTGACCCGGCCCTTGCGCAGGCACTCCCTGTACCCGTAGGTCACGCCGATCCCATTCGATCAGAGCAACCCGGCCCCTTGGTCATGTACCGCCCTTGGCGAGCGGCGCAGACAGAAAGAAGCGTGAGGCTTCTTTCTATGGACGCAGGCTCCGTGGCCGACTAAAGCGTCGGACGGAACCTAGTACCAATTCGGGTCTTTCTTCAGCTGCTCCATCAGCAGCTTTTGCATGCCTTCATCCGGCTTACCGATATATCGGTAATCGGCGTGCCGCGTGGGGGATTTGTCCGCCGGCAGGCCAGCAGGAACCTCCACCAACATGGCGTAGGCGTCTTTCTTGTCGAAGCTGAAGGCCACGATCAAGCGCTTGTTCAGACAACTGTCTGCGGTTTCGCAGAGTGGCCCGACCAGGTACTTATCGCCATCTTCTTCAACGGCGTTCATTTGCTCCGCCGCACCCGACAGGTTCATCACCCACTCGGGCAGGCGCTCCTCTTTCTTCACCACGCCTTGCCAGGTTTCGCGGTACTGCGGGTCCGCAGTGAGCAATTCGTTGGCCCGGGCCTGGCCGTCGTTGGCGGCCATTGCCCAGCCACTGCCGCCCAGAAGCAGGACGGCAGCCATGGCCTTGAGGGACAGAGTGGTCATAATCAGCCTCGGCCGCGACGACCAAAGAAGAACGAAGCGATGAACATCACCAGGAAGACGACAAACAGGATCTTGGCGATACCCGTGGCGGTGCCCGCGATACCACCGAAGCCCAGGACAGCAGCCACAATGGCGATGATCAGAAATGTGATTGCCCAACTCAACATGGTGATTCTCCTTACGCTTTCATAGAGGTAACAGCGGTAGTGCCAGACGGACGCTCAACACAAACGGTCGTCTTTCTTGCTTAGAACACCCAGCGTTCCTCAGTAGGGAGCGCGTTCAGGGTGGAATCTTGCCCAGCCACTCTCAGCTGTGGCGCCGTCACATCTGCAACTGCGCTGCCAACGGAATGGCTCTCAATAGGACGGAAGTGGGTCTGGGTCATGGCCGGGCGCGAGAATTGCGGGATTTGCTGCTGACTCTGCTGCCAATGCTGGATTTGTTGGCCGGCAATCAAAGTGACCATCAGGGCCAGGCTGGCGAACAGGCCTTGCTGCAAGCGCAGGGGCGATACGTACAACTGGCTGAGGGCTTGGCGAGTCATGCTGCATTTCTCCCGCATTCTGATTATTCGTTGGGAGAGATATTGCAGAGCGCATGCCAGGTTTTTTACAAAATAAAACCTAACAAAATCAAATAGTTAAATATTATCGATCGTCCATACGCCTAGCATCCTGCACGATGGCCCGCCCAGGGCCGTGCGAAATGCACGATCACCAGCGGTCGGCTCGATGGATCGAAAGAGATTGGAACGTTGCCGAAGTGGCAAGACGGCATGAAAAGGCCATCAGCCGGGGCTTTGCGGGCAGTCACGCAGAATAGATGCACAGCCAGGCCGTTTATCGATCAGAATAAACCATGCAACTTGCCCGATTATTCCGGGACTAACCAAGATCACTCAATATTAAGGAGCGCGGGACAGATGGAATCAGCCAAGGAGCTTCAAGGCCGCATTCTTTTAGTGGATGACGAATCCGCGATCCTTCGCACTTTCCGCTACTGCCTGGAAGATGAAGGCTATACCGTAGCCACCGCCAACAGTGCCGCCCAGGCCGATGCGCTGATGCAACGCCAAGTGTTCGACCTATGCTTCCTGGATCTTCGTCTGGGCGAAGACAATGGTCTGGACGTACTGGCCCAGATGCGGATTCAAGCCCCGTGGATGCGCGTGGTGATCGTCACGGCCCATTCGGCGGTCGATACGGCGGTCGATGCCATTCAGGCGGGTGCCGCCGACTACCTCGTCAAACCCTGCAGCCCTGATCAACTGCGCCTGGCCACCGCCAAGCAGTTGGAGGTGCGTCAGCTCTCCGCGCGACTGGAAGCGCTGGAAGGCGAAGTCCGTCAATCCAAGGACGGTCTCGACTCCCACAGCCCATCGATGATGGTGGTGCTGGAAACCGCGCGCCAAGTGGCGGGTACGGACGCGAATATCCTGATCCTGGGTGAATCAGGCACCGGTAAGGGCGAGTTGGCCAGGGCCATCCACGGTTGGAGCAAGCGCTCGAAAAAATCTTGCGTGACCATCAACTGCCCGTCGCTTACGGCGGAACTGATGGAAAGCGAGCTGTTCGGCCACAGCCGCGGCGCATTTACCGGCGCCAGCGAGAGCACCCTGGGCCGGGTGAACCAGGCGGATGGAGGAACGCTGTTTCTCGATGAGATCGGCGATTTTCCCCTCACATTGCAACCCAAATTGCTGCGATTCATCCAGGACAAGGAATACGAGCGGGTGGGCGACCCGGTCACCCGACGTGCCGATGTGCGCATCCTCGCCGCCACCAACCTGAACCTCGAAGACATGGTGCGCGAAGGGCGCTTTCGCGAAGACTTGCTCTATCGCCTCAACGTCATCACCTTGCACCTGCCACCCCTTCGCGAGCGCAGCGAAGACATCCTGACCCTGGCCGACCGCTTCCTGGCGCGCTTCGTCAAGGAATACGCGCGACCGGCCCGTGGCTTCAGCGATGAGGCACGGGAGGCACTGCTCAATTACCGCTGGCCGGGCAATATCCGCGAGTTGCGCAACGTGGTCGAGCGCGCCAGCATTATCTGTGCGCAGGAGAAGGTCGAAATCAGCCACCTCGGGATGGCCGAACAGCCGACCAACAATGCCCCTCGCATCGGTGCGGCGCTGAGTCTGGATGAGCTTGAAAAGGCGCACATCGGCGCAGTACTGGCAACCAGCGACACTCTGGACCAGGCGGCACGCACCTTGGGCATCGATGCATCGACGCTGTACCGCAAACGCAAACAGTACAACCTGTGAGCGACACCCTATGAAGCTTGCGATGAAACTGCGCACTCGGTTGTTCCTGAGTATTTCAGCGTTGATTACCGTCGCCCTGCTGGGATTGATCCTGGGGCTGGTCAGCGTCATGCAAATGGCCAAGAGCCAGGAATCGCTGATTCGCAGTAACTTCATCACCCTGGACCTGGGACTCAAACTGCGCCAGAGCCTGGGCGACCAGTTGATCATGATGCTGGAGAAACGCCCTGACCCCGAAGCACTGCAAAACTCCAAGCAGCGCTACTTCGACCTGCTTGACCAAGGCATCGCCCACGAGCAGCGAGACGGCAAAAGCACTGGCTTCAGCCAGGCCCGCGTCGACTATCAGAACCTGTTGAGCGCGTTCGATGAGTCCCAGCAAGCCTCGCCGCCCTCCGGCAGCAAGGAGAAACTCACCGAAACCTTCAATGTTCTGCGCAATGGCCTGATCGCCGAGCACAAACAGGCGCTGGCGAACATCAGTAGCAGCGAACACAAGTCCCGCGAGCGGGCTCTGTTGATCGCCGGCCTGTTAGGGCTGGTGGGGCTTGCGGTTTTGATCATCGGCTTTGTCACGGCCCATGGTATTGCGCGACGTTTCGGCGGGCCGATCGAAGCACTGGCCAAGGCCGCAGACCGGATCGGGCAGGGCGATTTTGAGGTGACGCTACCGATTTCCTCGGCCGCCGAGATGAACCAACTGACTCGTCGCTTCGGCATCATGGCCGAAGCGCTGCGCCAGCATCAGGCAACCAACGTGGACGAACTGCTGGCCGGCCAGCAGCGTTTGCAAGCCGTGCTCGACAGCATTGACGACGGCCTGTTGATGATCGACCGCCAAGGCCGCCTGGAACACCTCAACCCCGTGGCACAGCGCCAGCTGGGCTGGGACGAGGAACGACTCGGCCAAGGACTAGGCGAAGCATTGGTGCGCCCGGAGCTCGACGAGCAACTGCAATTGGTACTGCGAGGCGGCAACCTGGAACGGGCGCCAGAAGACCTGGAAGTGGAAGTCGACGGCGAGCTGCGCCTGCTGACCTATAGCCTGACGCCGGTGAGCCACACTCAGGGGCATATCCTCGGCGCCGTGATGGTGCTGCATGATGTGACCGAGCAACGCGCCTTCGAACGCGTGCGCAGTGAATTCGTCTTGCGCGCGTCCCATGAACTACGCACCCCGGTAACCGGCATGCACATGGCCTTCGGCCTGTTTCGTGAGCGCGCGAAGTTCCCGACAGAGTCCCGCGAAGCAGACCTGCTGGATACGGTAAACGAAGAAATGCAGCGCCTGATGCAGTTGATCAATGACTTGCTCAACTTTTCGCGCTACCAGAACGGCCTGCAAAAGCTGACCCTGGGACCCTGTGATGTCACTGACCTGCTCGAACATGCCCAAACGCGCTTTGCCGAACCGGCCAACGCGCAACACATCGAACTGCTGGTAGAGGTGCAACCCGACTTGCCCCATTTGTATGCCGACCAGGCACAGCTGGAGCGCGTACTCGACAACCTGCTGGGCAATGCACTGCGACACACGGCTGAAGGCGGACAGATTCATCTGCAAGCACGACGCCATGGCGAACGAGTAATCATCAGCGTCGAAGACAACGGCGAGGGCATTGCCTATGGGCAGCAAGGGCGGATCTTCGAACCCTTCGTTCAGGTTGGCCGCAAGAAAGGCGGCGCAGGCCTGGGTCTTGCACTGTGCAAGGAAATCGTGCAACTGCACGGCGGCCGCATGGGGGTGTATTCACGGCCGGGGCAGGGTACGCAGTTCTATATGGCGCTACCGCTCTAGCGACGGTTCAACGCTCGCAGGATAGCGGCACTTTCAGCATCCGGCGTGCCATCGAACAGTGACGGGCGGAAGTGCATCTGGAACGCCGCAATCACGTGGCGCGTGGCGACATCCAACTCACCGGTTTGCGGTGTCGGGTAGCCTAATTGGGCCAGCTCTTCCTGGAACCAGGTGATGCTGGGCAGTTCGGCAGCGTATTCAACCTGGAAACGCGCCACGGCCTGGGTGTCCGGCCAGACCCCCAACCCTTCTGCAGCGAGGCGCTTCCACGGGAACAGCGGGCCAGGGTCCAGTTTGCGCAGCGGCGCAATGTCGCTGTGACCGATGATGTTTTTTGGGTCGATCCCGTTGCGCTTGCTGATGTCCTTGATCAACACCACCAGGGACTTCACCTGCGCCTCGGAGTAGGGGTACCACACCCGACCAGTGGGTGTGTCTTTGTAGCCGGGGTTCACTATTTCGATGCCGATAGAGCTGGAATTGAGCCAGGTGCGCCCCATCCACTCGCTTTCCCCCGCGTGCCAGGCGCGCTGACTTTCATCCACCAGCTTGTAGATGGTGCCGGAGGCGTCATCGCCGATCAGATAATGGCTGCTGACCTGCCCGTGGGTGAGGAGTGCCAGGGAGCGTTCCAGGTTGGTTGAGGTGTAGTGAACGACGATGAACTGCACGCGATTATCGTGGTTGACCGAAGGGTGACTGGTATCCATGCGCGGGCCGCTGGCGCAGCCGGCGAGCAGGAGAAAGACAAAGGCGTAGAACAAGGATTTCATGGCGGAAGGCATTACACTGAAGACGATAATGCAACAGTGTAACGTACGGCTTGCAGCCCGGCGGTCAAATCCGGGCTTTATATACAAAATGGAACAACTTTCAGGCCGCCTTCACCTGATTGCGCCCCGAGGCCTTGGCTCGGTAAAGCGCATCATCGGCACGCTTGAGCGCCAGCTCGCTGCGCTCGCCCGGCTCGAACTGTGCCACCCCCATGGAGACCGTGATGGTCACCGGCTCGCCCTTGAAATGGAACGGGCACGCCTCGATCGCGGCACGCAGGACCTCACCCACGGCCAAGGCATCCGCCAGGGTCGAGTGGGGCATCAGCAGCACGAATTCCTCACCGCCAAAGCGCGCAATGAAGTCGGTGGAGCGCAGGCGTTTGCGCAGCACGTTGGCGATGATCTTCAGCACCTTGTCACCGGCCAGATGGCCATACCCGTCGTTGATGCGCTTGAAGTGATCCAGGTCCAGCATGGCCAGCGACAGGCTGTTGCCATGCTGGTGCCAGGCGTTGACCTCGTAATCCAGGCGCTCGCTCCAGGCGGCACGGTTGGGCAGGCCGGTAAGGGGGTCGATCAGAGCTTTCTGGCGTTGCACTTCCAGGTGCTCGCGATACCCTTGGGCCTCCTGCTCCATATTGGCCACCCGCTCCGCCAGCCCCTTGAGGCGTGCCGCCACTTCGTGTTCGCGTTGGTCCCGCTGACGCTGGTGTTCATCCATGGTACCGAGCAGGCCCTCGAGATGGCTCTCCAGCACCTGCTTGAGGCTGTCCAAGTCGGCGGCGTCCTGTACGCTGCTCTGCAACCCGTCGACCTGTTCACGAATCTGCGTATCCAGCTCGCGCGCGGCGGAGCTACTGTCGGCATGCCCCTCGCTGGCGACCTGCAAATGCCCCTGGAACGCCTCGAGCCGCTCATTGAGCTGCTTGAGGTAAGCCTCGAACTCATGCTGGCCGCTGTCGGTGATCGCCAGCATCAGCACCGCCAGATCATCGAGGATCGGCAGCAGTTCGTACCAATTCAAGCCGTGGGCAAGACGCTCGCGCATGGCCTCGGCCTGGGGCCGGTGGCGCTCGGGTAGGGACAGGTCTTCCAGCAGGCCCAATAGAGTGTCTTCAATGTGCTTGGCCACGGAGCTGTAGGAAGGCTCCGGCGTGTCGGGCAGGGCATAGCCGCTGTCCGATTGCAGCTCATCGGGATCGGGCTCTTCTTTTTCCTGCACAGGTGGGAGGGAAAGACTGCCGATCACCGTTTCATCCGGTGTATCGACCTGCACAGGCGGGCTTTCGATAAAGGCCGCGAGCGCACTTTCGGGTGCCACAACCTCCACCGGTTGCTCGATCACAGGCTCCACAGGTGGCGCCGGCAAGGCAACAGGTGCCGCTTGCACTGGCGCCTCGAAGACCGGCGCGTCAATAACAACCTCGACAGCCTTGCTCACTGCGACCGGTTTCGGCTGCGGATTGACCTCAACCTGAGGCAACGGTGCAAAGGCGCGCAAGGCTTGTTTCAGCTCTTCGGAGGACTCCGGTTCCACGGGCTCGGAAACCGGCTTGGGCGTAGTCGGTGGCGTAACCTGAGGCAATACGGGCTCGCTTGCCTGGGGTTCGTTCGCGACGTCCCGGGCACCAAACAAGCGTTGCAGCAGACCCGGCGCAGCACGTGACGCCTCGCCCTCCGGCTCCAGGTTGTTCAGTGCCTGCCCTTGCAAGCCACTCAACTCACTGAGCAGCAGCGGAATTTCCCGGGCCTGTCCGACACGGCTGTCCAACTGCTTGGCGAAGGTCTTCAACGGGCGGGCCACCTCGCGGGGCAGCGGCAGCTTTTGCAGTTGTGCGACCAACGAGGTCAACGCCGTGCTGATCTGGTCAACCCGGGTTTCGCGACGCTGCTCCGAGTCGAGCACGGCTTTTTCCAGGCGCGGCAACAAGGCGGCAAGGGCGGCGTCCATATCGTCCGTTCGGACAACGTCGCGCATCTCCTTCATGCATTGGTCGACCGCACGGTCGGTGCCTTCAGCCGCCAGCGTGCTGCGCACCAGACCACGACGCAACAGGTCGAGGCGCGCAGCCCAGCGTCGCTCGAGTTTTTCTTGCTGCTCGATGCTTTTGAGGTATTTCTCTTTCCAGCGCTGGGCGTCGTCGCTCATGCAAGGGGTCCGCGAGGGCCTGGGCTCAGCGCGGGCAATGCATCAACCGTGAGCGAACCCGGCAGACGAATCTCTACCGCGACCGGCAGGTGATCGGAGATGGGCTGCGCCAGCACTTGCACATTTTCGAGTGTCAGGGTCGGGCTGAGCAGGATATGGTCAAGACAACGTTGCGGGCGCCAACTGGGGAAGGTTGCTTCGGCTTGCGGTGCCAACAGCCCAAGGTCACGCAACGGAGAATTCTGCAACAGGTCGTTGGCATGGGTGTTCATGTCACCCATCAACACCTGGTGTTTGTAACTGCCAATCAGCTCGCGGATATAGCCCAATTGCAGGGTGCGGGTACGTGCACCCAGCGCCAGGTGCATCATCACCACCACCAAAGCTTCCGGGCCTTCACCGAAGCGTACGAGGATCGCGCCACGGCCCTTGGGGCCCGGCAATGGGTGATCTTCAATGGCCGTCGGCTTCAGGCGACTGAGCACGCCATTGCTGTGCTGAGCCAGGCGCCCAAGGTTGCGATTGAGCTGTTGATACCAGTAGGGGAATGCGCCGAGCTGGGCCAGGTGTTCGACCTGATTGACATAGCCGGAGCGCAAACTGCCGCCGTCGGCTTCCTGCAAGGCAACCAGGTCGAAGTCGTTGAGCAGGTCGCCGATCTTCTGCAGATTACCGGCACGCCCATGATGAGGAAGCAGATGCTGCCAACCACGGGTGAGATAGTGCCGGTATTTTTCGGTGCTGATACCCACCTGGATATTGAAACTGAGAAGACGCAGCCGACTGTCTGCCGGCAGGCCCGTGGACTCCAGATGATGCTCGTTGACCTGCGGGTCATGCAGGCCAACGACACGTTCGGTACCTCGGCGACGCATGAAGCCCCCTTACTTGGCTGCGCGCTCTTTGGCGATCAGCTGGTCGGCAACATTGAGAGTCTGCTCAGGACCACCGGAAGTGCCCAGGTCGAAACGGTATTTCCCGTTGACGATCATGGTCGGTACACCTTGCACACCGTACTTCTGCGCCAGCTCTTTAGCCTGCTTGATCTGGCCCTGGATGGCGAAGGAGTTGAAGGTGGCCAGGAACTTGTCCTTGTCGACACCCTGGGTGGCTACAAAGTCAGCCATTTCGTCCGGCTTGGTCAGGCGCTTGCCTTCTTTCTGGATCGCATTGAACACGGCGTTATGAACCTTGTGCTCCACACCCATGGCTTCCAGGGTCAGGAACAGTTGGCCGTGGGCATCCCAAGGGCCGCCGAACATGGCGGGAATGCGTTTGAAGTTCACGTCGGCAGGCAGTTTTTCGATCCATGGGTTGATGGTCGGCTCAAAGGCATAGCAGTGCGGGCAGCCGTACCAGAACAGCTCCACCACTTCGATCTTGCCGGGTACCGAGACAGGCACCGGGTTGGCCAATTCAACGTAGGTTTTACCGGCTTCAAGCGGCACGTCGGCAGCTTGCGCGGTCACACCGAAGAGGCTGGCAGTGACGAGAGCGGCGCTGAGGATCAGATTACGCATGCTTTACTCCTGGACAAATAAAGTCGCCTCACGCGACCTTTGTTGTGACAGGTCTGCGCGGGCATGAGTTCGTTAGTGTAACGGCACCGGCCACAAAAAAGGGCGGCCGGAGCCACCCTTTTTATGCTTGCATCGAGAGATTAATCGAGCGTTAACCGTCGTATTTGTATCAGTGCAGACCCTGGATGTACTGGGAAAGCGCCTCAATGTCCTTGTTGCTCATTTTATTGGAGATGGTTTGCATGATTTTGGCATCGCCATCGTTGGTGCGATTACCTTCACGGAAGTCCGTCAGTTGCTTGGCGATGTACTGCGCATGCTGGCCGCTCAAGTGCGGGAAGCCAGCAGCGGCAAGGCCTGCGCCGTTAGGCGAGTGACAGCCGATGCACGAAGGCATGCCCTTTTCCAGGTTGCCACCACGGAACAGTTCTTCACCGTGCGCCACGACGTTTGGATCGGCAGCTCCCACACTGCCCTTCTGGCTGGCAAAATACGCCGCAATGTCGGCCATGTCCTGATCGCTGGAGTTGGCGAGCAAGCCGGTCATTTCCAGTACCGTGCGCTTGCCGTCCTTGATGTCGTGCATCTGCTTGGTCAGGTAGCGTTCGCCCTGGCCCGCCAGTTTGGGAAAGTTTGGCGCCGGGCTATTGCCATCCGGCCCGTGGCAAGCACCACACACGGCGGCTTTCGCCTGGCCCGCAGTGGCGTCGCCTGCAGCATGGGCAACACCGGTGATGCCCAAGGTCAACAGCAGACTCACGATCAGTTTGTTCATCAGCTAATCCAACTACGGCTAAGGGTTTAAGAGTTATCTACCGGGTTTACTCACCATCAACTCAATGATGGCCTGGTAATCCTCAGTACTGCAGTCCATGCACAAACCACGCGGCGGCATTGCCTTGAAACCCTGGGTCACGTGCTGCACCAACGTGTCCATGCCCTGCGCCAGTCTTGGCGCCCAGGCTGCCTGGTCACCCCGCCTGGGGGCGTTGGGCAGTTGGCCGGCATGGCACGCCACGCAAACTCGGTTGTACACCGCTTCCGGATCCTGTGTAGCCTGAGCGCCGCAAAGCGGAATCAGGACACCGAAAGCCAGCAACCACTTGGTCATACGTCGACCATTTCAGGGTTTGAGAGCGTTTTGCGTTCTAATGCGCAATATAGGTCTATCGCTCCCGTGAACCTCATCCTTCGCTGGGACAAAGCACACACAAAATCTGCGGCATTATATACTGGCGCTACTGAAACGGAAACGACACCGCTTGCCGCACCCTTTATCGGCACCGCCCACATCGGAAATCTCATGCAACTCAAGAATCCCATCCTCGGCCTGTGCCAACAGTCCACGTTCATGCTCAGCGCCGCCAAAGTTGACCAGTGCCCCGATGACGAAGGCTTTGAAGTCGCCTTTGCCGGCCGTTCCAACGCGGGTAAATCCAGCGCGCTGAACACCCTGACTCACGCCAGCCTGGCGCGCACGTCGAAAACCCCGGGGCGCACGCAGCTGCTCAATTTCTTCAAGCTAGACGATGATCGGCGTCTGGTCGACCTGCCGGGCTATGGATATGCAAAAGTCCCAATCCCGCTCAAGCAACACTGGCAGCGTCACCTGGAGGCTTACCTGGGTGGCCGGGAGAGTTTGAAGGGGTTGATCCTGATGATGGATATCCGTCATCCAATGACCGATTTCGACCTGTTGATGCTCGATTGGGCTGTCGCGAGCGGCATGCCAATGCACATCCTGCTGACCAAGGCGGACAAGCTGACCTACGGCGCCGCCAAGAACACATTGCTCAAAGTGCAATCCGAGATCCGCAAGGGTTGGGGTGAGGCCGTCACCATCCAGCTGTTCTCGGCGCCCAAGCGCATGGGGCTGGAAGAGGCTTACACCGTGCTGGCGGGCTGGATGGAGTTGGCGGACAAGGGCGCGGAAGTCGCGGAATAACTTTCCTGCGGGCAAAAAAAACCCCGGACTTCGTATGGGGAGGGGAAGTTCGGGGTTCAAGTTCCGGACCGCTAGGGCGGGGTCCGGATATCTGCCAACACTTAACACAACATAGGAGCATTGAAGGGCTTCACCACCCATTCAGTAACTCTGAGTAGCAGTTCACGGGTTAAGTTCCGGGCACTTCAAAAAACTATTGGAAATAACTGACGGCAATATCTGATCTAAAGCACTCTGCCACCACCCAGCGTAGTGGCAGAACCCGCGAAATCAGTGCGCTTCATCCCAATTGTTGCCCACGCCCACTTCTACCAGCAGCGGTACATCCAACTGTGCCGCAGCACTCATGTGCTCACGAATCTTCTCACTGACCTCAGCCACCAGGTCTTCCCGCACCTCCAGCACCAGTTCGTCGTGCACTTGCAGGATCACCTTGGCGTCCAGGCCAGACTCGGTCAGCCAGTTATCCACCCGTACCATGGCCTTCTTGATGATGTCTGCCGCCGTGCCCTGCATCGGCGCGTTGATCGCCGTGCGCTCGGCAGCCGCACGCTCTTGAGGCTTGTTGGAGTTGATATCCGGCAAGTACAGGCGACGCCCGAAGAACGTCTCGACATAGCCCTGATCAGCAGCCTGGGCGCGGGTGCGCTCCATGTACTCGCGAACCCCGGGATAGCGTGCGAAGTAGACGTCGATATACGCCTTGGCCGTCTTGGTGTCGACGCCGATATCCTTGCCCAGCTTCTGGGCACCCATGCCGTAGATCAGGCCGAAGTTGATCGCCTTGGCACTGCGGCGCTGGTCAGATGTGACCTTGTCCAGCTCAACCTTGAACACTTCGGCCGCCGTGGCGGTGTGCACGTCCAGGTTGTCACGGAAAGCATTCATCAGCCCTTCGTCCTTGGACAGATGCGCCATGATCCGCAGTTCGATCTGCGAATAGTCCGCCGCCAGCAGCTTGTAGCCCTTGGGCGCGACGAACGCCTGGCGAATCCGCCGTCCTTCGGCAGTGCGCACCGGAATGTTCTGCAGGTTCGGATCACTGGACGACAAGCGTCCCGTCGCCGCCACTGCCTGATGATAAGAGGTGTGGATCCGCTGAGTACGCGGGTTGATTTGCTCCGGCAGCCGGTCGGTGTACGTGCTTTTGAGCTTGCTCATGCTGCGGTACTGCATCAGCACCTTGGGCAGCGGGTAGTCATCTTCGGCCAGCTTGGCCAGCACCTCTTCGGCGGTGGACGCCTGGCCCTTGCCGGTTTTCTTCAGCACCGGCATGCCGAGCTTCTCGTAGAGAATCGCCCCGAGTTGCTTGGGTGAGCCAAGATTGAACTCCTCTCCGGCGATCTCGAACGCCTGACGCTCCAGCTCGACCATCTTGTTACCCAGTTCGACGCTCTGGATACCCAGCAGCTCTTTGTCGACCAGCGCGCCCTGGCGCTCGATACGCGCCAGCACCGGCACCAGCGGTATCTCGATGTCGGTCAGCACGCTGGCCAGGCTCGGTATGGCTGAAAGCTGTGCAAACAGTTCCTGGTGCAAGCGCAGTGTCACGTCGGCATCTTCCGCCGCGTAAGGCCCGGCCTGCTCCAGCGGGATCTGATCGAACGTCAGCTGCTTGGCGCCTTTACCGGCGATGTCCTGGAAGGCGACGGTGTCATAGTCCAGGTACTTCTTGGCCAGGCTGTCCATGTCATGCCGGGTCGCAGTGGAGTTGAGCACGTAGGATTCGAGCATGGTGTCGAACGCGATGCCTTGTACGGAAATACCCTGCGCAGGGTCACCGCCGAGAGCGCAGTTGGCCAGGATGTTCATGTCGAACTTGGCATGCTGGCCCACCTTGAGCTTGGTCGGGTCTTCCAACAGGGGCTTCAGGGCCCGCAGCACGGTGTCGCGGTCCAGTTGTTCCGGCGCGCCGATGTAGGAATGGGTCAGCGGAATGTAGGCCGCTTCGTGGGGTTGCACGGCAAAGGAAACCCCCACCAGTTGAGCCTGCTGGGCGTCGATTCCCGTCGTCTCGGTATCGAAGGCAAACAATTTGGCGTCGTTGAGCTTCTTCAGCCACACATCGAACGTCGCTTGATCGAGGATCGTGGTGTAACTCGCCTCGACCGGCGCCACCGCGACCGCCTCAACCGGCGCCTCAGCCGCAGGAGCGGCGCTTGGCTCCACCCGCTTGGCATCGCGCAGGATCTCATCGCTCCAGCTCTTGAATTCCAGCAGGGTGTACAGCTCCAGCAGCTTTTCGCGGTCCGGCTCGATCAGGTGCAAGTCATCCAGACCTACGTCCAGCGCCACATCACACTTGATCGTTGCCAACTGGTAGGAAAGAAACGCACTCTCCCGATGCTCTTCCAGCTTGGCCGGCAGCGTCTTGGCACCGCGGATAGGCAGGTTCGGCACGATATCCAGTTGCTCATAAAGCTCTTTGATGCCGCCATTCACGCCTACCAGCAAGCCGGACGCGGTCTTCGGCCCAATGCCCGGTACACCCGGAATGTTGTCGGACGAATCGCCCATCAGCGCCAGATAGTCGATGATCTGCTCGGGAGCGACGCCAAATTTCTCCTTTACGCCCTCGATGTCCATCGAACTACCGGTCATGGTGTTGACCAAGGTAATGTGCCCGTCCACCAGTTGCGCCATGTCCTTGTCACCGGTGGAAATCACCACCGGTCGGCTGGCGGCCGCACTGCTGCGGGCCAGTGTGCCGATCACGTCATCGGCCTCGACGCCCTCGACGCACAACAGCGGGAAACCCAGGGCGATGACGCTCTGATGCAGCGGCTCGATCTGCAGGCGCATGTCGTCGGGCATGCTCGGGCGATTAGCCTTGTATTCGGCGTACATCTCATCGCGAAAGGTCCCACCCTTGGCGTCGAAAACAACGGCAAACGGGCTGTCCGGGTACTGCTTGCGCAGGCTTTTGAGCATGTTCAACACGCCCTTGACCGCGCCGGTGGGCAGGCCTTTTGAGGTGGTGAGCGGTGGCAGCGCATGGAAGGCGCGGTACAGATACGAAGAACCGTCCACCAGGACGAGGGGGGCTTGGCTCATGAGCAGGATCAACCTTTTCGGCGGGTCAGGCGCTAGAATAGCCGGACCAATGACGACAAAGGGACAAGGTTATCATGCGTACAGCGAATCGCTTGTTGTTGACCGGCTTGATTGCATTCTTGCCGCTGGCCGCCACGGCAGCCGACACTGCACCCTCGAGTGACCCGGATGTGACAATCCGCACCGAAGGCGACAAGGAAATCCGGGAATACCGCCAAAACGGCTTCCTGTACGCGATCAAGGTAACCCCGAAAGGCGCCCCGCCGTACTTCCTGGTACGTGCGGACGGAACCGATGCGAACTTCATCCGTTCCGACCAGCCGGATATGCTGATCCCGTCATGGAAGATCTTCGAATGGAAATGATTTCTTAACTTCAATTGGCGCCGCACACCGCGGCGCCCGTACTGGCAGTTTTAACCATGTCTGTGTTCACCCCCCTGGCTCGGCCCGAGCTGGAAACCTTTCTCGCCCCTTACGGCCTCGGCCGCCTGATCGACTTCCAGGGGATTGCCGCCGGTAGCGAAAACACCAACTTCTTCATCAGCCTGGAACAAGGCGAGTTCGTACTGACCCTGGTCGAGCGCGGTCCTGTCGGGGAAATGCCATTCTTCATCGAACTGCTCGACGTGCTGCACGATGCCGACCTGCCCGTGCCGTATGCCCTGCGCACCACCGAAGGCGTGGCCTTGCGCGAGCTGAAGGGCAAGCCGGCGCTGCTGCAACCGCGCCTGGCCGGCAAACACATCAAGGACGCCAACTCGCAACATTGCAGCCAAGTGGGTGAGCTGCTTGGCCACCTGCACCTGGCGACCCAAGGTGACAACGTGCTGGAGCGCAAGACCGATCGCGGGCTGGATTGGATGCTCAGTGAAGGCGCGCAGCTGATTTCGCACTTGAACGACGCCCAGCAGCGCCTGTTGCAGGACGCACTGACCGAGATCGAAGCCCACAAAGCCCAAATCCTCTCCCTGCCACGCGCCAACGTGCACGCCGACCTGTTCCGCGACAACGCCATGTTCGAAGGCACGCATCTGACAGGCCTGATCGACTTCTACAACGCCTGCTCCGGCCCGATGCTGTATGACGTTGCGATTGCCCTGAACGACTGGTGTTCGGACGCCGAAGGTGTGATCGACGGGCCACGCGCGCGCGCGTTGCTGGGCGCCTACGCCGCCCTGCGGCCCTTCACCGCCAAGGAAGCCGAGTTGTGGCCGACGATGCTGCGCGTGGCGTGTGTGCGCTTTTGGTTGTCACGCTTGATTGCAGCGGAATCCTTTGCCGGGCAAGACGTGTTGATCCATGACCCAGCGGAATTCGAGCATCGACTGGTGCAGCGCCAGCAGGTCACCCTGCAACTTCCGTTCGCGCTCTAGAACGCCACCCGGTCAATGTGGGAGCTGGCTTGCCTGCGAAAGCGGCGGGCCTGCAAAAGAGTAGCTGGCTGACCTGACGCTATTGCAGGCAAGCCAGCTCCCACATGGATCAACCGGTGTGGATCAGAGCGACTCCAGGCAACCCGCCAAATCATTCCCCAACTTCTCCAGCACCTGCTCATACCCCTGGGCGGTGGCTGGCGTGTAGCCGCCCAACGCATCCAGCTCAGCCAGCTTCACCGGCAGGCCAGTCACCAGCGTTTCAGCCAGGCGCGGGCGCAACGGCGGCTCGCTGAACACGCACGTCTTGCCCACCTCCTGCAAACGCGTACGCATCGCCGCTACATGCTGCGCGCCCGGTTGCACTTCGGCAGCAACACTGAACACACCGGCGTGCTCGAGCCCATAGGCGTCTTCGAAATAATCAAACGCCTCGTGGAACACGAAGTAGGGCTTGTCGCCAATCCCGGCCAAACGCGTTTTCAGCCGTGCATCCAGAGCGTCCAGACGGCCAGCGAACGCCTTCGCATTGCTCTGGTAACGCGCGGCGTTGGCCGGGTCGGCGGCACTCAGGTCGGCAGCCATGCGTGCAGCGATCACGCGCGCATTGACCGTCGACAGCCACAAATGCGCATCCAGGCTGCCTGGGCGGTGATCGTGATCATGTTCGTCGGCTTCATCGGCGTGTGAGTGGCTATCTTCGGCGAAACGACGCAGTTTCATCCCCGGCAAATCCTGTACTGCGACCGTTGGTGCTGTACGACCTTTCAACACGCGCGGCAGGAAGCTCTCCATATCTGGGCCAATCCAGTACAGCAGGTCCACCGATTGCACGCGCCGTACGTCGGATGGGCGCAAGGCATAGTTATGCGGCGAAGCGCCCGGCGGCAGCAGCACCTCTGGAACGGCTACGCCGTCCTGCACAGCGGCGGCGATCAACTGCAGCGGCTTGATGCTGGTCAGCACCTTGACCTCGGCCTGAGCGACGCCGGTCATGAACAAACTGGTGACAAATACGACAAAAACGGGAAAAAGTCGGGACACGATGACCACTCAATGGTGTAGGAACGGGTAACATAATAACGTCTCTATCAAATGTCTGTCGCCGCTCATGCCTAAAACACCGCTTGCCAGCCGCCCCCACGACCACTCTCACTGCGTCCACACCGCGCTGTCAGAGGCCGATACCCTGTGCACACAGAAGGGTCTGCGCCTGACCGCCCTGCGTCGTCGCGTGCTGGAACTGGTGTGGCAAAGCCACAAACCGCTGGGCGCCTACGACATTCTTGGCGTGCTCAGCGAACAGGACGGCCGGCGCGCCGCGCCACCGACCGTCTACCGCGCGCTGGATTTCCTGCTGGAAAACGGCTTGGTGCACCGCATCGCCTCGCTGAACGCCTTCGTCGGCTGCAGCCACCCGGAGCACGCGCATCAGGGCCAGTTCCTGATCTGCCGCGAGTGCCACGCCGCCATCGAGCTCGAACAAAAAAGCATCAGCGACGCCATCATCAAGAGTTCCACCGAGGTTGGCTTCCAGGTCGAGGGGCAAACGGTTGAAGTGGTCGGCCTCTGCTCAGGTTGCCAGGGGGCTTGATGAGCAATGCGTTAATCCGCCTGGAGCAGGTCGGGGTCACGTTTGCCGGGCAAAACGTGCTGGACAACATCGCGCTGAGCGTGGAGCCCGGGCAGATCGTCACCCTGATCGGCCCCAATGGCGCCGGCAAGACCACCCTGGTGCGCGCCGTACTCGGCCTGCTCAAGCCCGACAGCGGCAGCGTCTGGCGCAAGCCCAGGCTGCGCGTCGGCTACATGCCGCAAAAGCTCCACGTGGACCCGACGCTGCCGTTGTCGGTGTTGCGCTTCCTGCGCCTGGTGCCGGGTGTGGACCGTGCCCGGGCACAAGCGGCGCTCAAGGAAGTCGGTGCCGAACAGGTCATCGACAGCCCGGTGCAAAGCATCTCCGGCGGCGAAATGCAGCGCGTGCTGCTGGCCCGCGCCCTGTTGCGCGAACCGGAACTGCTGGTGCTGGATGAACCCGTGCAGGGCGTCGACGTGGCCGGCCAGGCCGAGCTGTACAGCCTGATCACCCGTCTGCGCGACCGCCATGGCTGTGGCGTGCTAATGGTTTCCCACGACCTGCACCTGGTCATGAGCACCACCGATCAGGTGGTGTGCCTCAACCGTCACGTGTGCTGCTCCGGCCACCCGGAACAGGTCAGCGGCGACCCGGCATTCGTCGAGCTGTTCGGCAAGAACGCGCCAAGCCTGGCGATCTACCACCACCATCACGACCACGCCCATGACCTGCATGGTGCCGTGGTTGACGATCCCGCCGCCCCTCACGCTCATGGAGATAGCTGCAAGCATGGCTGATTTTCTGCTCTACGCCCTGCTCGCAGGCTTGGCTTTGGCACTGGTGGCGGGCCCGCTGGGCTCGTTCGTGGTCTGGCGCCGCATGGCTTATTTTGGCGACACGTTGTCGCACGCCGCGCTCCTGGGCGTGGCCCTGGGCTTTTTGCTGGATGTGAGCCCAACTCTCGCCGTGACCGTGGGCTGCCTGCTGCTCGCGGTGTTGCTGGTCACCCTGCAACAGCGTCAGCCGCTGGCTTCCGATACGTTGTTGGGCATCCTGGCGCCGAGCACCTTGTCGCTGGGCCTGGTGGTACTCAGCTTCATGCACGAAGTGCGCATCGACCTGATGGCCTACCTGTTCGGCGACCTGTTGGCCATCAGCACCACGGACCTTGCGTGGATCCTCGGCGGCAGCGCAGCCGTGCTGGTGCTGCTGGTGTCGCTGTGGCGCCCGCTGCTGGCGATCACCGTGCATGAAGAGCTGGCCACCGTGGAAGGGCTGCCCGTGCCGACCCTGCGCATGGCCCTGATGTTGTTGATCGCCGTGGTGATCGCTGTCGCGATGAAGATTGTCGGCGTATTGTTGATCACATCGCTGCTGATCATTCCCGCAGCCGCCGCCCAGCGCCACGCCCGTTCACCGGAGCAAATGGCGATCGGCGCCAGCCTGCTGGGGATGCTTGCAGTCTGTGGGGGCCTGGCGTTGTCCTGGTTCAAGGACACGCCAGCCGGGCCATCGATCGTGGTCACGGCCGCCGCCCTGTTTCTGCTGAGTTTTGTCCTGCCCCGTCGAGGGGTGTAGACTTGCTCGCTTTTTGCGCAAATAGAGAGTCGCAGGAATGAAGCCGTTCACCTCCCGTTATCTGCTCCTTGCCGCATTTTCCCTGCTGCTGGGCGCCTGTCAAAGCACACCGCCCGCCGCCCCCGAGGTGCCGGACGCCCGTGCTGCGGCCATCGCACAGCTGGAGCAAAACCTCGCCAGCAGCGAGCTGGCCACCGCCGAAGACGAACTGGCCGCCTTGCAGGCCCAGTCGCCCAACGACCCGACCCTGGAACCCTACCAGCGCCAATTGGCCGAGGCCTACCTGCAGCGCAGCCAGATCGTGTTGCAAAAAGGTGATGTCAACGCCGCCGCCACGGCCTTGAGCCGAGCACGCGCACTGATGCCCAAGGCGCCCGCGCTGACCGGCGGCGTAAACAGCGCCATCACCCACGCCCGCAAAGCTGAGCTGGACAAGGCCGAAGCCGCCCTGAAAGCCGCCGAAGCCAAACCGGCCGCCAAAGTCATCGACCCAGCCGCGCAGAGCACCACCGTGGCGTTGAACATCAACGATATCGAAGAACTTCGCCACCAACTGGATGCGATTGCCACCGATGTGGTGAATTACCAGTGCGAAGTGAGCATCCAGGCGCCGCGCACCCAGGATTACCCCTGGTTGGCCACGTTGCTGACCAAGCGAGTCAAGCGCATTGACGCTGGGTATGACTTGAAGATTCACCGGCAGATCTTGAAGCATGTACCGGCGCAAGTTGTGCTGATTCCGCACAAATCGGAATGAAGCAAAAGCATCGCAGGCAAGCCAGCTCGCACCTTTGAACTGTGAATACATTCAGAGGTGGGCTTGCCTGCGATAACAGTCTGATAAATCATCAGATCCTTAAGCCGGAATCGCCTTGGCCTTCGCCTCCCGGTCCCAAACCCGATGCTGGGCGATGGCTGCAACGAATGCCTTCAACGCCTTGGCATCGCCACCCACGATCAACCCCGCATCCGCCTCCAACCGCAACACCGTCAACAACTGCTTTGCCTCACCGGCCAGGGCAATCGCCTTCAGATGCTTGTAGGCTTCCAGCAGATAATGCAGCGCGACGCCATCTTCGCCCAACGCCTTCACCGATGCAGCGCCTCCCGGCACGAACACCGCGTCGAACGCTACCGACGGCAAGCCCTCCATGGACGCATCCACCTTCAGACTCTTGCCATCCGCCGTCATGACCGGCGCCGAGGTCGGCCCGAGCAACTTGGCATGGGCACCCTCGGCCTCGAGCACTTTCTTCAAGGCTGCAATCGCCGCCCCATCCACGCCGTTGGCCGCCAGAATCGCGACTTTGCGCGTTTTGATGTCGCCCGACAGCAAATTGGCCTGACTCAGCGCCGGCGAGCGTGAAAGAGAAGTCTCGCGCGGCGCCACGGAGCCCTTCTTCGGCACCGGCAAGCCGAGGTTCTGCGCCACACGCTTGGCCAGCTCGAGGTCGATATTGGCGAGGATCTCATTGACCTGGCGCGCACGAATGAACTCACGTTCGACCTTGCCCAGCTCAAAGCTGTACGCCGCGATGATGTGCTCTTGCTCATGCTTGGTCATGCTGCGAAAGAACAGGCGGGCCTGGGAGAAATGATCGCCAAAGGATTCGCTGCGCTCACGCACTTTATGGGCGTCGATACGCTCGTGATACGACTCGAAACCGCCGTCCTGTGCGGCGGGCGGCGTTTCCTTGGGCCAACCGCCATCGATCGAATTCGGCTCGTAAGAGGCGCGCCCTTTATCGACGGTGATGCGATGCATGGCATCGCGCTGGCCGTTATGAAACGGCGCCACCGGCCGGTTGATCGGCAACTCATGGAAATTCGGGCCACCCAGTCGGCTGATCTGCGTATCGGTGTAGGAAAACAACCGACCTTGCAGCAGCGGATCATTGGAAAAATCGATGCCCGGTACGATATGGCCAGGGCAGAACGCAACCTGTTCGACCTCGGCAAAGTAGTTATCCGGGTTGCGGTTGAGCACCATCTTGCCCAACGGCGTGATCGGAACCAGCTCTTCGGGGATCAGTTTGGTCGGGTCCAGGATGTCGAAATCGAAAGCGTGCTCCTTGTCTTCGGGGATCACCTGGACGCCCAACTCCCATTCCGGGTAATCGCCACCCTCAATGGCTTCCCACAGGTCACGTCTGTGGTAGTCAGTATCTTTGCCTGCGAGCTTCTGCGCTTCGTCCCACACCAGAGAACAGGTGCCGACCGTTGGGCGCCAATGGAACTTGACGAAATTGGACTGCCCCTTGGCGTTGATGAAACGGAAGGTGTGCACGCCAAACCCCTGCATGCTGCGAAGGCTCTTGGGAATGGCCCGGTCGGACATGGCCCAGATCACCATATGCGCCGATTCCGGCTGCAATGACACAAAATCCCAGAAGGTATCGTGCGCCGAGCCGCCTGTGGGAATCTCGTTATGCGGCTCAGGTTTGACCGCATGCACGAAGTCGGGAAACTTGATGGCGTCCTGTATGAAAAATACCGGCATGTTGTTGCCCACGAGGTCGAAATTGCCTTCGTCGGTGAAGAACTTCACGGCAAAACCGCGCACGTCACGCACCGTATCGCCGGAGCCCCGCGGGCCCTGCACCGTGGAAAAGCGTACGAACACCGGCGTTTTGTGGCCGGGATCGCGCAGGAACCCGGCCTTGGTCAAGGCCGAATGGTTTTCATAAGACTGGAAGTAGCCATGGGCGCCGGTACCTCGGGCGTGGACGATGCGCTCCGGAATGCGCTCATGGTCAAAATGCGTGATTTTTTCGCGCATGATGAAGTCTTCCAGCAGCGAGGGCCCGCGCGCACCCACCTTCAAGCTGTTCTGGTTGTCGGCAATCTTCACGCCCTGGTTGGTGCGCAGGGCCTGGCCGGTGGCATCGGAACGAAAGGTTTCAAGGCTTTGCAGCTTGGCGTTGGTATTGCCACGGTCCAGCGTGTCAGTGCCAGCAAGCTCACTGTTCGGCGGGGTAACGGGCTTCTTGGTACTCATCAGGCATGACTCCTTATCCAAAGTGGCCAGAGCGGTCCCCGGCTCGTTTGAGCGAAAACCCAGGCACGGCACCTGGGAAAACGAGTTGCCTAACTAGTGACTGATGGGGTTTTGGGCCGTTCCTTTTTTATGACCTTTGATCGCGTTATTGCCAAATCGCTGGATGAATACGAAATAAATGCTAAGAAACGCTATACGGACAGGCTAAAATGCGCGCCCGGCTAACCGCTGATCCCTTTTCCATGCGCCCCACAAGGTTCGCTACGTGATCGAGTTTCATAACGTCCATAAAACCTACCGCGTCGCCGGTAAGGATATCCCCGCACTGCACGCCACCAGCCTGCGTGTCGAGAACGGCCAGGTGTTCGGCCTGATCGGCCATTCGGGTGCGGGCAAAAGTACCCTGTTGCGCCTGATCAACCGCCTGGAGCAACCCAGCGGCGGCCAGATCCTGGTCGACGGCGAAGAAGTCACCGCCCTGGAAGCCAACGGCCTGCGCCGTTTCCGTCAGCAGGTCGGGATGATCTTCCAACACTTCAACCTGCTGGCGTCCAAGACCGTCGCCGACAACGTGGCACTGCCGCTGACCCTGGCCGGCGAGCTGTCGCGCAAGGAAATCGACCTGCGCGTGGCTGAACTGCTGGCGCGCGTTGGCTTGTCGGACCACGCAAAAAAGTACCCGGCGCAACTGTCGGGCGGCCAGAAACAACGCGTCGGCATCGCCCGCGCCCTGGCGACCAAGCCAAAGATTCTGCTGTGCGACGAAGCCACCAGCGCCCTCGACCCGCAGACTACCGCCTCGGTCTTGCAACTGCTGGCCGAGATCAATCGCGAACTGAAGCTGACCATCGTGTTGATCACCCACGAAATGGACGTGATCCGCCGCGTCTGCGACCAGGTGGCAGTGATGGACGCCGGCGTGATCGTCGAGCAAGGCTCTGTTGCCGAAGTTTTCCTGCACCCCAAGCACCCGACCACCAAACGCTTCGTGCAAGAAGCCGAGCAGGTCGACGAGAGCGAGCAGCGTGATGACTTCGCCCACGTACCGGGCCGTATCGTGCGCCTGACGTTCCAGGGCGAAGCGACCTACGCGCCGCTGCTGGGCACCGTCGCCCGAGAAACGGGCGTGGACTACAGCATCCTCGCCGGTCGTATCGACCGCATAAAAGACATCCCCTACGGGCAACTGACCCTCGCCGTCACCGGCGGCGACATGGACGCCGCCTTCGCGCGCTTCACCGCCGCCGATGTCCACATGGAGGTGCTGCGCTGATGGAAACCCTGTTGAGTTTCTTCGCCAATATCGACTGGTCCGAAATCTGGCTGGCCACGGGCGACACCATGACCATGCTGTTCGGTTCGCTGTTTTTCACCGTGGTGCTGGGCCTGCCCCTGG
This sequence comes from Pseudomonas sp. SDO5271_S396, assembly GCF_054071795.1. Taxonomy (NCBI): domain Bacteria; kingdom Pseudomonadati; phylum Pseudomonadota; class Gammaproteobacteria; order Pseudomonadales; family Pseudomonadaceae; genus Pseudomonas; species Pseudomonas sp. SDO5271_S396. The sequence goes on from NZ_JBSVWB010000029.1 coordinate 49,655, forward strand.
GCGTGTTGCTGTTCCTGACCAGCCCACGCCAGTTGTTCGAACAGAAAGGCCTGTACGCCCTGCTGTCGCTGATCGTGAACATCCTGCGCTCGTTGCCGTTCATTATCCTGCTGATCGTGATGATCCCGTTCACCGTGCTCATCACCGGCACGTCCCTCGGCGTAGCCGGCGCGATCCCGCCGCTGGTCGTCGGCGCCACGCCGTTCTTTGCGCGGCTGGTGGAAACCGCTCTGCGCGAAGTGGACCGCGGCATCATCGAAGCCACCCAGTCCATGGGCGCCAGTACCCGCCAGATCATCACCAATGCCTTGCTGCCCGAGGCCCGTCCCGGCATTTTCGCGGCGATTACGGTGACGGCAATTACACTGGTTTCCTACACCGCCATGGCGGGTGTCGTAGGGGCCGGCGGCCTGGGCGATCTGGCGATCCGTTTCGGCTACCAGCGCTTCCAGACTGACGTGATGGTGGTCACCGTGGTGATGCTGCTGGTGCTGGTGCAAATTCTGCAAACCGTCGGCGACAAGCTGGTGGTGCATTTCTCTCGAAAATAACGGCCATTGCCGGCCACCCGCCGGCACATGCCCGAACAAGGAGCTTGTTGGATGAAAAAACTACTGGTTGCTTTCGCTGCCGTTGCCGCGTTTTCCGCCCATGCCGCCGAGACCCTGACCGTCGCGGCCTCGCCGGTACCGCACGCGGAAATCCTCGAATTCGTGAAACCTGCCCTCGCCAAAGAAGGCGTGGACCTGCAGGTCAAAGTCTTCACCGACTACGTACAGCCAAACGTACAAGTGGCCGAGAAGCGCCTGGACGCCAACTTCTTCCAGCACCAGCCGTACCTGGATGAGTTCAACAAGGCCAAGGGCACCCAGCTGGTCAGCGTTGGCGCCGTGCACCTGGAGCCCCTGGGCGCTTACTCCAGCAAGTACAAAAAGCTGGACGAACTGCCAAGCGGTGCCAACGTGGTGATCCCGAACGATGCCACCAACGGTGGCCGTGCGCTGTTGCTGCTGGCCAAGAACGGTGTGATCACCCTGAAGGACCCGAGCAACATCCTGTCGACCATCAAGGACATCACCGCCAACCCTAAAGGCCTGAAGTTCCGCGAACTGGAAGCCGCCACCCTGCCGCGCGTGCTGACCCAGGTCGACCTGGCGCTGATCAACACCAACTATGCCCTGGAAGCCAAGCTGGATCCTTCCAAGGACGCACTGGTCATCGAAGGCAGCGACTCGCCTTACGTGAACATTCTGGTGACCCGCGAAGACAACAAGGATTCGGACGCCGTGAAGAAGCTGGTAGCCGCCCTGCACACGCCTGAAGTGAAGAAATTCATCGAAGAGAAGTACAAAGGCGCGATCAAGCCAGCGTTCTGATCTCGACCGATCTTTGTAACACCGAAGATCAAAAAATGTGGGAGCGGGCTTGCTCGCGAATGCAGAGTGTCAGTCGATACATTCGTGACTGATACACCGCATTCGCGAGCAAGCCCGCTCCCACACTTGTTTTGCGTTGCCTGTTATTGACGCTTCAACAACACCGGCAACTGCGCCACCAACTTCTGGTTATTCAACGGCGCACGAATAAAGCCGCGCTGCGTCCCGTCCGGCCCGATCAACGCCAGGTTGCCGCTGTGGTCGACGGTGTAGTTCGGCTTGCTGGTGTCCGCCGGAATGAACGGAATGCTCACTGCATTCGACACCTTCTGCACCTCCTCCACATTCGCGCCGGCAAGGCCCTGGAATTGCGGGTCGAAATAGCCCAGGTATTGCTTGAGCTGGGTCGGCGTATCGCGGTGCGGGTCGACGCTGACCAGGATCACCTGCAACTTGTCTACAGCGTCCTTGGGCAGCTCGCTCTTGATCTGGCGCAGTTGGGCGAGGGTAGTGGGGCAGATATCCGGACAGAAGGTGTAGCCGAAGAACAGCAGGCTCCACTTACCCTTCAACTCGTTGACCTGCACCGGCTGGCCGTCCTGATTGGTCATCGTCACCGGCGGCAATTGGCGGCTTTGCGGCAGCAGGATGATGCCGGCGTCGATCAGCGCGGTGGGGTCGCCTTGCCCCTTGCCCGAGAGTACTTTGTTGACGGTCAGGCCCATGATCAGCGCGACGATGGCCACCAGGATGAAGACGGTTTTTTGAGTTCGAGTCATAGGTTCAACAGTAAGTAGTGGTCTACGAGCAGGGCAATGAACAGCAGCAGCAGGTACCAGATAGAGTACTTGAAGGTGTTGATCGCCGCGTGCGGCCGACCGCCACGGTACAACACCCAGGCCCATTGCAGAAAGCGTCCGCCCAATGCCAGCGCACAGGCCAGGTAGAGCAGGCCGCTCATGTGGATCACATAAGGCATCAGGCTCACCGCCAACAGGGCAAAGGTATAAAGCAGGATATGCACCTTGGTGTAATGCTCGCCGTGGGTAACCGGCAGCATGGGGATGTCGACCTTGGCGTATTCCTCCTTGCGATGAATGGCCAGCGCCCAGAAGTGCGGCGGCGTCCAGGCGAAGATGATCAGCACCAGCAACAGGGGCTCGGCACTGACATGTCCGGTGACCGCCACCCATCCCAACAAGGGCGGTGCGGCACCGGCCAGGCCGCCGATCACGATGTTCTGCGGGGTCGCGCGCTTGAGAAAGCCGGTGTAGATCACCGCGTACCCGAGCAGCGACGCTAATGTCAGCCATGCCGCTAGGGCGTTGGTGAACGCCAGCAGCAGCGCCAGCCCGGCCACCGCCAGCAACAAGGCGAACGCCAGCGCCGCCAACGGCGACACCCGCCCCTGGGCCAGCGGCCGCTTGTGGGTGCGCGCCATCACCGCATCGATCCGCCGGTCCACCACATGGTTCACCGCCGCTGCACCGCCCGCACACAGGGCAATACCGAGATTGCCGAACACCAGCACCGTCCACGGCACCCCGGCGCGCGTGGCGAGAAACATGCCCACCAAAGAGGTGATGAGCATCAGCACCACCACTTTCGGCTTGGTCAGCTCCAGGTAGTCACGCCAGATCGCCTGGTCGCGGCGCGCGCCGATCAAGGTCGCCATGGCATCTCTCCTTTGAGGGTGATGAGGCTCGAAACGTGTTTGCGCGGAATGAAGCGCCAACCGAACGGCTGTTGATGACGCACCCGGACCAGGCTGGTCCGTGCGTGATAGTTGACCAGCACCAGGGTCAACAGCAGCGCCGCGCCACCGGCGTTATGCCCGACCGCCACCGGCAGCGGCAGGTGGAAATACACGTTGCTCAAGCCCAGGCTGATTTGCGCCGCCAGGGCTATCAACAACAGGCCTGCCAGGCGCGTCATTCCCGTGAGGCGCAGTTGCCAGGCCAGGCCGAGCAACACCAGGCTGACGACGACCGCGCCGACGCGGTGGGTCAGGTGGATGGCGGTGCGCGCCTCACTGTCCAACTGTCCGCCCAGGTAGTTGGGGCCGATATGCTGGGTGAGGTGAAAGCCATTGGCAAAGTCCGCCGCCGGCCACCATTCGCCATGGCATGTTGGCAGGTCGATACAGGCCACCGCCGCATAGTTGGAGCTGACCCAGCCACCCAACGCAATCTGGCCAATCACCAGCACCAGGCCGGCCGTTGCCCAATACTGCAGGCGCTTGGGCACGATCAACGCGGGCAGCACGCCGGACAAGCGCAGGGTCAACAGAAACAGCAGGCTCAAGGTGGCAAAACCGCCCAATAAATGCCCGGTCACCACCTGCGGCCACAGCTTCAGCGTCACCGTCCACATGCCGAACGCAGCCTGGGCAAACACTACCGCCAGCACGAACAAGGGCAGCTTCACCGGTTGGCCCGGGTCACGTCGATGGCTCCAGGAACGCGCCGCCAGCAACACGATCAGCACTCCCAAGGTGCCGGCAAAATAGCGATGGGTCATTTCGGCCCAGCCCTTGTCGGCCTCCACCGGCGTATCCGGGAAATGCAGCTCGGCATGGGCCAATTGAGCTTCGGTCTTGGGCACACTGATAAAGCCATAGCAACCCGGCCAATCCGGGCAGCCAAGGCCCGCGTGAGTCAGGCGGGTATAGGCACCGAGCAGCACCACAATCAGTGCCAGCAAGGTGGCGAACAACGCGAGGCGAAATCCAGGTTTGGCCATGACGAAGCCCTTATCCGATATTCGACAGTTTCAGCAGATGGCGCAGATCGTTGAGCAGGTCCTTGCCCTTGACCTTGGCGTCGTAGCGCAGCACCAGGTTGCCGTGGGGGTCGACGATCCACAGTTGCGCGTCGCCCGGTGCGGCGGCGTCCCTGGTAAAGGTCGACAGGTCCAGCGGGTAGCGTTGCAGTTGCGGGTATTCGACTTTCAGCTTGGCCTCGTACTCCGCGCTTACCGGCTGGGCGCTGGCCAGTGCGTGGCTGGCGCGGGAGGCATCACGGCCCAGGCTGATCTGCAGTTGGCGTGCGAGGTACACCAACTGTTGGCAATCGGCAGCGCACGCAACAGGCGCGGTGACCAGCAGTTGCCAGCGCTGCTCATCGGCCTGCACGCCAATGTCGGCGCGGGACTGGCCGTTGCCGATCATCTCGCCGTGGTAGCTGCGACTGTCCGGCACCCAGAATTGCAGCTTGTACATGAAGGTGGCCAACGCCATCGGCCCGATCACCATCAGCAGGATAAGGATCAGCTGCCAGCGCCCCTTGCGCCGGTCGGGCGTCGCCGGTGCGTCAGACATGCTGGGTGGATTCATGGCTGCTCCCATGGTGCTTCTCCTTTTTTGTAGGGTGCCATCCGAGGTAGAGGTACAGCGCCAGCAAGGCCAACGCCATGGCGAACCATTGCACCGCGTAGGCCAGGTGTTTTTCCGGCCCCATGGCAACGATTGGCCAGGTGGTTTCATACGTGCCCGGGCCAGCCTCGGCACGCAGCTCGTAGGCAAAACCGCTGCGGCCCAGGTCGGCCCAAAGCGTGGCGGGGTGCAGCGCGGTCAGCAGACGCGGCCATTGCCCGCCAGCGGGGTCGGCATGCAATTGGAAAGTTTCACCCGGCGCGACGTACACCCAGGCGTCCAGGTTCAAGGCTTGTTCAGGCGTGCTGAACACCGGCGGCGTACGCCGGTCGGGCCAGGGCAGCCAGCCGCGATTGAGCAACAACCACAGGCCGCTGGCCTGGTCATGGAACGGCTGCAACAGCTCGACGCCAGCCTTGCCGTCGCGCATGCGGTTATCCAGAAACACGCTGTGTTCGGCATCCAGTTGACCGCGCAGATGCACGCGGCGAAAGGCCGGGTCCGTCATTTCACCGAGCTGCGCGCTGCTGATCGGCTCGGCCGCGCGGCGCTCGACGTAACTGTCCACCAGCAGCTGCTTTTCATGCCCGCGCGACAATTGCCAGAAACCCAGGCCCACCATCAACGGCAGCAGAACCATCACCACCAGGGTCGGCGCGATGCCTGGACGAAAACCTTTCATGGCGCTGGCTATACTTGTTTTCATTGCCCGCCCCCTCTCCCTCAATGCCCAACGCCAGGAACCCGACCATGCTCAAAGCCGCCATTGCCCTGATGCTGATCGCGACCGTCGCGAGCCTGTTCAGCGGCTTGTTCTTCCTGGTCAAGGACGGGGGCCAATCCAACCGCCTCGTCAATGCCCTGACCGTTCGCGTGGTGCTGGCCGTAATCACCCTGGCGCTGATCACCTGGGGCTTTTTCAGCGGCCAGCTGGTTTCTCACGCCCCCTGGTGAGGCGCTTCACAGCACATAAACGAAGAAGAACAGGCCGATCCACACCACATCCACAAAGTGCCAATACCAACTGGCCGCCTCGAAACCGAATTGATGCTCGGCATTGAAGTGCCCCTTGAGGATGCGCATCAGCATTACGAACAGAATGAGCGTGCCGATGGTCACGTGGGCGCCGTGGAACCCCGTGAGCATGAAGAACGTCGCGCCGTACACACCTGAACCCAGGGTCAGCCCCAGCTCTTTGTAGGCGTGGATATATTCCTCGGCCTGGAAGCCGAGAAACGCCAGGCCCAGCAGCACCGTGATCGCCAGCCAGAGTTTCAGCGCGCCGCGATGCCCTTTGCGCAGGGCGTGGTGGGCAATGGTGATGGTCACACTGGAACTCACCAGCAGGATGGTATTGACCAGCGGCAGCCCCCACGGGCTGATGGTGCCCTCCGGCGCCGGGTACATTTTCGGATCAGGGTTGTTCAGCAGCGGCCAGGCGAACTCGAAATTCGGCCACAGCATGTGCGCGATGCCTTTATGGCCTTCGCCTCCCAGCCACGGGCCGGACATATGCCGCACATAAAACAGCGCACCGAAGAACGCGATGAAAAACATCACTTCGGAAAAGATGAACCACGACATGCCCCAGCGGAACGAGCGGTCCATCTGCGGGCTGTACAGCCCGGCGCGACTTTCCTTGATCACCGCGCCGAACCAGCCAAACAGCATGTAGGCCACCAGCAGCCCGCCGACGAAAAAGATCCACGGTCCGTGGGACTCCGGACGCGCCGCCTTGAGGTCGTTGAACCACACGCCCAGGCCGTACACGGTGATCAACAGGCCAAACGTCGCAATTATTGGCCACTTGCTTTGCGCTGGTACGTAGTACGTATCATGAGACGACATGTATTCGCTCTCCTGATTGAGGGGGCAAACAGTAGCTAGCCGCCCGTATGGGCAGCCACCGGCGGCTGGCGCGCAGTGATGTCAAACAGCGTGTACGCCAGGGTCAGATGCTTCACATCCTTGGGCATGTCGCGGTCGACGATGAAGCGCACCGGCATCTCGATGCGCTGGCCTGGCTGCAACACTTGCTGGGTAAAGCAAAAGCACTCGGTCTTGTGGAAGTACATCGCCGCTTCAGCCGGGGAAATACTTGGCACAGCCTGGGCCGTCATCGGTTTGTCGGTGGGGTTGTAGGCCACGAAAAGCATCTCGGTGACCGCACCCGGGTTGACCACCACTTCGTCCGCCTTGGCATAAAAATCCCAGACCATGTCGATGGCATTGGTGGACAAGAACTGCACCCGTACCTGGCGCGAAGGGTCGACGATCTGCTCGCCCTCGTATTGCCCGGCGGTCTTGCCGTTGATGCCGAATGCCTTGCACATCACGTCGTAGATCGGCACCAGGGCAAAGCCGAACGCGAACATCGCCACTACCAGGATCAGCAGGCGAGTGACCAGGCGCTTGATCGGCACGGATTCAGCCATGGCGATCACCTTGTCTTTGACGTCCTGTGGGAGCTGGCTTGCCTGCGATAGCGGTGGAAGAGGCGCCATATTTACCGACTGTCAGGCCGTCATCGCAGGCAAGCCAGCTCCCACAGGGGACCGAGCTGGCCTGCGCCAAGGTGTTCATTTGACCTCCGGCGGCGTGGTGAAGGTGTGATACGGCGCAGGCGAGGGGATGCTCCACTCCAGGCCTTCGGCACCGTCCCACGGCTTGGCCGGCGCCGGCTTGCCGCCCTTGATGCACTTGATCACGATAAACAGGAAGAAAATCTGCGTAGCACCGAACATGAAGGCGCCGATGGACGAGACCATGTTGAAGTCGGCGAACTGCAGGTTGTAGTCCGGCACCCGGCGCGGCATGCCGGCCAACCCCACAAAGTGCATCGGGAAGAACGCCATGTTCATGCCCACGAAAGACAGCCAGAAATGCAGCTTGCCCAGGGTTTCGTCGTACATGTGGCCGGTCCATTTCGGCAGCCAGTAGTAGGCCGAAGCGAAGATGCCGAAGATCGCCCCAGGCACCAGTACGTAATGGAAATGCGCAACCACGAAGTAGGTGTCGTGGTACTGGAAGTCCGCCGGCGCAATCGCCAGCATCAGCCCGGAAAAACCACCGATGGTAAACAGGATCACAAAGGCCACCGCGAACAGCATCGGCGTCTCGAACGTCAGCGAGCCCTGCCACATGGTGCTGACCCAGTTGAACACCTTCACCCCGGTGGGCACGGCAATCAGCAAGGTGGCGTACATGAAGAACAGTTCGCCCACCAGCGGAATGCCCACCACGAACATGTGGTGCGCCCACACGATGAATGAAAGGAACGCGATACTCGCCGTGGCGTAGACCATGGAGGTGTAACCGAACAGCGGCTTGCGTGAGAAGGTCGGGATGATCGAGCTGACGGCACCGAAGGCCGGCAGGATCATGATGTACACCTCGGGGTGGCCGAAAAACCAGAACACGTGCTGGAACAGCACCGGGTCACCGCCACCGGCCGCGCTGAAGAAGCTGGTGCCGAAGTGGATATCCATCAACATCATGGTCACGCAGCCCGCCAGCACCGGCATTACCGCGATCAGCAGGAAGGCGGTGATCAGCCAGGTCCAGACGAACAGCGGCATTTTCATCAACGTCATGCCTGGCGCGCGCAGATTGAGGATGGTGGCGACCACGTTGATCGCGCCCATGATCGAGCTGATGCCCATCAGGTGGATGGCGAAGATGAAGAAGGTCACGCTTTCCGGCGCGTAGGTAGTGGACAGCGGCGCGTAGAAGGTCCAGCCGAAATTCGGCCCGCCGCCCGGCGTGAACAACGTGGACACCAACAGCAGGAACGCCGCCGGCAACAGCCAGAAGCTGAAGTTGTTCATGCGCGGCAGGGCCATGTCGGGCGCGCCGATCATCAGCGGGATCATCCAGTTGGCCAAGCCGACGAAGGCTGGCATCACCGCACCGAACACCATGATCAGGCCGTGCATGGTGGTCATCTGGTTGAAGAATGCCGGCTCGACGATTTGCAGGCCCGGCTGGAACAACTCGGCCCGGATCACCATGGCGAACGAGCCGCCGAGCAGGAACATCGCGAAGGCGAACCACAGGTACATGGTGCCGATGTCTTTGTGGTTGGTGGTCAGCACCCAGCGCATCAGCCCCTTGGCGGGGCCATGGGCATGGTCAGCGTGACCATGGTCATCGATCACAGCGCTCATGGCCGTTCTCCTGCAAGCGAGTGGGCGGGGCGGGTGGAGGTAAACGCCGTGGAATAGGTCATTTGCTTTCCGCCTGCTTGATGGCCAGCACGTCTTTCGGCGTGACCATGTCGCCTTTGTTATTGCCCCAGGCATTCCGCTCATAGGTCACTACGGCGGCAATGTCCACTTCCGAGAGCTGCTTGCCGAACGCCGCCATCGCGGTGCCAGGCTTGCCGTGGTAGACGAGGCTCAGGTGATCAGCCGCGGGGCCGGTGGCGATTTTCGAGCCCTTGAGTGCCGGGAACATCGGCGGCAGGCCCTGGCCTTCGGCCTGGTGACAGGCCACACAGGTGGTGTGATAGACCTTGTCGCCACGCGCCACCAGCTCTTCCAGGGTCCACTCTTTGGACGTCAGTTCCTTGAGCTTGGCCGCTTCTTCCTTACGCTCGCCAAGCCAGGTGTCGTAGTCGGCCTTGGACTTGACCTCGACCACAATCGGCATGAAACCGTGGTCCTTGCCACACAACTCGGCGCACTGGCCACGGTAGATGCCCGGCTTCTCGACGCGGGTCCAGGCCTCGTTGACGAAGCCGGGGATGGCGTCGCGCTTGACCGCAAAGGCCGGCACCCACCAGGAATGGATCACGTCTGCGGCCGTCACCAGGAAACGCACCTTGGCGCCCACCGGCAGCACCAGCGGCTGGTCGACTTCCAGCAGGTAGTGCTCCCCTTTGGTGGCCTGGTTGTGAATCTGTTCGGCGGGTGTGGCCAGGTTGCTGAAGAACTCCACGTCCTGGCCCAGGTATTTGTAATGCCACTTCCACTGATAGCCGGTGACCTGGATATCGATATCCGACTCACTGCTGTCGTAGATATTGATCAGTGTCCTGGTCGCCGGGATGGCCATCGCGATGAGGATGAGCAAGGGCACTACGGTCCAGAGGATTTCCACGGTGGTGCTCTCGTGGAACTTGGCCGCGACCTGGCCCGTGGACCGGCGGTGGATGATCATCGACCAGAACATCGCGCCAAACACGACAATGCCGATCACTACACAGATCCAGAAAATGGTCATGTGCAGGTCGAACACGGCGTGACTGACCTCGGTTGCCCCTGGCGCCATATTCGTGGTCCAGGCGGCGTGCGCCTGGCCGAATATCGACCACAACAGAAGGCCCATCCAAACGTGTGGATGTCGCGTCATTGCGGGTTCCCCTTATCGTTCTTGTTATCCCGCCGGTTTGCACCTGCGTCGAAGGGAGCGGCTTCCATACTGCTTTACAACCGCTTAGCCTCACCTGCTCATGCAGTCTGGCGTCATCAGCTAATTGCGTACAAATCCGAGTATAGACAGGGTCTGCAACCCCGCAATGTGTAGGGGAAAATGAGCGAAAATGATCGACGAAACCCAATAGATCCGGGAGCGGAATCGTTTTTCCGACGAACGATGGCAATTCGATATAACCGCCACGCATAACCGTGAAATAATTATGACAAATGCGTCTTAGGGGCTCGTACAAACGAGCTACCTTATGCTCTCCCTATTCCTACGCCTGCATCACTGGAGCTTTCATGAACACCGCCGCATTGCGCGAGCAGATTTCCCGTGCCCATCAACACGAAGCCAACACGGGCCAGCTTGCCCAGCAACTGGAAAACCAATTGCCGCACCTGCATTCGGCCATCTCCCTGGCTGACGGTGATCGCAACATTGTCATGACCCGCTTTGTCACGGCCTACATCGACCTGGTCCCCGACCTGCTCGATGCCGCCAACGACGTGGCCCGCGAGGCCGGCATCGAAAGCCAGATCAAACCGGTGCTGAAGATCGCCGAGCATTTCTTCCTGCAACCGCCGGCGATCCTGGCTGGCCATGAAGGCCTCGACGGCCTGCTGGACGAGGCCTACCTGGCTCATCGCCTGGTGGAGGAAGTCAACGATCTGTATATCAAGCACTTTGGCCAACCGTTGATCCCGGCGGACACCACCGTGGCCAACTTGATTGCCCACCAACTGATCGGTGAGGAATTCGCCAACAAGCTCGATGAAGCCGTGCATCTGGCGGTCGACGAAATGCTCAACGAAGACAGCTTTGCGCTGGAATCGGTCGAAGCCTACCGCGAAACCCTCAAGAGCCCGGACACGGAAGCCGCGTGGAAACGCTGGCCATGCCTGTCGCGCCAGCTGGGTGTTGAGCTGGCGCTGGATCAACCGGCTTAAATCTCAAAACCGATAAAGATCAAATGTGGGGGCGGGCTTGCTCGCGAAGGTGGAGGATCAGTCAATTTTCAGTGACTGACACTGTGCATTCGCGAGCAAGCCTGCTCCCACATTGTTATTGGGTGGTCAGACTGCCGCCGAACCTATCCCCGTCGTCGTCCGGACCCGGCCTTCCAGCCGGCGCTTCAACCCACGCGTCTCGATCACCAGCTTCGAGCCCTTGGCCGCATTTGCCCGGCCCCATTCCTCCAACAACTCAAGGCAGGAATGGTCGATGTAACTCAGGTTATTGAGCGGTACATGCACGGTTGTTCCTTCCGGCACCGTCGACAACACCTGGGTCAACGCCGGCACTTTCAGAAAGGTCGCGGCACCGGTCAGGCGCAGCTCCATCTCGCCGCTCTTCGGCAGGTCGATCAGGCTGACCTTCAACCGTGAGGCCTTGAAGGCCAGTTTGAGCAATGTCAGCCCGAAGCCCACCAGCACGCCAGTCAGCAGGTCGGTGAAGACAATCGCCAAGGCCGTGGCCGCATAGGTGAACATCGGCATCCGTCCATAGCGTCCCAGCGCCTTGAACGCTTTGATGTCCACCAGCTTGATACCGGTGTACACCAGCACGCCCGCCAGGCTCGCCACCGGGATGCTTTGCAGCACGCTCGACAGCAACAGCACGAACGCCAGCAGCCACAACCCGTGGAACATCGTCGAAAAACGCGTGGTGGCGCCGGCCTGGACGTTGGCCGAGCTGCGCACGATCACGCCGGTCATCGGCAGGGCGCCGACGAGACCGCACAGCATGTTGCCTACGCCCTGTGCAGACAATTCTTTGTCGAAGTCCGAACGTTGGCCGTTGTGCATGCGATCGACCGCGGCTGCGGACAGCAAGGTTTCGGCACTGGCGATAAACGCTACGGCGAATGCGGCGATCAACAGCTGTGGATCCGCCAGGTTCAGCAGGTCACTGGGGCGCAGCCAGTCGATGGCATCGGCCAGGTTCGCGGGGACTTCCACACGCTTGACCTGCAACGCCAGCATCAGGCTGACCAGTGTGGTCAGGCCCACGCCCAACAAGGCACCCGGCACGAAGCGCAGCTTCTGCGGGCGGAGCTTGTCCCAGGCGTACATGACCAGCATCGTCGACAACCCGAGCAAACCCGCCTGCCAGCCCAGACCGCCGCCCAGGGTCGGCATCGCATCGGCCAGCGCCGCCGGGAAGCCCGTCAGGTTATCCAGTCCCGACGGCTTGGGCGCGCCATCGAGCATCACGTGAACCTGGGACAGCACAATCAGCACGCCAATCCCTGCCAACATGCCGTACACCACGGCAGGCGCCGTGACGCGGAACCAGCAGCCCAGGCGCATGCGTCCGGCTACCAGTTGCAGGAACCCGGCCAGCAGCAGAATCGGCCCGAGCATCAGCATGCCGTGTTGACGCACCAGTTCGAATACCAACACCGCCAGGCCCGCCGCCGGGCCACTGACCTGCAGCGGCGAACCCGCCAGCCAGCCCACCACCAGGCCACCGATGATCCCGGTGATCAGGCCTTTGGCCGGCGGCATGCCGGAAGCGATCGCAATGCCCATGCACAAGGGCAAGGCGACCAGAAACACCACCACGGACGCGAGCAGCTCACGTGGCAATACAGCTTTCAATTGAGCAGCACGCATAATGACTCTCCCGAGGCATTCGCCGGGCGTGGCAACGCCTGGCTGCTCGAATGGCAGCCATCGCGTTACCCGGCAGGGAAGTGTTTTAGAAGCGCGCTTTAGGCGTCGCGGAAGGGATCGGCCCGTCGCCGGCCAGCGAACGGAACTTCGACTGGTCCGCATCGTAGGCGCGGATTTCGCTGGTCTCGATGTTGTAGATCCAGCCATGGATATACAAATGACCGCTGGCCATGCGCGAAGCCACGGAAGGGTGGGTGCGCAAATGTTGCAGCTGGGCGATGACGTTTTCTTCGGTCAGCACCTGCATGCTCTCGCCTTCGTTGGCACAGTCGCAGTTGTCGTGGACCATGGTCTTGGCGACCTCGGCATGCCGCAGCCAGGCCTTGACCGTCGGCATCTTCTCGAGGCTCTGGGGGTTGAGTACTGCGCGCATGGCGCCGCAATCGGAGTGACCGCACACGATGATGTGCTGCACGCCCAAGGCCAGTACCGCGTACTCGATCGCCGTGGACACACCACCGTTCATCTGCCCGTAGGGCGGAACCACGTTGCCGACGTTGCGGGTCACGAACAGGTCGCCGGGCGAACTCTGGGTGATCAGCTCGGGCACGATGCGCGAATCGGCACAGGTGATGAACATTGCCCGCGGGCTCTGGGCCGTGGCGAGTTTCTTGAAGAGTTCTTCCTGTTGGGGGAAGACGTCGTGATGGAAATGCAAAAAGCCGTCAACGATATGCTTCAGCGCTGCATCGGCAGTTTCTGCCACTTGGGGGGCTGAGGCCGACGCAGCCGAAGGCTGTTTATCCTTGTCACTCATGATTCGTTCTCTTGATTAATACAGGGTAGTTTTCAGGTCAGCTCGACACCGGCCAAAGGGTCAGTTGTAAAACTGTACAGGCCAGACCGCCGACTTATCAGTCATTCGCTGAAGAAGGTAACCCTGGAAACTTAACTCAAACTGAATTAACCGCTCTAGACCGCGAGTTTCAGCGATATCAAAACGCAATCATCTCAATGAAAACACTGCGTTTACCCATTCAGTCTACAACAATGCCATCTGCCTGCCTGGCGGACAAAACGCCGAACAATCCAGGTTGAAGCCTTCCCTTCGATTCAACCCCAATCGCTTGATCGCCTTGCTGAAACGCTGGGCCAACAGGTCAGCGAACGGCCCCTCACCGCGCATGCGCACGCCGAAACGGCTGTCGTACACCTCACCACCGCGCACCTGGCGCACCAGGCTCATCACATGGGCCGCACGCTGCGGGTAATGCGCCGCCAACCATTCTTCGAACAACGGTGCCACTTCCAACGGCAGGCGCAGCATCATGTAGGCCGCACTCTGCGCTCCGGCGGCGTGGGCCTCAGCCAACAGGCTTTCCAGCTCGCTGTCGTTGATCATCGGGATCATCGGCGAACACAGCACCCCCACCGGGATTCCGGCCTCTCGCATCACCCGAATCGCCCGCAATCGCGCCTTGGGCGCTGCCGTGCGGGGCTCCAGGATGCGCTTGAGCTCATCGTCCAGGCTGGTGAGACTGATCATCACCGCCACCAGGCGCTGGCGCGCCAGCTCGGTCAGCAGATCGAGATCGCGCAAGATCAGCGAGCCCTTGGTGATAATCGTCACCGGGTGCCGATAACGCAGCAACACCTGGAGGGTTTGCCGGGTGATGGCGTACTCGCGCTCGATAGGCTGGTACGGGTCGGTATTGGAACCCAGGTTGATCGGCGCACATACGTACCCCGGCTTCGACAGCTGTTGCTCCAGCACGTCGGCGGCGTTGCTCTTGGCGATCAGTTTGGTTTCGAAGTCCAGCCCCGGCGACAGGTCCCAATAGGCATGGCTGGGCCGCGCATAGCAGTAGATACAACCGTGCTCACAGCCGCGATAAGGGTTGATCGAGCGGTCGAAGGGCAAGTCCGGCGAGTTGTTGCGGGTGATGATGGTCCTGGCCGTTTCGATACGCACTTCAGTGCCTTGAGTCGGTGGCACTTCCTGAAACCAGCCGTCGTCCTCGACCACGCTGACCGTCGGCGCAAAACGATTGTGCAGATTGGTGGCCGTGCCCCGACCACGGGGCGGCAACGGAGTCGACATGGGAACGCCTCGATACTGTTTTTATATACAGTATCGATCCAGACGGCATCTGACCAGTGCCGTCTGGCGGCCCGTGCTTTTACGTCCTGCTTCACAATTCTTTGACGCCCACCTCACACCCCCTTGACCCCATGTAGACGAGTCTGGGCACCCATCGCCCACGCTCTCACACGGTCACGCCCCCTATGTTCAAACACCCGCTGATGCCCGCCCTCGGCCTGACCTTGGTGGCACTGTTCAGTGCGCCCTGTGCCCAAGCGGATGACGACACCTCGATCCGCTCGGCGGAATGGGCACAACCGGTGAGCCGCCAGTACAACCTGCACCAGATGACGCCCACGCTTTATCGCAGCGCGCTACCGGACAGCGACGCGTTGCCGTTGCTGGAAAAGCTCAGGATCGCCACGGTCATCAACTTCCTCCCGGAATCCGATTCGGCCTGGCTGAAGACGCCCGGTATCCGACAAGTGCAGTTGTCTTATCGCACAAACCACGTGGATGACGCCGACGTACTCGCAGCACTCAGGGCGATTCAGGAAGCACAAACCCAAGGCCCGGTGCTGATGCACTGCAAACACGGCTCGGACCGTACCGGCTTGATGGCGGCGATGTATCGCGTAGTGGTTCAGGGGTGGAGCAAGGAGGAAGCGCTGGATGAAATGACCCTGGGCGGCTTTGGCGCCAGCAGCGGCTTCAAGGACGGGGTTCGCTACATGATGAAAGCCAATGTCGACAAATTGCGCCTCGCATTCGCCAAGGGCGATTGCAGCACCAGTGCCTTTGCATTGTGCTCGATGAACAGTTGGCTCAACGCGGCCGGCAACAGCCGTGTTGAATCAGTGCCGGGAAACGAGCGGGTGCTCGTCCCCCGACAGGACGCCGAACAACTCAGTCTTTTTTGAGCTTCGGATTCGGGAAGAACTGCACCGCCTGAACCTTGGGGTCGGCCGGCGCTTTCAGCGCCGACATGTTGACCCGCGTGCCCAGCTCCTTGGGCACCGACAAACCCTGATCATTCAGGGTATCGGTGTAACCACAGGCCACGCACTCGCGATGCGGCACGTTGTCTTCGGTCCACATCTTCAACTTGTCCGGCTCACTGCACGCCGGGCAGACCGCCCCGGCGATGAATTGCTTCTTGGTAATCACAGGCCCTTCACTCATGCTGCCGCGTCCTCACTCAGGCCGCTGTGGCGCAAGAGTGCGTCAATCGACGGCGCACGTCCGCGGAAATCGACGAACAGCACCATCGGCTCCTGGGAACCGCCGCGCGCCAGGATGGCTTCGCGGAAGGCGCGACCGGTCTCGGCGTTGAGCACGCCGTCTTCCTCGAACTTGGAGAAGGCGTCCGCCGACAACACTTCGGCCCACTTGTAGCTGTAGTACCCCGCTGCATAACCGCCAGCAAAGATGTGCGCAAAGCTGTTGGGGAAACGGTTGTAGGCCGGCGGACGCATCACCGAGACCTCATCACGCACGCCTTCGAGCACCTGGGCCACGCTTCGGCCATCGCCGTGGGTGGCATGCAGCTCGAAGTCGAACAGCGAGAACTCCAGCTGACGCACCATCATCAGGCCGGACTGGAAGTTCTTCGCCGCAAGCATTTTTTCCAGCAGGTCCTGGGGCAGCGGCTCGCCGGTTTCATAGTGACCGGAAATCAGCGCCAGGCCTTCCGGCTCCCAGCACCAGTTCTCCATGAACTGGCTCGGCAACTCCACCGCATCCCAGGCCACACCGTTGATGCCGGACACGCCGGCGTGCTCGACGCGGGTCAGCAAGTGGTGCAAACCGTGGCCGAACTCATGGAACAGCGTGGTCACTTCATCGTGGGTCAGCAGGGCAGGCTTGCCGCTGTCGGCGGGTGTGAAGTTGCACACCAGGTTGGCCACCGGGCTCTGCAATACGCCGTCGACCGTGCGACGACGGTCACGCGCGCCGTCCATCCAGGCGCCGCCACGCTTGTTGGCGCGGGCGTACAGGTCGAAGAAGAAGCGGCCCACATGCTGGCCGTTTTCCTTGATCTCAAACAGACGGACATCCGGGTGCCAGGTGTCGAAACCTTTCTGCTCGGCGATTTCGATGCCGTACAGACGCTGCACGATGGCGAACAGGCCGCTGAGCACCTTGTCGATCGGGAAGTAGGCACGCAGGGCTTCCTGGGACACGCTGTAGCGCTGTTCGCGCAGTTTTTCACCGTAGAAACCACTGTCCCAGCTTTGCAGATCGGCGCAACCTTGTTCGGCGGCGTAGGCCTTGAGCTGTTGCAGGTCCTGGGCGGCAAACGGCTTGCTACGCTTGGCCAGGTCGCGCAGGAAGCTCAGGACCTGGTCGCTGGACTCGGCCATCTTGGTGGCCAGGCTCAGCTCGGAGAACGAGGCGTAACCGAGTAACTGGGCCAGTTCCTGACGCAGGTCGAGTATCTGTTCCATCACCGGGCCGTTATCGTTCTGACCGGCATTCGGGCCCTGGTCCGACGCACGGGTGCAGTAGGCCGCGTAGACTTCTTCACGCAGAGCACGGTCCTGGGCGTAGGTCATCACCGCGTAGTAGCTGGGAAACTCCAACGTGATCAGCCAGCCATCGAGGCTTTTGGCCTTGGCGGCAGCCGCCATTTGCGCCTTGGCCGAATCGGTCAGGCCGGCGAGGGTGGCCTCATCGGTGACATGTTTGGTCCACGCCTGAGTGGCGTCCAGCAACTGGTTGGAGAACTTGCTGCCCAGTTCGGAGAGCTTGCTCTGCACTTCGGCGTAGCGCTTTTGCTGCTCCGGCGGCAGGTCGATACCCGACAGGCGGAAATCACGCAGAGAGTGTTCCAGGATGGTTTTTTGCGCCACGTCGAAACCAGCCGCTTCCGGGCTGTTGGCCAGCGCCTCGAAGGCCTGGAACAGTTCACGGTTCTGGCCCATCTCGGTGGAGTAGGCGCTCAACGCCGGCAGGCAGCCTTCGTAGGCTTCGCGCAATTCGGCACTGTTGCACACGGCGTTGAGGTGGCTGACCGGGCTCCAGGCGGCGCCCAGGCGGTCATTCAGCTCGTCCATGGCCAGGACCAGACCGGCCCACGTCGGATTTTTCCCCTGACTTTGCAGGATCTGTGCGATGGCAACGCGGTTGTCGGCGAGGATCTGTTCGATGGCCGGCTGGACATGCTCGGCACGGATCGCCGAGAACGGCGGCAGGTCGTAGGACTGCAGAAGAGGGTTGTTCGCGCTCACGGTGGACACCTTGGCTGAAGAAACATGTAAGAACAAAGATGGGGCCATCTTAATTACAATCAACGCCCACCGCAGCTATCAGCAAAAGAGAGAGAGGCTATCGTGACCCTTCGCACCTATCAGAACCACACGCCAACCCTGGGCGCCGGGGCTTTTGTCGATGTTTCGGCGGTGGTGATCGGCGATGTCGAAATCGGCGCGGACAGCTCCGTGTGGCCGCTGACCGTGATTCGCGGCGACATGCACCGCATCCGCATCGGCGCCCGCACCAGCGTGCAGGACGCCAGCGTGCTGCACATCACCCACGCCGGGCCCTTCAACCCGAACGGCTTCCCGCTGCTGATCGGCGACGACGTGACCGTCGCCCACAAAGTCATGCTGCACGGTTGCAGTATCGGCAACCGGGTGTTGATCGGCATGGGCAGCATCGTGATGGACGGCGCCGTGGTGGAAGACGACGTGATCATCGGCGCCGGCAGCCTGGTGCCGCCGGGCAAAAAACTCGAGAGCGGTTTTTTGTATGTCGGCAGCCCGGTTAAACAGATCCGCGAACTGACGGACAAGGAACGCGCCTTTTTCACCTACAGCGCCGCGAACTACGTGAAGCTCAAAGACCTGCACCTGGCTGAAGGATTCGATCAATGACCCTGCCGTACCAAACCGTGCTGTTCGACCTCGACGGCACCCTTACCGACCCGCGCGAGGGCATCACCCGTTCGATCCAGTACGCACTGGGCAAACTCGGTATCGAAGAGCCGGACCTGACCAGACTCGAACACTTCATCGGCCCGCCCTTGCTGCAAGCATTCATGCAGTTCTATGGCTTCGACGAAGCCCGCGCCTGGCAAGCGGTGAATTTCTACCGCGAGCGTTTCAAGGTCACCGGGCTGTACGAAAACCGCGTGTTCGATGGCGTGATGCCGTTGCTCGAAGACCTCAACCGCCAGGGCCGCCAGCTGTATGTGGCCACCTCCAAGCCGTGGGAATTTGCCCGTGAGATTGCCCGGCATTTCGACTTCGCCAAGCACTTCAAGGTGATCTACGGTAGCGAACTGGACGGCACGCGCACCAACAAAGTCGAGCTGATCGCCCACTTGATGCGCGAAGAAGGCCTGGACCCCAGCACTACCCTGATGATTGGGGACCGCAAGCACGACCTGATCGGCGCCCGCAGCAATGGGCTGGATTCGGCGGCGGTCGGGTATGGGTTTGGCAGTTTCGAAGAGCTGAGTGCCGAGGCGCCGACCTGGCATTTCGAGACGTTGGATGAGATGCATCGGGCGTTTTTGCAGCGGCCTTGAGATTGCTGTCGCAGGCAAGCCAGCTCCCACAGATGACCCCATTTCAAATGTAGAACTCGGTCAAATGTGGGAGCTGGCTTGCCTGCGATGGAGCCCTAAAGACCACCCCCCTCCAACTGCTTCAAGGCCGCCTTGCGCTGCTCCGACGGCAGCCCGCCCATCTTCTCCACCGCCGCAAAAAACCTCACCCAATCCCCACCTTCCCGCTCAAACAACGCCGCAAAAGCCGGTACCCACTGGTCATACAACCCGAACGGCAACAACCGCGCATTGTTCAGCGGCTGATTGATCCACCCGTCATAACGTTTATCCCCTGACCACTGGCTGTCACGCATCTGCCGGTAATCACGGCGCAAGCGCTCGAACTCTGCGGCTTTGGCCTGGCGCATCGCATCGGCGGCCAACGGCTGGGCGTACAGCGTTTCCAGGCGCTTGCGGGTGTCGAGTACCAGCCGGATGAACTGGTCACGCTGCTTCAATGCCGTATCGCTGATTGGCGCCAGACCCCGCGCCGCACGCCATTGGCGGGTACCTTCCTGCTCGACAAAATTCGCGTAGGACTCGTTGAACTCGGTGTCGTCCTTCACATAAAAACGCTGGTGGGCCAGCTCGTGAAAGATCAACGTGGCCAGGCGCTCGTCGCCCCAGCTCATCATCGAATTCATGATTGGGTCATTGAACCAACCCAGGGTGGAATAGGCCTCGACCCCGCCAATCGCCACATCCAGACCTTGCTGTTTCAACAGCGCCGCTTCGCCACGGGCGGCACCCTGGTTGTAGTAGCCGCGATAGGCCACGCAACCGGCGATGGGGAAGCAATGGGTTTCAGGCGATAAGGAAAACTCCTGCGTGGCAAACACATTCCACACCACATAGGGGCGGCCAATGTCCGCGTACAACCTGTAACTCTGGTTGTCGGGCAGGTGCAGGTGTTCGCTGGCAAAGGTGCGGGCTTTCTGGGCTTGCACCAGATGATCACGCAACTGTTGCGGGCGGGAAGGGTCGGCGATCACTTGGGAAACCGGCTCGCGGGCGCGCAACAAGTGCCATTGGCCGCTCGCCAACTGGCTGTAATAACTTACGCTGGAACAGCCGCTGAGCAACGCGGCCAGCACTGCGGGAAGAAAACGCCAGACCATGCCCCGACCGCTCCTGGGTAATTTGCTCGCCAGACTATCGCGCCTGCCCGGAATTTTTCCATGGCATGGCGTGTTTATACTGATAGGGAGTCTGCTGCCATCGGCGACAGGCTCGATTCTTTCCTTCCGTTGAGTGCCTGCCATGCGTCAGCTCTTGCTTCCCGCCGCCACTTTGCTTCTCAGCGCTTGCGTATCGACCCCCTTGCCGCCCGTCGATCCGCAACAGGCCTGGGTCGATTTCGCCACCCCAACGCCAGGCGCCAAACTGGTGATGGCCCAGCGCCTGGACGGCAAGAACCTCAACGACGGGCGCTTCTTCCAAGTGCCGCCTGGCAGCCATGAACTGATGGTGCGTTTCGATTTCGAGATCAACACCGGTACCGGAATCGGCGGGCTGGACCAGACGCGCGATCGCACTTGCTTCATGACGTTGCAGTACGACCATTTCCAGGCGGGCCAGCGCTACGTGTTGGAGGGGCGTTCGCTGGCGTTCACACCGAATATCCGGCTGTACGACTCAGCACGCAAGTTGCTGGCGGAAGAGCGTAGCGTGAACTGCCTCTGATCAGTCGTTGTTCTTTTGGTAAATGATGGCCTTGGTACCGTTCTCACAGCTGCCGACGACCATGGCGGCGTCATGTTTGTCGGCTTCTTCCTTGGTCACGACCTCCAGGGTGTAGGACGGCACCGCGTTAGCCTGAATTTTGATCTCGATCTCTTTCCTGAGTTCTTCACAATCCTTTGGCGCGGCCACAACCGATGTGGCCAACGCACCGCAAATGATCGCCAAGGCAAAACGTTTCATAGGTGAAGCTCCCTGAAGGCACTGCGCACGGGTGTGCGCCTAGGCTGCATAGCCTATAGGACCACATCGAGGAAACACGAGTTCTGATTTAACACCAACCAAATGCGGGAGCGGGCTTGCTCGCGAATACGATGTGCCAGTCAATAAATCTGTGACTGTTACACCGCATTCGCGAGCAAGCCCGCTCCCACAGGGGATCTGTTGCGTTAGCTTACGAGCGTGGCATCCAGGCTGATTTTTGCATTCAACACCTTGGACACCGGGCAACCTTCCTTGGCTTTCTTGCTCAACTCATCGAACTGCGCCTGGCTGGCCCCGGGGATTTTGGCCTTGAGAACCAGGTGCACTGCGGTAATCGCGAAACCGCCGTCCACTTGATCCAACGTTACTTCGGCCTGGGTGTCGATGCTGTCGGCCTTGAGGCCGGCATCGCCGAGGATCATGGAAAATGCCATGGAAAAACAGCCGGCGTGGGCCGCGCCGATCAGTTCCTCGGGGTTGGTGCCCTTGCCACCCTCGAAACGCGCCTTGAAGCCGTAGGGCGCTTCGCGCAGTACGCCGGTCTCTGTCGAGATGGAACCCAGGCCAGTCTTCAGGTCACCTTCCCAATGCGCGGATGCTTTTTTAACGATGCTCATAGCGGTCTCCTCGAACGGTGGTTTTGCGTCAGTAAGGGTTCTGAGGATAGACGCCACGTCAAAGTTCATCTTGTCGGAGAAACCTAGTAAATCAGTAGGAAATTTCCATACTGGCTCTTGAATCTCGGGTATATGCCCTCATTGCATGCTCATGCACATAAAGCGGCAGGTTTGGGTTCGCCCAAAAAGCCTGCACACCTGATGGAGAAGCCGGCTTATGAAATCGCTGTCCGACGTAAAGTTCTCGACCCTCGACCTGGTGCCCGTGCGCGCCAACGGCAGTCCGGCGCAGTCGCTGCGCAACTCCCTGGACCTGGCCCAGCATGTGGAAAAGTTTGGCTACACCCGCTTCTGGGTGGCTGAACACCACAATATGGACGGCATCGCCAGCTCGGCCACGTCGGTGTTGCTGGGTTACCTGGCCGGCGGGACGTCGACGATTCGCGTCGGTTCCGGCGGCGTGATGCTGCCCAACCACGCACCGCTGGTGATCGCTGAACAGTTCGGCACCCTGGAAAGTCTCTACCCTGGCCGTATCGACCTGGGCCTGGGCCGTGCGCCCGGCTCCGACCAGATGACCGCCCGCGCCCTGCGCCGTGAGCGCTCCGGCAGCGCCGACGACTTCCCGGAAGACGTAGCGGAGCTAGCCGCCTACCTCGGCCCACGCACGCCCGACCAGCGGGTGATCGCCGTGCCCGGCACCGGCACCAACGTACCGATCTGGCTGCTGGGTTCCAGCCTGTTCAGTGCCCAACTGGCCGGTGAGCGCGGTTTGCCCTACGCCTTCGCCTCACATTTCGCACCGCGCCTGATGCATGAAGCGATTCGCGTGTACCGCAATCACTTCAAGCCTTCAGCCGTGCTGGACAAACCCTACGTGATGCTTGGCATTCCACTGGTGGCCGCCGATACCGACGAACAGGCCGATTACCTGGCCACCTCGGTGTACCAGCGCATCCTCGCGTTGATGCGCGGACAAAGCCTGGTGCAGCGCCCGCCAGTGAAAACCATGGACGGCTTGTGGCTGCCCCATGAAAAAGACGCTGTCGGCAGCTTCCTCGGCCTGGCCATGGTGGGCAGTCCGGCGAAGATCCGCGCCAAACTGGAAGTGCTGATCGAGCAAACCGGCGCCGACGAACTGATCTTTACCTGCGACCTGTACGAGCATGCCGATCGGATTCATTCCTACGAGCTGCTGGCGCAGTTGATGAAGGGCTAAACCTTCAGGCGAAAAAAAACCGACGCATCGCGTCGGTTTTTTATGTCTGCAACACGGAATTAACCGCGCTTGTAGGCAATTTCCTTGGTGCCGGCTTCACAGCTACCGACCACTGTATAACCTTCAGCCGCAGCGCCTTTATCCACCACTTCCAGCGAATAACCCGAAGCGCCTTTGGCGTCGATTTTCGCCGCAATCTCGCTTTTCAGCTCTTCACAAGGCTTGCCCGCCGCCAGGGCCGTGCCCGCAATGCTCAACAAACCTACCGCTAACAGGAACTTCTTCATCCGTTACTTTCCTTGGGCTGATCGAAAAGAGCGTGCCGACGCGGGTCGCGTCGGCACCCTAAGGTTGTAGCGCAGGTTATGGCAATCGGCCAGTCGGCAAGTTCAACCGAACGGATCAACTACTGGCGATTCGGAATCCCACCTTCAGCGTGACCTGGAAGTGCGCGGCCTTGCCGTCCTTGATGTGACCACGGGTTTCGGTCACTTCGAACCACTCCAGGTGCTTGATGCTCTTGTTGGCTTCCGCCAGCGCATTGTTGATGGCGTCTTCGATGCTGGAAGTGGACGAGCCCACCAGTTCGACTTTCTTGTAGGTGTGATGATCGCTCATGGCATTTCTCCTAAGGGTCGTTTACGAAGCGTAGCAGTCAATGTTCGTAGTGCTTCTGGCGACCGTTCCTACCCGAAAGTTCAGATTAACTGCACTTTCTGAATGGCCCGCAGTCGGTATCTACACATGCCACTCAATCACTTCAGGAGAGTCCACATGGCCAACACTTCTTTACGCAAAGCGTCGCTGGAAAGCATGGAAGCCGAGATTTCGAGCCTGCTCAAATCCCTTGAGAGCCTCAAGGACGATGCGTCCGATGAGTCGCGCAAAACGCTGAAGGCCCTGAAAAGCAATGCCGAGAATGCCCTCAAGCATTCCCGCCACCTGATCAGCGATGCCTACGAAGAAAGCAAAGTCAAAATTCGTGAGACCGGTGTTGCGACCCGGGACTATGCCCAGGAGCATCCATGGACCACAGCCGGTGTCGCTGTCGGTGCACTGGGCCTGTTGGCCGCGTACCTGCTGTGCAAACGCGGCGATTAAACCGGTTCGCGCAGTAGCTCAGCCTTGAGCCACTGCGCCAGTTGCCTGGCGCGCCCGTCCGCGGCGCGCTTGGGCAGCCACAACGCCAGGTGCGCCGGGGTTTCGCTGAAGCCCCATGGCGCCACCAGTCGACCCGCGCGCAGGTCCTCAGCCACCAATGGCTGTGGCGCAATCGCGATACCCAATCCGGCAACCGCCGCCTCCAGCAAATAATACAAATGCTCGAACCCCTGGCCGTGTTTCAGTGCGCCGGGCTCGATTCCGTGTTGCTGCGCCCAACTCGGCCAGGCCTGCGGGCGCGAGGTGGTGTGCAACAGCGCTTCGCCACACAAGGCCTGCGCAGGCGCCTGGCGCAAACGCTCGTAGCCGGCAAAGCGCGGGCTCATCACCGGGCCGATACGTTCGCTGGCCAACGCGTACACCTGCATATCCGCCGGCCAGGGCGGCTCGGCGAACACCAGCAGCGCATCGAGGCCCGGGCGCCTAGGGTCCAGATCGCCGTCACCCGCCGACAGGTGCAGGCGCAGGTCCGGCAAATCCGCATTCAAACGGCCCAGGCGCGGGATCAACCAGCGCGCCAGCAGGCTGCCCGAACAGCCCAGCACAAACGGCGCATCGGCGCTGGCCTGGGTCAACTCGGCACACACCGCCCTCAGCCGCTCAAAGGCCTCGGCGCTGGCATCACGCAAACGCACCCCCGAATCTGTGAGTTTAAGGCCACGCCCATCCTTGACGAACAAGCTGATGCCCAGGTGCTCTTCCAGCACTTTCAACTGGCGGCTGACCGCACCATGGGTCACATGCAGGTGCTCAGCGGCTTGGCTGACGCTGTTAAGACGTGCAGCAGCTTCAAACGCACGCAACGCATTCAGAGGGGGAAGGTCTCGGCTCATCTGTGAGTTTTCCTGACAGGTTGCGGCGATCTTATCGGTTTTCAGCGTAGAACGTCAGCGGTAGAGTGACCCTCATTGTTGCTCACACCCACTCTCTCCTGGAGCGTTCCATGACTCAGTCCCAGACCGATCTGCGCAACGGCCCTGACGCCAACGGCCTGTTTGGCGCGTTTGGCGGCCGTTACGTCGCTGAAACCCTGATGCCGTTGATCCTCGACCTGGCCCGCGAATACGAAGCGGCCAAGGAAGATCCTGCGTTCAAGGAAGAATTGGCTTACTTCCAGCGCGACTACGTCGGCCGTCCGAGCCCGCTGTACTTTGCCGAACGCCTGACCGAGTTCTGCGGCGGCGCCAAGATCTACCTCAAGCGCGAAGAGCTGAACCACACCGGCGCGCACAAGATCAACAACTGCATCGGCCAGATCCTGCTGGCGCGACGCATGGGCAAGAAACGCATCATCGCCGAGACGGGCGCCGGCATGCACGGCGTGGCCACCGCCACCGTGGCCGCGCGTTTTGGCCTGCAATGCGTGATCTACATGGGCACCACCGACATCGAGCGCCAACAGGCCAACGTGTTCCGCATGAAGTTGCTCGGCGCTGAAGTCATCCCGGTGGTCGCCGGTACCGGCACCCTGAAAGACGCCATGAACGAAGCCCTGCGCGACTGGGTGACCAACGTCGACAGCACGTTCTACCTGATCGGCACCGTGGCCGGCCCGCACCCGTACCCTGCGATGGTGCGCGACTTCCAGGCCGTGATCGGCAAGGAAACCCGCGACCAGTTGCACGCCCAGGAAGGCCGCCTGCCGGACAGCCTGGTGGCATGCATCGGCGGCGGCTCCAACGCCATGGGCCTGTTCCACCCGTTCCTGAATGACACCGGTGTGGAAATCATCGGCGTGGAAGCGGCCGGTCACGGTATCGAAACCGGCAAGCACGCCGCCAGCCTCAACGGCGGCGTCCCGGGCGTGCTGCACGGCAACCGCACCTTCCTGTTGCAGGACGACGACGGCCAGATCATCGACGCCCACTCGATCTCCGCCGGCCTGGACTACCCCGGCATCGGCCCGGAACACGCCTGGTTGCATGACATCGGCCGCGTTCAATACACCTCGATCACCGATGACGAAGCTCTCGACGCATTCCATAAGTGCTGCCGCCTGGAAGGCATCATCCCGGCGCTGGAAAGCTCCCATGCCCTGGCCGAAGTGTTCAAACGCGCGCCGAGCTTGCCGAAGGATCACCTGATGGTGGTCAACCTTTCAGGCCGCGGCGACAAGGACATGCAAACCGTCATGCACCATATGGAACAGTCCCAGCAGGAGAAACACTGATGAGCCGCCTGCAAACCCGTTTTGCGCAACTCAAGGAACAAAACCGCGCCGCCCTGGTGACCTTCATCACCGCCGGCGACCCCGGCTATGACACCTCGCTGGCGATCCTCAAGGGCTTGCCGGCAGCCGGCGCCGACGTGATCGAGCTGGGCATGCCCTTCACCGACCCGATGGCCGATGGCCCGGCCATTCAGCTGGCCAACATCCGAGCGTTGACGGCCCGGCAGAACCTGGCGAAAACCCTGCAGATGGTCCGCGAGTTCCGCCAGGACAACAGCGATACCCCCCTGGTGCTGATGGGTTACTTCAACCCGATCCACAAATACGGTGTGCCGCAGTTTATCGCTGACGCGAAAGCGGCCGGCGTGGACGGCCTGATCGTGGTCGATATGCCGCCCGAACATAACGGCGAGCTGTGCGACCCGGCCCAGGCTGCCGGCCTGGACTTCATCCGCCTGACCACACCGACCACCGACGACGTGCGCCTGCCTACCGTGCTCAACGGCAGCTCCGGCTTTGTGTATTACGTCTCCGTGGCCGGCGTGACCGGCGCGGGCTCGGCCACCCTGGAGCACGTTGAAGAGGCCGTGGCTCGCCTGCGTCGCCATACCGACCTGCCGATCAGCATCGGTTTCGGTATCCGCACGCCGGAGCAAGCAGCCGCTATCGCCCGTCTGGCTGACGGCGTAGTGGTGGGTTCGGCGTTGATCGACCACATCGCCACGGCGAAAAATGATCAGCAGGCGGTGGATGGCGTGTTGAGTCTGTGCGCGGCTCTGTCGGAAGGTGTGCGCAGCGCACGTAAGTAAATGGTGACGAGCGGGCTTGCCCGCGTTGGGGCGGCTTCGCCACCCGGCGCGGGACAAGCCCGCTCACCACAAAAAGCTTGCTCGTCACAAATTACTCATTGAGCTCAATGCGTTCGACTTTGCCCACCAGCAACACGTAGGACAACGCCCCCAGCAACGCCAGCACCGCAATATAGGTAATCGCCGGTGCAAACGAATCACCGCTGGCCAGAAAGCCGATCACGATCGGCGTAGCGATCGCCGACAAGTTGCCGATGAAGTTGAACACTCCTCCGGTCAGCCCCAGCAACCGCGCGGGTGCCAGGGTCGATACCAGCGACCAGGTGATCGACGCCAGCCCATTGCCAAAGAACGCCACCGCCAGGAACGCGATCACCCACGCCGTCGAGTCCACATAGTTGGCGCCAATGATTGCCGTGGAGATCAGCAGCCCGCCAATGATCGGCAACTTGCGCGCAAACCCCACTGACGCGCCGCGTCGAATCAGCCAGTCGGAAAAGATCCCGGAACACAGCACGCCGACGAACGCCGCAAGGAACGGCAGCGATGCCAGCAGGCCGGACTTGATGAAGTCCATGCCGCGATATTTCACCAGGTAGGTCGGGAACCACGTCAGGAAAAACCACAGGGTGGAGTTCAGGCAGAACTGGCCCAGGTAGATGCCCCAGAGCTTGCGCTTGCTCAACACAATTCCCAGGTCGACCCAACTGAACGGCGCTTTGGCGGCTTTTTCCTGCATATCCACCAACCCGCCGCCTTCGCGGATCAGGTCGATTTCCGCACTGTTGGCGCCTTTGAAATCCTTCGGCTCACGGTACACCGCGTACCAGATGATCGCCCACAAGATGCCGACACCACCGGTGACGACAAACACCATGTGCCAACCAAACGCGTGTTGCAGCCATGCCAGCACCGGCGTGAGAAACGCCAGCCCGACGAACTGCCCGGAGGTGTAAACGCCAATCGCCGTGGCGCGTTCGCGCTCGGGAAACCAAGTGGTGACCACACGGCTGTTGATCGGGTACGCCGGCGCTTCCAACGCACCCACCGCCATACGCAGTACGAACAGGGCGATAAAGCTGGCGGCAAAGCCGAGCATGACGGTCGCGATGGACCACAGCAGCAGGGCCGCCGTGTAGAGAATCCGTGGCGGCACCCGGTCCACCAGCCAGCCGCCGGGAATCTGCATGGCTGCGTAGGTCCAGCCGAACGCGGAAAAGATCAGCCCGACATGCACCGGGTCGATGCCCAGCTCACTGGTCAGCGCCGGGGCGGCAATCGACAGGTTGCTGCGATCGAGGTAGTTGATCACCACGGTGATGAACAACAGCACCATGATGAAGTAGCGCTTTTTGGTAGGCGTGACTAAAGAAGCCCGCCCGGTGAAGGATTCAGGGTGCATGGGGGTTGCCTCTTCTTGTGTTTATTGAGGACTGGAAAAAACTGGCTGAAGAAACCGAATCAACATGTGGGAGCTGGCTTGCCTGCGATAGCGGTATATCAGTGCCAGATGTGCAGACTG